>NZ_JBEOUW010000001.1:0-400499 GCF_040303045.1 Kitasatospora sp. NPDC096140
CCTGCGTGGGCCGCCCCCCCGGGGGGGGCGGCCGGCGCCGGGGACGCGGGGGGGGGGGGGCCCCCGCCCCCCCCCGGGGGGGGGGGCCCCCCGGGGGGGCCCCCCCCCCCCCCCGGTCCCGGGTCCCACCCCACGGATCGTCGACAAATCCCCCGGACCCGCCCAGGCCCCAGCCCTGGCCCTCCCACCCCGCTGCCGCCGCCCCGCCGCCCTGCCGCCGCCACCCCCACCAACGGGCCCGGCCCCCGGTGAGGCCGCCGGATCCCGGGGCGAGCCCCCGTACCGGACGTCCACGCAGGTCGCGCCCGGTGGATCGGTAGACTCGGCCAGCGTGTCCCTCCTCCTCAGCATCGTGCTCCCGGTCCACGGCGTGGAGCGGTACCTGCCGCGCTGCCTCGACTCGATCCTCGGCGACACCCCCGCCCTGGAATCCCGCTTCGAGGTCATCGCGGTCGACGACCTCTCCCCCGACGGCTCCGGCGCGATCCTGGACGCCTACGCGGCCCGCGACCACCGGCTGCGGGTGCTGCACCTCACCGAGAACCAGGGCCTCGGCGGTGCCCGCACCGCCGCCCTGCCGCAGGCCCGCGGCGAGTACGTCTGGTTCCTCGACAGCGACGACTGGGTGCCCGAGCGGACCGTCAGCGTGATCCTCGACGAGCTGGCGCAGGAGCGCCGCCGGGAGACCCCCGCCGACGTGCTGATCACCGACTTCACCCACGTCTACCCGGACGGCGGGACGGAGTCCAACCCCTGGCGCCACGTGCTGACCGGCTCCCCGCTGGTCGAGGGCTGCACCCTGGCCGAGCACCCGGCGCTGTTCCAGACCGTGATGTCGGTCTGGAACAAGGTGTTCCGCCGCGCGTTCCTGGACGGCCTCGGCGTCTCCTTCGGCCGCGGCTACTACGAGGACATCTCGGTCACCTACCCGGCGCTGCTCGCCGCCGAGCGGCTGCGCTACGTCGACCGCCCCTGCTACAACTACCGGCGCGGCCGGGACGGCGCGATCACCGCCACCGCCTCCCCCAAGCACGCCGACGTCTTCGCCCAGTACGACGCGATCTTCGCCTTCCTGGACCGCCCGGACCGCCCCGGCCGGCCCGTCCCGGAGTCGCTGCGCGCCCTGGTCTTCGACCGCACCGTCCGCCAGGCGCTGAACGTCTACGACACCCCCGGGCTGGTCCCCGCCGGCCTGCGCAAGGAGTTCTTCCAGCGGATCGCCCGGCACTTCGACCGCCACCGCCCGGCCGGCTACCACTACCCCGGCGGGGTGCGCGGCGTGCAGTACCGGCTGGCCGCGCGCGGCGCCCGGATCGCCTACGCCGAGCTGCGCCGCACCGGCCGGCTGCCGCGCGAACTCAAGCGCGGGGCACGGGCGGTGGCGCCCGCGGTGAAGAAGGGGGTGCGCAGCGGCGCCCGGTTCACGGCGTACAACGCCTTCCGCCGGCTGCCGCTGGACGAGCACCTGGCGGTCTACGCCGCGTACTGGCACCGGGGGTACGCGTGCAGTCCGGCGGCGATCTACGAGAAGGCGAAGGAACTCGCGCCGCGGATCCGGGGCGTGTGGGTGGTGGAGAACCGCCGGCAGGCCGCCACGCTGCCCCCCGGGGTGCCGTACGTAATCGTCAACACCCCCGCGTACCTCAAGACGATGGCGACCGCCAAGTACTTCGTCAACAACGTCAACTTCCCGCGCACGATGGTCAAGCGGCCGGGCTCGGTGCACGTGCAGACCCAGCACGGCACCCCGCTCAAGGCCATGGGCATGGACCTGCGCGACCGCCCGGCGGCGGCGGAGGGGATGGACTTCGACCTGCTCCAGGAGGCCGTCGACCGCTGGGACTTCCTGGTCTCCCCCAACCCGCACACCAGCGAGCACTTCGCCCGCGCCTTCCCCGGCCGGTACGAGATGCTGGACACCGGCTACCCGCGCAACGACCGGCTGGCCGACGCCGCCCCGGACGAGGTGCGCGCGATGCGCGAGCGCCTGGGGCTGCGCCCGGGCACCCGGGCGGTGCTGTACGCGCCGACCCACCGCGGCGGCAAGGGCGGCTACGTGCCGCTGCTCGACGTGGCCGAGCTGGCCCGCCGACTGGGCCCGGACTTCACGCTGCTGGTGCGCACGCACTACTTCCACACCGGCGGGCCGGGCGACCTGACGGCCGACGGGCAGGCGGCGGAGATCGTGGACGTCTCGTCGCACCCGACCGTCGAGGACCTCTACCTCGCGGCGGACGTACTGGTGACGGACTACTCGTCGATGATGTTCGACTACGCGGTGCTGGACCGGCCGGTGGTGATCTTCGCCCCGGACTGGGCGGACTACCAGCGGGAGCGCGGCGTCTACTTCGACCTGTTCGCGGAGCCGCCGGGCGCGGTCACGGAGACCGCGGACGAGTTGGCGCGGGCGCTGCTGGCGGGCGATCCGGCGCCGGGGGCGCGGGCACGGTTCCGCGCGAAGTTCTGCGTCTGGGACGACGGCGGGGCGGCGGAGCGGGTGGTGCGCCGGGTGTTCCCGGTGAACGGCGGGCGGTAACCGGGCGGTCGGCGGGCGGCAGGGCCCGCAGCGGGAGGCGGTGGAGCCGCGGAACGGGTCCGGGCCGACGAACCGGGCCGGGCGCCGAACGGGGCCGGGCGCCGCCGGTACGGCGCCCGGCCCCGTTCGGTGCGGGCTCAGCGCTGGCGGGCGGCCAGGAACTCCTCGAAGGTCAGGACACCGTCGTGGTTGGTGTCCATGCTGTGGATCAGGGCCTCGGCCATCGAGAGGGTGACGTCGTGGTCGCCCATCTCGTTCGCGGCCAGCGCGTACTCGGCCGCCGTGATCTTGCCGTCGCCGTCCTTGTCGAAGCGGTCGAAAAAGGCCTTGATCGCCTCGGTGGTCTCCATCGTGCCCTCCTGGGTACTGCGGGGTGTTGCTCTGTTCGGACGGCCGTACCCTACCCGCCCGTGGTGCGCACCACGGGCGGCGGGAGTGGACGGGCGCGGGGGTGGGTGTCGTAGTCTGCGGATCTGATCGTGGCCCGGGCACCTCCCGGGCGGTAGTTCGTCCAGGGAGGGAATCGTGCTCGACCTCGTCACCAAGCTGGTGCTGAAACCGGCTTCGCGGGGAATCTGGCGGCCGGTCATCGAGGGGGTCGAGAACGTCCCGCGCAAGGGCGGGGTGATCCTGGCCAGCAACCACCTGTCGTTCATCGACAGCGTGGTGATCCCGCTGACCTCCCCGCGCCGGGTCCACTTCCTCGCCAAGGCCGAGTACTTCACCGGCGCCGGGCTCAAGGGCAGGCTCTCCAAGGGCTTCTTCGAGGCGATCGGCGCGGTGCCGGTCGAGCGCGGCACCTACCGTTCCGCTCAGGCCTCGCTGGAGTCGGCGCTGGAGATCCTGGAGGACGGCAAGGCCTTCGGCATCTACCCCGAGGGCACCCGCTCCCTGGACGGCCGCCTCTACCGGGGGAAGACGGGCGTCGCCTGGCTCGCGCTCACCGCGGGCGTCCCGGTGGTGCCGGTGGCGCTGGAGGGGCCGGAGCAGATCCTGCCGGTGGGCAAGCGGGTGCCGCGGCTGAAGAAGGTGACGGTCCGCTTCGGCGAGCCGCTGCACTTCGACGAGCTGCACGGGCAGGCCCGCTCGTTGAAGGCGCGTCGGCAGGTGACCGACGAGGTGATGGCGGCGATCCAGCGGCTCTCCGGCCAGGAGGTCGCGGAGAACTACAACGAGGTCCCGAAGGCGGCCTAGCCGACGGCGACTCGACGGGCGCCACTCCCGACGGACCGGTCCGGCCGGCGGGATCAGGCCCGTGGGTTCAGGCCCGTGGGTTCAGGCCCGTGGGTTCAGGCCCGTGGGTTCAGGCCCGTGGGTTCAGCCCGACGGGATCAGGCCCGACGGAGGGCGGCCTCCGTGAGCAGCGCCTTGCCCGCCGGCGGCACCTCCCCCGACAGGACGTCCTCCACCGGACCGGACTCCACAAGACCGCCCCCCTCCGGCCGGGCGGCCGCCTCCGGCGCTTCCCGGCGCAGCAGGGCCGCGTACCGGCCGTCCAGCTCCACCAGCTCCTCGTGGGTGCCGAGTTCCACCACCACCCCGTGGTCCAGGACGGCGATCTGGTCGGCGGCGCGGACGGTGGAGAGCCGGTGCGCGATGGTGATGGTGGTGCGGCCGGCCGCGAGGGTGTCCACGGCCTGCTGGACGGCGCGCTCGGTGCGGTTGTCGAGCGCGCTGGTGGCCTCGTCGAGGATGAGCACCGGCGGGTTGCGCAGGATCGTCCGGGCGAGTGCGAGGCGCTGCTTCTCGCCGCCGGAGAAGCGGTAGCCGCGCTCGCCGACCAGGGTGTCGTAGCCGTCCGGCAGGGCGGCGATGGTGTCGTGGACCTGTGCGGCCCGGGCGGCCTCGACCAGTTCGGCGTCGGTGGCGCCGGGCTTGGCGAAGCGCAGGTTGTCGGCGACCGAGGCGTGGAAGAGGTACGTCTCCTGGGAGACCACGCCGACCGCGCGGGCCAGGGTGTCGAAGGAGAGCTCGCGGACGTCGACGCCGTCCAGGGTGACCCGGCCGCCGGTGACGTCGTACAGCCGCGGGACGAGGTAGCTGAGGGTGGTCTTGCCCGAGCCGGTCTCGCCGACCACGGCCAGCGAGCTCCCGGCGGGGACCGTGAGGTCGAGGCCGGCGAGGGTCGGGCGCTCCTGCGCGGGGTCGTAGCGGAAGTCGACGCCCTCGAAGCGGACCTCGCCGCGGGGGGCGGCGAGCGTGACCGGGTCGGCCGGTTCGGCGATCTCCACCGGAAGGTCGAGGTACTCGAAGATGCGCTGGAAGAGCGCGAGCGAGGTCTGGACGTCCACGCCGGTGGACAGCAGGCTCACGGTGGGGCGGAAGAGGCCCTGCTGGAGGGTGACGAAGGCGACCAGGGTGCCGACCGAGACGATCGGCGCGCCGGCGGCGGAGGTCAGCCCGGCGGCCCAGTAGATCAGTGCGGGCATGGCGGCCATCACGATCTGGATGGTGTTCATCCGCCACCGCCCGGCCATGCTGGCCCGGACCTCCAGGTCGGCGAGCTGGTCGGACTGCTGGGTGAACTCGCGGGCGAGCGAGTCGGAGCGGCCCATCGTGCGGCCGAGCAGGATGCCGCTGACCGAGAGCGACTCCTGGACGGCCGAGCTCATCGCGGCCAGCTGCTTCTGCCGCTCGGTGGTGATCTTCTTCCGCTCCTGGCCGACCCGGCGGCTGATCCAGACGAACAGCGGGAGCAGGAGGAGGGAGACGACGGTGAGCCGCCAGTCGAGGGCGACCATGGCCACGACGGAGGCGACCACCGCGGTGAGGTTGGAGACCAGGCTGGTCGCGGTGGACGTCACCGTGGACTGCATGCCGCCGATGTCGTTGGCGATCCGGGACTGCACCTCGCCCGTGCGGGTGCGGGTGAAGAAGGCCAGCGACTGCCGCTGCAGGTGCCCGTAGACGGCGGTGCGCAGGTCGTGCATGACGCGCTGGCCGACGGTGGTGGAGATCAGCGTCTGCAGGACGTTGAAGATGCTGTTCACCACGGCGGTGAGGATCATCCCGAGCGCGAGCAGGCTGAGCAGGCCGGTGCGGCCCTGCGGGATGGCGGTGTCCAGGACGGCCCGCAGCAGGAACGGCGAGACGACCGAGACCACCGCGGAGGCGGCGACCAGCAGCCCGACGGTGGCGAGACGGCCGCGGTAGGGGCGGAAGAGGGCGAGGATGCGCCGCCACGGGGCCGGCGGGCGGGAATCGCCCTCGGCGCGCGCGGGCGGGGTCCAGTCGATGGCGGCTTGCCTCAAGGGCGGGCCTCCCTGGGTCGGTCGGACCGGCGCCGGGACGAGCGCCCGGACGGGCGGTCGGACGCGCGGTGTGACGGGTGGACGGGATGGATATAGCGAGGATAGCTCATAGTTAGACAAGCTAATAGTGAGATTCGCTCTATTCCCGTCGGGCCCGAGCCGCACGGCCGACCGCCCGGGGCACCGGCGTCAGTCGGTGCGGTACGTGCGCGCCGCCTTCGAGGAGAGGCCGCCCAGTCCGCCGGGCGGCAGCAACCGGGCGATCGCCACCGCGACCTTGTACCGCTTGCCCGGCACGGACAACGACCGGCCGCGGGCCAGGTCGCGCATCGCCTCGTCCACCACCCGCTCGGCAGAGAGCCAGGACCAGGACGGGATGTTGCCGGTGCCCATGCCCGCGCGCTCGTGGAACTCCGTCCGGGTGAAGCCCGGGCACAACGCCATCATCCGCACGCCCGTACCGCCCAGGTCACGCAGCACGCCCTGGGTGAAGCTGACCACCCACGCCTTGCTCGCCCCGTAGGTGCCGCGCGGCAGGAAGGCCGCCACCGAGGCGACGTTGACGATCGCACCGCGGCGGCGCTCGCGCATCCCGGGCAGTGCGGCCGTGGTCAGCCGCAGGATCGCCTCGATGTGCACCTTCACCATGTCCAGCTCGTCCTGCAGCGGGACGGCCCCGAAGGCACCCTTGTTGCCGAAGCCGGCGTTGTTGACCAGGAGGTCCACCGGGCGGGCGGGGTCGGCGAGGCGGGCCTCGACGGCGCCGATGCCCTCGTCGGTCGCGAGGTCGGCGGTCAGCACCTCCGTCTCGACGCCGTACTTCCCGTGCAGGTCGGCGGCGGCGCGCTGCAGGCGCTCGGCGTCCCTCGCCACCAGGACGAGCTGGTAGCCGCTGCGGGCGAGCCGGCGGGCGAACGCGGCTCCGATGCCGGCGGTCGCGCCGGTGATCAAGGCTGTGGTCATGCCCCGACCGTACCGACTCGCCGCAGTCGAGCCCACACCGAGTGCAACGTCCCAGCTCACAGGACTGCGGATGCAGGTGCCCGATCGTGCACGTAGTGTCGGACAGGGGCACCGCCCGACCGGACGGTGAAAGCCAGACGAGGAGGCACATCTGATGCTTACTCAGTTCCGGACCGAAACCGCCTCGGCGTCACGCACCGCGACGTCGACCGAGGCCGACACCCTAGCCAGCCTGATGGTGGAGGACGAGGCCGTCGTGTCCGACGCGCCCACGTACCTGCCCGAGGCCGCTGGTGGCCTGCTGTTGCTCGGCCTGCTCCTGCTGTCCCCGAAGGGACCCAAGGAGAAGCCGACCCGGTAGCCACACTCCGTCCGCAGGGCCCCGTCCCCACGGGGCCCCGCGCCCACGCCCGACCTCCTGAAGGAGGACCTCACCACCATGCCATTCGCCGAGACCCCTCTCCGTGACGAGTACGCCGCGGCGGTCGAGCGGGTGGCGGGCCGTACCCTCGACGCCCTCCGGGGCGGCGGGGGTACGGCCGCGCTCGCGGACCCGGACACCGTCGTCCCCCGCCCGCTGCTGGCCGCGGTCCGCGTGCTCGGCGCGGACCTCTTCGCCCCGCAGCTGCTCACCGGAGCCGAGCCCGACGGACCCACCGCCGCGCTGCTCGCCGAGGCCCGACGGGCCTTCCCCGCGCCGGTACCGGCCTCCCCCGAGGCCGCGCAGGCCATCGCGTGGCAGGACTGGGCCGCCGGCCGGGTGCTCGCCCGCACACCGTACGCGGACACCGCGCCGGGTTCCGTGCCGGACTCCGCGTCGGATCACGTGCCGGATCGCGTGCCGGGTCACGGGCCGGGTCATGCCCCGGGTTCCGCGTCGGATCGCGGGCCGGGTCATGCCCCGGACCACGTGCCCGCCCCGCTGCCCGGACCGGCGGAGCTGGGCTGGCAGGCCTGGTCCGTCCGGATGGCACAACTGTCCGTGCTCGCCCTGCCCGGGCTGGACGGCCCGGTCCACGACGCCGCCCGCACGGACCACCTGGCACTCGCCCGCGGCGCCGTCCGCGCCATGCTCCGGCGCGACTTCACCACCGCCGTCCGGCTCGCCCGCTGGCTCGCCTGGGCCGGCGCCGAGGACCGGCCACCGCACCTGGAGGTTGAGCCGATCCTGGACCGGATCCGCCTCGTCGGCATCGGCGCCGTCCGTACCCGGCTCGAACTCGCCATCGCCGAGCGCCTGTCGGAGGGGAACCCGCGATGACCACCGACACCGAGGTGCTCGCCACCGCCCAGCAGCTCGGCACCCGCGCGCTGTCCTGGCTGCACACCTGCTACCAGGGCGGCTGGGGCAGGCTCGCCGACAACACCATCATCGACCTCGCCGAACCGAACGACGTCTACAAGCCGCTCTGCGAGGCCGCGATGGCCTCCTCCCTGGTGCTGCGCGACGGCGTCGCCGGACCGCAGGACGCCCGCGCCGCGCGCGACATGCTCGACGGCGCCTGGGCGCAACTGCGCGAGGGCGACATGCTCTACGAGCGGCAGCTGCGGCACGTCACGGTCACCGACCCGCTGGAGACGTACGCCCACTTCGCCCGGGTCGGCTACCGGCACGCCGCACTGGAGGAGCTGCTCGAATCGATCAGCCGGCTGCGGGCCGTCCACGCGGTCGAGATCCAGGGCAGCCGACAGCTCGCGGTGGCGAACGCGCGGCGGGTCATCGGGCTCAGCCACCGGCCGGACTGGGCCGAACTCGCCGCCCGCACCTGGCTCGGCGCGCTCCCCGAACCGTGGACCATCGCCTGGTCGATCGCCTACCAGGTCACCCACACCGTCTTCCACCTCACCGACTGGGGCGCGCGGCCCGAGGACCTGCCCGAACCGATGCGCGACTACCTGCGCGCGTGGCTGCCGGTCTGGCTCGACATCTGGATGGAGATCGGCCAGTGGGACCTCGTCGGCGAGCTGCTGATCGTCGATGCGTGCATCGGCCGTCCCATGCTGGGGAGTTCCGGCTGGGAGGCCCTGGCCGCGGTGCAGCGGGCGGACGGCCTGGTCCCGCGGGACGCCGAACCGGTCGAAGAGGACCCCGAGTCGGCGATCCGGGCACACGAACACACCGCCGTGGTGGCGGTCGTCGCCGCGACGGTCCTGCTCTCCCGGGCGCTCGGCGGCGCCGGTGCGGCCGCCGGGTGAACGAGCTCGACACGGCCGTCCGGGCAGCGGTCCGGACGGCCGCGCCGTACGCCACCGCCGTCACGGTGGCCGTGGCACGCGAGGATCAGGACCAGGTGCGCTGCCACGGGCACCTCGGGCACGAGCGGTCGGCCCCGTGCACGCCGGACACCGTCTTCGAACTCGGCTCGGTCAGCAAGACGTTCACCGCACTGCTGCTCGCCGAGCTGGCCGCCCACGGCGAACTCGCCCTGGACGACCCGGTGGAGCGCCTCCTGCCGCCCGACTGGCGCCCGGTGACGGTCCGTTCGCCCGAACCGATCCGGCTGCTGCACCTGGCCACCCACACCTCCGGGCTGCCCCGGCTGGCGCCCGGGCTGCTCGCGGGAGCCGTCCCGAACTGGTCCGGCAACCCGTACGCCGCGTTCGGCGAGGAGAAGTTGCGCGCCGCACTGCCGCGAACCACCGTACGGAGCAGGCCCGGTAGCCGGTACCGGTACTCCAACTACGGCGTCGGACTCCTCGGCCGGGTGCTCGCCGAGACGGGCGGACTGCCGTACGGGGACCTGCTCGCCGAACGCGTCTGCCGGCCCCTGGGCCTCACCGCCACCGGCTGCTCCCCGGACGCGCCGGACCGGGCCGTCGGATACCGGCGCGGCCGGGCGACACCGCCGTGGAGCATCCCCGGACTGCCCGGGGCCGGCGCCGTCCGGTCGAGCGGAGCCGACCTGCTGCGCTACCTCCGGGCACACCTCGACGGACCGCAACCCGGTGACGGGGGAGGCGCGTTGAAGGAGGCCCTGGGCGAGGTCCAGCGGGCCCGGCTGCGGCGGCCGCACTCCTCCGACGAGCTGTGCCTGGTGTGGAACCGCCGCCGCTCGGGCGGGCGCGAGCTGTACTTCCACACCGGCGCGACCCGGGGCTTCACGGCCTTCGTGGGCTTCTCCCGGGAGGCGGCGTGCGCGGTCGCGGCGCTGGCCAACACCGGGCCGACCCTGGACGGCCGGTTCGTGCAGGCCGCGTACGAGGTGCTGCGGACGGCGGCCGGCTGCCAGGCCGGGCGCTGACGGACCGCCGGACCGAGGCGGCGATCCGAGGACGTCGCTGGACCGCCGGACCTGGGCGGCGATGGCAGGCCGTGGCTAGACCGCCACCGCCTTGGCGCGGTCGGCGGCGATGCGCACGGCGAGACCGGCCAGGACGGTGCCCATCACGTAGCGCTGGACCCGCAGCCAGGCCGGACGGCGGTTGAGGAAGGTGGCGATGCTGCCCGCGCTCATCGCGATCAGGCCGTTGACGGTGATCGCGATCGCGATCTGGGTCAGGCCCAGCAGCAGGCTCTGCAGGGCGACGTGACCCCGCTCCGGCGCCACGAACTGGGGCAGCAGCGAGATGTACATGATGGCGATCTTGGGATTGAGCAGGCAGGTCAGGAAGCCCATCGTGAAGAGGCGGCGCGGCGGGTCCGGCGGCAGCTGCTGCGGGGCGAAGACCGCCGTACCACCGGGCTTGACCGCCTTCCAGGCCAGCCAGAGCAGATAGCCGGCGCCGGCCAGCTTGATCGCGGTGTAGAGGGCGGGCACCACCGAGAACACCGCGGCCACCCCCGCCGTCACCGCGACGAGGTACACCAGGAAGCCGGTGCCGACCCCCAGCAGCGAGATCAGCCCGGCGCGACGGCCCTGCGCTATCGAGCGTGAGACCAGGTAGATCATGTTGGGCCCCGGCGACAGCACCATGCCCAGCGCCACGGCGGCGATCCCGAGCACGGCGTGGCCGTCCACGGCGGTAGTCAACGCGTCCATGGAGGGAGGCTAGGACGGGTGACCGGCTCGATGCAATGATGGCTTTGCACTCGGTGCAATGTGCCCCGAGGACGGTGCGGCCCATGGGCGCGGCTGAGGGGCGCGGCCCGGGGGGCGCGGCGCTCGGGTGGGGCCCGGGGGCACGGCGCACCGGTACGGCACACGGAGGGCCCGCCACCGATGGACGACTACCGCCTGATCGCCGACCGGGTCGCCACCGACATCGCCGACGGGCGGCTGCGGCCGGGACAGCAGCTGCCCACCCAGCGTGCGTTCGCCCGAAGCCGGGGCATCGCCGCCTCGACGGCCGGGCGGGTCTACCGGGAACTGGCCCGGCGCGGGCTGACCGTCGGGGAGGTCGGGCGCGGGACCTTCGTCCGGGCCGGACGGGGGGCGGACGGCGCACGGATCGCTCTCGCCGAACCCGCCGCCGGGCCCCTGGACCTGGAACTCAACTACCCCGTCGTGCCCGGACAGGCCGAGCTGCTGGCGGGCGGACTGGCGCCACTGCTCCGCACGGACGCGCTCGGGGACGCCCTGCGGCCGATCGGCGCGGCCGGAACGGGCGCGGCCCGGCGGGCCCTCGCCGGCCTGCTCTCGACCGGCTCCTGGGAGGTCGACGCCGCGGACCTGCTGTTCGCGGGCAACGGGCGGCAGGCCATCGCGGGGGCGCTCTCCGCGCTGGTGCCGCCCGGGCAGCGACTGGGGGTGGAGGCGCTCACGTATCCGGTGGTCAAGGCGGTGGCCGAGCGGCTGGGCATCCGGCTGGTGCCGCTGGCCATGGACGAGGACGGGCTGGTGCCGGACGCCGTCGCAGCCGCCCACCGGGCCGCGCCGCTGCGCGCCGTGTACCTGCAGCCCCGGCTGCAGAACCCGCTCGGCACGAGCATGCCGCACGAGCGGGCGGCGGGGCTCGTGGAAGAGCTGCGGCGGCTCGGCCTGCCGGTGGTCGAGGACGCCGTCTGGTCGTTCCTGCGGCCCGACCTGACGCCGTTGGCCGCGCTGGCGCCGGAGCGCACCGTGCTGGTGGACAGCCTCTCCAAGCGGCTGGCCCCCGGGCTGACCAGCGGGTTCGCGGCCGTCCCGGCTGCGCTGCGCGAACGGGTGGCGGGCGCGCTGCGCTCGGGTGGGTGGACGCCGAGCGGGTTCGCACTGGAGGCGGCGGTGCGCTGGATCGGGGACGGCTCACTGGCCGCGGTCGAGGCGGCGAAGCGAGCCGACGCGGCGGCCCGGCAGCTGCTGGCGCGCGAGGCGCTGACGGGGCAGCGCCTGCGGGCCGACCCCTGCTCGTACTACCTGTGGTGGGAGTTGCCGGGGGCCTGGCGGGCGGAGGCCTTCGTTGCGGCGGCGGCACGCGCCGGGATCTCGGTCACGCCCGCGACGGCGTTCGCCGTGGATCCGCGGCGCTCGCCGTCCGCCGTCAGGGTCGCGCTCGCCTCGCCGCCGCTGCCGGTCCTGGCACGGGCGCTGGAGACGCTGGCGCGGATCGCGACGGACGGGGAGGGCGGACGGTGACGGCGTGACGGGTTGACGGGCGACGGGCGACGGGCGACGGGCGACGGGCGACGGGCGACGGGCGACGGGCGACGGGCGAACGACGAACAGCGAACAGCGAACAGCGAACAGCGAACAGCTGACAGATTTCATCATCTGTCAGCTGTCGCCTGTCATCTGTTACCTGCTACCCGTTACGAGCCGTCGGCTGCCGGCGGTCAGCTTCCCGAGCCGCTGTGGCTCCCCCGGGCCGCGGTGTCCGCCGCGCCCCCGGCGCCGACGGCGCGCAGGCGGCTGGCGGCGGTGGCGGCGAGCTGGGGGGCGAGCCGGGCGACGTCCCGGGAGCCCACCACCGCGATCAGGCTCGGCAGCAGCCAGCGGACCGGCTGCATCCCGCGCAGCCAGGCCTGGGCGTAGACGTGGGCGGACCGGCGCGCGATCCCGGCGACGATCCGGTCCACCGCGGGCTCCAGCGGGTACGTCTTGTTCGCCGGCCACGGCAGCCGCGACCGCATCTGCTTCAGCACGGCGTCCTCGTCGGCCCCCCGCACCATGTCGGTGTCGGTCCAGCTCAGGTACCCGACGCCGACCTTCACCCCCTGGTAGGCGACCTCGCCGCGGAGCGAGTGGGCGAAGGCCTCCACCCCGGACTTGCTGGCGCAGTACGCGCTCATCAGCGGGGCCGGCGTCAGCGCGGCGAGCGAGGCGATCTGCAGCAGGTAGCCGTGGCTCTCGATGAGCGCCGGCAGGAACGCCCGCGCGGTGGCGACGCTGCCGAGCAGGTTCACCTCGATGACCCGGCTGAACGCCCGGTGGTCGCTGTCCGTCAGCGGTCCGCCGATGGCGATCCCGGCGTTGGCGACGACGGTGTCGATCCGCCCGTAGTGCTCCTTGATCCGGCGGGCGGTGTCGTCGAGCGCGTCGAGGTCGGTGACGTCCACGTCCCAGCTGGTCGCATGCGGCCCGCACTGGGCGGCGACGGCCTTGAGCTCCTCCGGCTCCAGCCCCAGCAGGGCGACCTTGGCCCCGCGCCGGGCGAGCTTGCGGGCCAGCGACGCGCCGACCCCCCGGGCGGCCCCGGTCACGACGACGACCTGCGCGGACAACGGCGGGATGGCGTTCATGCGACGGCGGTCCTCTCGTCGGTGGAGTCAACAGCAGGATCAACGGTGGAGTCGGCAGTCGCGACTGCGGCGGCTCCGGCCGGAGCGGGCGCGGTGCCGGCGAGCGCGGCATCGGCAGGCGCGGCGGCAGGCGCGGCGGCGGGCGCGCCGACCAGGTGCTCGGCGGCCATCCGATGGATCTCGCCGGCGACCTCCGCCGGGCGTTCCAGCGGCGACATGTGCCCGACTCCGGGCAGCAGCAACAGCCCCTGCGGGTCCTTGAGCCCGGCGATCATCCGGTGCGCGTGCACCGGCGGGGTCAGTCGGTCGTCGGTGCCGACCACCACCGCCGTGGGCGCGGTGAGCCGGGCGAGCCCGGCACGGACGTCCAGGCGGTCGAGCACCGCGGCCCAGTTGGCGCGGACCGCGGTCGGGCAGGCGTGCACGATCCGGGCCGTCGCCTCGACCTGCCCGGCGGGCGAACCCGAGCCCATGGTCGCGTACTTGAGCGCCACCCGGCTGACCGGCGAGACCGGTCCGAGCGGCATCCGGGAGCGCAGCAGCTGCCGGTGAAGGAAGCGGCGCAGGCCCGGGGAACGCACGCCCGGGGGAAGGACGGTGAGTTCGGCCACCAGCTCGCTCGGCCCGGTGGAGATCAGGACGGCGGCGGCGGTACGCTCGGCGACCTCGGGGCGGCCGCCGGCGGCCATGATGGTCATGCCGCCCATGCTGTGCCCGGCCAGGACGGCCCGCTCCCCCGCCGGGACGGTCCGGGCCAGCACGGCGGACAGGTCCTCGGCGAGCGCCCGGGTCGAGTAGCGGGCCCGGCTCGGCGGGATCTCGCTGTGCCCGTGGCCGCGCTGGTCGTAGGCCACCACCCGGTAGCGGTCGGAGAGTTCGCGGATCACTGGGGCCCAGAAGGCGGTCGAGCAGGTCCAGCCGTGCGCCAGCACCACGGTGGGCGCGCCGGGTTGGCCGTGCACCTCGACGTGCAGCCGGATGCCGTCGGCCGAGCGGACGGTCAACTCCTCGGCAGGCGTCGGGTGTTCGTACTCGGCGGGCAGGACGGCGGCGCTCACGCGGAGACCTCCTGGACGGCGCGGGCGGCGGCCGGCGCCGCGCGCATGATCAGCTCGTACTCGCCGAGGTCCACCTTGCGGGTGGCGCGGCGGAAGGAGGCGGTGGAGCCGGGCCAGAGCACGGTGTTCCTGCCGCTCGGGTCGAGGTACCAGCTGCGGCAGCCGCCGGTGGTCCAGACGGTGCGGTCCATCCGGTGCTGCAGTTCGAGGTTCCACTGCCGCTGGGCGCGTACCGTCGGCTGCATGGCGGCGGCGCCGATCGAGCCGAGCGTCGTCAACGCGTCGATCATGTAGTTCAGTTGGGACTCGATCATGAGGATCATCGAGCTGTTGCCGAGGCCGGTGTTGGGCCCGATGACGAAGAAGAGGTTCGGGAAGCCGCGCACGGTCGAGCCGCGCAGCGCCTCCATGCCGTCCTTCCACTCCTCGGCCAGGCTGGTGCCGTCGACGCCGAACACCCGGGCCCCGATGGGCATGTCGGTGACGTGGAAGCCGGTGCCGAAGACGATGGCGTCCACCTCGTGCTCGCTGCCGTCGGCCGCGACCAGCGTGGAGCCGCGCACCTCGCGCAGGCCGGAGTCGACGACCTCGGTGTTGGCGGCGGCGAGTGCCGGGTAGTAGGTGTTGCTGAGCAGGATGCGCTTGCAGCCGATCCGGTAGTCCGGGGTGAGCTTGGCGCGCAGCGCCGGGTCCGGGACGCTCTGCGCGATGTGCCGCTCGGCGAGCTGCTGGACCATGCGCAGCAGCCCGGGGCGGCGGACGAAGGCGTCGACCTGGAGCTCACGGAGGGCGAACAGGGTGCCGCGGCGGATCTTCGCCGTGAGCGGCAGGCGGCCGTGCAGCCACTTCTCCAGCTGGGTGATCTCGCGGTCGCGGCGCGGCAGGACCCAGGCCGGGGTGCGCTGGAAGACGGTCAGCTTGCCGACCTCGGGCTGGATCGACGGGATGATCTGGGCGGCGGAGGCGCCGGTGCCGACCATGGCGACGCGCTTGCCGGCCAGGTCGAAGTCGTGGTCCCAGCGGGAGGAGTGGAACACCTTGCCGGTGAAGCCGCTCAGCCCGGGCAGGTCGGGGATCTGCGGGTCGGCGAGCGGTCCGGCGGCGGAGACGACGGCGTCGGCGGTCCACTGACCGGCCGAGGTGGTGATCCGCCAGCGGGCCCCGTCGCTCTCCCAACGCGCCTCCAGCACTTCGGCGTTGAACCTCAGGTGGGGTCGGAGCCCGAAGACGGTGGCGACCTTCTCCAGGTAGGCGCGGATGTCCGGCTGACCGGAGAAGCTGCGCGGCCAGTCGGGGTTGGGGGCGAAGGAGAAGGAGTAGAGGTGCGAGGGCACGTCGCAGGCGCAGCCGGGGTAGCTGTTGTCGCGCCAGGTGCCGCCGACGGAGTCCGCGCGCTCCAGCACCACGAAGTCGGTGATCCCGGCGCGGCGCAGCCGGACCGCGGCGCCGAGGCCGCCGAAGCCGGAGCCGATCACCGCCACCCGGACGTGCGGTACGGCCTCCTCCACCGCGTGGGCCCCGGCCTCGGACGACCCCTCGGCCGTACGGGGCGCGCCGGGCGTGCCGGGCGCGCCGTTGACGCCGGACGCACCGGACGTGCCGGAGCGGGGGCGCTTGCTGCTGGATGCCATGCGGCCTCCTCCTGAGGGTGGGGCGGTGATCGTCGCACTCTCCCGGGGCCTGCCCCGGAACCCTTCCAATCGCGCCAGTAATCACTGGCATGGTTGGCAGGGTAGCCCTTGCTGACACCGGATGGAAGAAGCGCGACGGCTCCGGTTCCGGGAGCCTTCCCCGCCGACGGACCTATGCTGATCGCCGTGGACAAGGTCAGAGCTGCTGCGGGCGACAGAAAACGCCAGTACCGGGTGGAGGAACTGGCCGAAGCCGCCGGCATCACCACCCGCACCCTGCGCTTCTACCGTGAGCGCAAACTGCTCCAGGCACCCCGCAAGGAGGGCCGGATCGCCTGGTACGGCGAGGAGCACCTGGCCCGGCTGCGGATGATCGGCGAACTGCTGGAACGCGGCCACACCCTGGGCGGCATCGCCGAACTGATCGGCGCCGGCGAGAGCGGTCGGGACGTCGCAGAGCTGATCGGCCTGGAGGCGGCGATCGTCGCGCCGTGGTCGGACGAGACCCCGGTGCGCCTCGACTGGGAGGAGCTCAAGGCCGCCTTCGGCGACCAGCTCACCGAGGAGAACACCGCCGAGTCCATCGAGCAGGGCTACATCACCGTCGAGGAGGACGGGATCACCCACGTCAGCCGTCGGCTGATGGACGCCACCACCGAGCTGGTGGCGGAGGGGGTGCCGCTCTCGGCGGTGCTGGACGCCAGCCGACGCACCCGGGAACACGTGGACGCCATCGCCGAGATCTTCATCGAGGTGGTCACCGAGCACCTGCTCAGCGCACTGGCCGCCGACACCCCGCTGCCGCCCGGCGAGGCGGTCCGGCTCACCGAGCGCATCCTGCGGGTCCGACCGCTGGCCCGCACCGTGGCCGACGCCCAGTTCACCCTCGCGATGGACCGGCGGGTGCACGCCGAGTACGACGAACTCCTGCGCCAGCGGCGGGAGAACGGCTCCGAGACGTGACGATCCGCTGCGACTCCGGGCCGTGACGGACCGCTGCGGCTCGGGGCTGTGAGAGTCCGCCGCGACCCGGGAGCGTGAGGAGGCGCCGCGACTCGGGACCGTGGGGTCCGGCGCCGCCCAGGGGCGCGCCGGCGGCGCTGCACCCCCGGGGCGTGACCGGTCCGTAGCGATTCGAGGCGTAGGCGGGTGGCCGCGCGGGCAGGGATTCCCGCGCCCAGCCCGCCCGTTGGAGGTGCCGCAGTGCCCAGACCCCTCAGCCGCCGCGCCACGCTCGGCCTCGCCGCCGGGCTCGTCCCGGGCCTGGCACTCACCGGCTGCGGACCGAACTCCTCGGCCCCGAAGGCCGGTTCGTCCGCCGGCGGCGGCACCCGGACCGTCCGGCACGCGCGCGGCGAGAGCATCGTCCCCGCACGGGCCGAGCGGGTGGTGGCACTGGACACGGACGCCCTGGACTCGGCGGTCACCCTCGGCCTCGCCCCGGTCGGCGCCACCACCGTGAGTGCGGGCGCGCCGTTCCCGAGCTACCTCCCCGCCGCTCGACTGGCCGGGACGAAGGCCGTCGGCACGATCGGCCAGCCCAGCCTGGAGACGATCGCGGCACTGCGGCCGGACCTCATCCTCAGCAACCAGGTCCGCGACGACAAGCGGTACGACGAACTGTCCAAGATCGCGCCGACCGTCCTCTCCAAGACCACCGGCCCGACCTGGAAGGAGAACGTCCGCCTGCACGCGGAGGCGTT
Source organism: Kitasatospora sp. NPDC096140 (assembly GCF_040303045.1). Classification (NCBI taxonomy): domain Bacteria; kingdom Bacillati; phylum Actinomycetota; class Actinomycetes; order Kitasatosporales; family Streptomycetaceae; genus Kitasatospora; species Kitasatospora sp. NPDC096140. The sequence continues at coordinate 17,741 of NZ_JBEOUW010000001.1, forward strand.
GGGCCGCCAGAGCGAGGCCGCGGCGGCGGACGCTGCCTACCAGGTGAAGCTGCGGGACCTGGTCACCGCGCTGGGCGGGCCGGCCAGGGCCGGGGCCACCCGGGTCGAGATGGCCCGCTTCCTGGCGGGCGCGCCCACCAGGCTCTACCTCAACGACACCTTCGTCGGCTCGCTGTTCAAGGACCTCGGGCTCGGCCGACCCGCCAACCAGGACAAGCCCGGCTTCTCGATGGAGATCAGCCCCGAGCAGGTGGACCAGGCGGCCGCGGACGTCGTCTTCTACTCGGTGTACGGGGACGCGGCCAAGTCCGACCAGGGGAAGATCACCGAGGGCGCGCTGTGGAAGAACCTGGACGCCGTCCGCAACGGGCGGGTGTTCCGGGTGGACGACAACCTGTGGATGCTCGGCATCGGGTACATCGGGGCCGGTCTGATCCTGGACGAGATCCGCAAGGACCTGGCGCCGACGGGTGGGTGAGGGGCGGCAGGCAACGGGTGCCAGGTAACAGCGGACAGCTGACAGCAGACAGATGTTGAAATCTGTCAGCTGTTCGCTGTCACCCGTCAGCCGTCAGCCGTCAGCCGTCAGCCGTCACCAGCCCGCCACCCGCGGACGGTCGAGTCCTCCCGGTGCACCGCGGCCGACCGGACTCGCTACCCCTCGTCGTCGTCCGCCGCGCCCGGCGCCAGGGCCGGGGACGGGAAGACCCGGCGCGCCTCGCCGCCGGACCACCAGACGCCGATCGCGAAGACGGCCGTCGCCTCCAGCAGCCCGGCCCGGTCGAGGCCCCCGCAGTGCACGGGCACGCAGTCCATCGAGGCCACCAGATCGGCGACCAGTGCGGCGGCGGCCGGGTCGTCGGCGCAGTACGGGACCCCGAGCGGCGCGCCGCCCTCGAAGGCCGGCCGCGGCAGGGTCCAGATGCTCTCGTGGCAGATCCCGAACACCTTGGCCACCCGGGCCGCCGGAGCCGCGGCGGCGAGCCGCACCGCGACGGAGTCCGCGGCGCCCGTCGTGGTCAGGCGGGGGCCGTCCGCTCCCGGGGCCATCGGCACGGTGCAGTCCAGGAGGGTCCGCCCGACCAGGTCGGCCGCCAGCGGTCCGACCACCGGCACCGCCGCATCGGCCGGCACCGCCACCAGGACGGCCTCGCCGAACCTCGCCGCCCGCGCCAGGTCGCCACCCTCCGACGCGCCCGTCTCGGCGGCCAGCCGGCGAGCCGCCCCCGGGTCGCGCCCGCCCACCACGACCTCGTGCCCGGCTCGCACCCAGGCCCCGCCGAGGGCCGCCGCCATGGCGCCCGTTCCGAGAATGCCGATCCTCATGTCCACTCCTCGCCGTCGTCACCCGACCGGGGTCGGCGCGAACTGCTGTGCCCGGCACGCTAGGCGGGCCGATGCACACCACCCGGTAGGCATCGGCCCGGGCAGGATGGCCGTATGGACACCACGGGCCGGCGCAGTGAGGACGGCATGAACAGCAACAACGGCAACCACGGCGACAGCCGCGGCGACGGCGACGACCTGGGCGGTGCCGTCTTCGCCGCCGACTGCCGTGCCCGGCTGGCCTTCGAGGTGATCGCCAACCGCTGGGACAGCGTGATCGTCCACGTCCTCGGCGAGCGGGGTCCGATGCGCCCGCGGGCGCTGCTCGACCGGATCGGCGGGATCAGCCCGAAGGTGCTCAACGAGGCACTGCGGCGGCTGGAGTACAACGGCCTGGTGGAGCACCGCCGTTACGCCGAGGCGCCGCCGCGGGTCGACTACGCCCTCACGGTGGCGGGCACGGCCCTGCTCGCCCCGATCCGCGCACTTGGCGCCTGGGCCGCCGAACACGGCGACGCCGTCCTCGCCGCCCAGGAGTCGCACGACGCGTGCCGCAGCCGACGCGGCCAAAGCACCTGACGTGGCGTCATATCGCGTGCATGCGGCGGGGGCGACGGTGGTCCGCACACCGTCGCCCCCGCCGCCTACGACCCCTCCGGCCGGCACCCACGGCCCGGCAGGGCCTCGCTCGGACGCGTCCCCGGGTCCGGGCTGGCCGGCTCGGACCCGGAGACGGCTCGCTCTCCCCGGCTCAGTTGACGTTGACCGCCGTCCAGGTGGCGGCGACCGCGTTGTACTCCGTGCCGCCCGAGCCGTACAGGTCCGCCGCCGCGCTGAGGGTGGCCGCACGGGCGCCCGCGTAGTCGGTGGTGGAGGTGAAGTACGTGGTCAGCGCGCGGTACCAGATCTGCGCCGCCTTGTCCCGGCCGATGCCGGCGAGCGTCGAGTTGTCGTACGTCGGGCTGTTGTAGTCGAACCCGTTGATGCTCTTCGCGCCGCTGCCCTCGGCCAGCAGGTAGAAGAAGTGGTTCGCCACCCCGGACGAGAAGTGGACGTCCAGGTTGCCGACGTTGGCGTCCCAGTAGTCGGCGGACTGGCCGTCCTTGCTCGGCTGGTCCATGTAGCGCAGCGGGCTGCCGTTGCCGTTCAGGTTGATCAGTTCGCCGATCCAGTAGTTCGGCGGGTTGGAGGGCAGGTTGGCGGACCACTCGACCATCGTGCCCATGATGTCCGAGGTGGCCTCGTTGAGGCCGCCGGACTCGCCGTCGTAGTTGAGGTTGGCGGTCGCGGCGGTCACGCCGTGGGTCATCTCGTGGCCGGCCACGTCGATCTCGGTGAGCGGGGCGGCGTCGCCGCTGCCGTCGCCGTACGACATGCAGAAGCAGTCGTCGCTCCAGAACGCGTTGACGTAGTTGGAGCCGTAGTGCACCCGGCTGAGGGCGCCGACGCCGTCGTTGCGGATGCCGTTGCGGCCGAAGGCGCTCTTGTAGAAGTCCCAGGTGGTGGCGGCACCGAACTGGGCGTCCACGGCGGCGGATTCGCGGTTGCCGGCGGTGCCGTCACCGAAGCTGTTGCTGGTGTTCGCGAACAGCGAGCCGCTGCCCGAGGTGCCGTTGCTCATGTCGGTGGTGGACTGGCCGCCGCGGGTGTCGTCCTTGAGCTGGTACTGCCCGCCGCTCTGCGCGGTGGTCAGCGGGACCTGGCCGACGAAGACGCCCTTGCCGGTGCCGGCGGCGGTCTGCACCTTCTCGTGGGTGGAGAGCACCTGGCCGCCGGCGGCGTCGGTGACCAGGACCTGGCTGCTCGGGGTGCCGTCGGCGCGCACGCCCTCGACGGTGGTGCGGTAGGCGAGGCGGGGGCTGCCGTCGGTGGCCCAGACGACCAGCTGGGGCGTGCCCGTCTGGTGGACGTCGGCGAGCGGGGACTGGTCGGCGTCGAGGGTCACCCCGACGGTGGCCTTGACCGCGCCGGTGGCCTGCGCGGCGGCCTGGTCGGCCGGGACCGCCGGGGTCACGCTCGGCAGGTCGATCCGGGCGGAGACCGCCTTGGAGACCGACTTCACGGCACCGTCGGCCTTCTGATGGACGACCAGGTCGCCGCCGATCACCGGCAGGCCGGCGTAGGTGCGCTCGAAGCGCAGGTGGCGGGTGCCGTCCTTGTCCAACACGGCGTCCTTGGCGACCAGTTGCTCCTTGGCGCCCAGGCCGAGCGCCTTGGCGAGCGGGCCGGACTGGCCGCTCGCCACCGCGAGCACGGTGGCGTGCTGCCGGGCGGCCTGGGCCGGCGACGAGTCGACGGGGGCGGCCTGGGCGGCGGTGCTCACCTGGATCACACCGGTCAGGAGGGCGGTGGCCGAGAGTACGGCGACAGCCGCGAGCTTTCGCTTCACGTACGAGTCCTTCCGGGAAACCGCGTCTGGGCGCGGTCGCACCACGTCCCGGGGGCCGGGGTCGGCACCTGTGGGGCGGAACGGGCGCTGACGTGCTGAGATCCCGTGCAGTCGGGCGGCTCGCCACCAAGGGGTGGGGGTGGGGCTGCCGCCGGGGGATGAACAGAAGCATGACAATCCATCAGAAGAAATGACAGGTCCGCTTCAGGAGTTGGCCAGGTCCCGCCATGCGGTGAAGAGTGTGGAGTCGACGGCCGGACCGGGACGATTCACCGCAACGCGCGTGCCGTTCCCGTCCGAACCATGTCCGACCGCCAGCGCCGACGACCGCCCGCCCGCCCGAGCAGTGGCCGGCGGGCGGATCCGGTCGACCGGCAATCGACTTTTACATCTGTGTAGAAGATTCCACACGCCCCTCGGCTCCGGACTGGCGAGGTTCCGCCATTCCCTCGCCCTTGCCCGGATCACCGGGGGCTGCTACTGATCCTCGAACAGTCGCCGCTACTGGAGGCGCCACTCCTGCGCGGTGTTGCCGGGGGTGCAGGCCACCATGGTGATCGCGTTGCCCACGCCGTTGTCGGTCATGCAGACCGAGTTCATGTAGTCGGCCAGCGTGTACGAGCCCGGGGTGGAGCCGTTGCGGACGGTCCAGTTGGTGAGGAAGCTGAACCCGTTGCTCAACACGACCCTCCCGTCCGTGGTCTGGACGAGCTGCGGGCCGCCGTTGTTGCAGGCGTTGAACAGGATCCACGAACCGGGGTTGGTCGAGCGCACCCAGCCGTACTGCGCGGCGCCGCCGAGCACGAGCGGGTTGTCGCCGTTCAGGTTGTCGTTGCGCATCCCGATCGGCCGCTCGTGCTTCACGCTGACGATGGTGCTCCAGCTGTTGCCGCCGCAGGACGCAGGGCGGCTCGGGCTCTGCGGCGGCGCCGCGGTGGTGCCGCCGCCCGAGGTCTGGGCCGGCGGCTGCGGGTTCTGATTGGCGGGCGGGGCGGGCGGGTTGCCGCCTGCGGCACCGCCCGGCTGGTTCGCCTGGCCGCCGGCGGCCCCTGACCCCGACCCGGAGCCGGACCCTGCCCCGGACCCGCCCGAGGACGCGCCGCCGCCGGCGGACGCACCCGCACCGCCGGTCCGGCTACCGCCCGACGCACCACCGCCACCGGCCTGACCCGGAGCCGGAACGGGGGCCTGCTGCTGGTCGGCGCTACCGGGGGCCGGCTGGTCCGGGTTCGGGGCGGCCGTCGGGGTGTCGGTCGGCGGCGGGGTGGCGGGCGCGGTGCCGGTCGCCGCGGCCGGGGTGCCGGTGACCGGGTTCGCGGGGACGGTGACCACGACGGTGGGCTGGGCGGCGGGCGGCACGGTGGCGTCGGAGCCGCCGGGACTGCGGTCGATCAGCAGGGCGGTGGCGGTGCCCGCCGAGATGATGACGGGGATGATCACGGGCACCAGCAGGGTCCGGCGGGACCTTCGCCGGCCGGGCTCGGTCTGCGCCTCGGGCTGCGGCTGCGGCTGCACCTTCGCGACCTCGGCAGGCACGGGGGTGTCACCGGCGGCGGGAACCACCACGGCCCCGGGCTCGGCCTCGCCCGCCTCGGATCCGCCTGCCGCGGGTCCGCCCGGCCCGGATCCGCCCGCAGCGGGTTCCGTTGACCCGGCCTCAGCCTTCGCCGCCGGACCCGCGCCGGGCCGGAGGGCGATCGTCCGGCTGTCGGCCGACGCAGGCCCCTTCCCGGTCGCACCGCCCGCCGCTCCTGCCGCCCCGACCCCGGCGACCCCGGCGCCCTCGCCGTCCTCGGCACCGTCGCCGACGAGTGCCGCGCGCACCGCCGCCGCCATCTCGGCGGCGTCCGCGAACCGCTCCTCGGGCTTCTTGGCCAGCGCCCTGGCGACCAGCGCCCGGACCGCCGCCGGGAAGGCCTCCGGCAGCTCCGGCACCGGTTGGTTGACGTGCTTGAGCGCGATCTGCAGCGGCCCGTCCCCGGAGTACGGCGGCGCGCCGACCAGCAGTTCGTAGCAGACCACGCCGATCGAGTAGAGGTCGGTGGCCGGCCCCAGGGACGATCCCTCGGCCTGCTCCGGGGACATGTAGAGCGCGGTGCCGATGATCGCGAACGGGGCGGTGAGCTTGGTGCTGGCGATCGCCCGGGCGATGCCGAAGTCGGTGATGGCGACCCGGCCGTCGGTGCGCAGCATGAGGTTGGACGGCTTGATGTCCCGGTGCACGATGTCCCGCTGGTGCGCGGCGTGCAGCGCGTCCAGGGCTCCGGCCACCAGGTCGAGCGCGCGCTCGACGGTCATCGGGCCGGTGTCCGCCAGCACCCGGTCCAGCGGGCGGCCGTCGATCAGCTCCATGACGATGTAGGCGCAGCGTTCGTCACCGTCCGCGCCGCTCTCGCCGTAGTCGTGGACGTCGACGACGCCCGGGTGGTCGATCGCCGCGACCAGCTGGGCCTCCCGGCGGAAGCGCTGGGTGGCGGTGCTGTCCTCGAACAGCTCCGAGCGCAGGATCTTGACCGCCACCCGTCGCGCCAGCACGGTGTCCTCGGCCCGCCAGACCGAGCCCATCGCGCCGCCGCCGATCCGCTCGACCAGCCTGTACCGCCCGCCGAGCACGGTGCCCACCCCGCTCATGCCGCTGTCCCCCCGTGTGTCGTGACCCGCCCCGCCGGGTCGCCGGCACACAGTGTGCCAGAGCGTGTCGTGTCCTCAGCAGAGCGGATGCGGGAAGGAATTGAGCACGGCTGTCGCCCGTCCGTCAGGCCTTCCGGATGTACCGGGCGTGATCGGACACCTCCAGGACGGCGGCGATGACCGCCCTGGGCCGGTCGGCGTGGACGGCGTGGCCGGACTCGCGCACCACGATGTGCGTTCCCCTGGTGGCGCGGGACGCGATCTGCGACTGCACGGCGGTCCACCGGGAGCGCATCCTCCCCGGCAGCCCCTCGGTCGCACTCAACACGGCCACCGGCACCTCGGGCAGTCGCGCGGTGGCACGGCGCCGCCGGATCTCCGGGACGACGACGGTGGTCAGCCGGTTCTCGGCGAGTACGGTCCACCGCTGGTGGTGGTGCGCGACCACGGCCGCCTCGGCCCGGGCGAGCGGATCCGCCGGGCCGTGCGACGAGTTCACCGGTGCCGCACCTGCCAGTGCCGCACGGAGCATCCCCAGCCGGTTCAGCGCGGTTTCGGCGACGCGGACGGCCGGCGGCTGGAACTCCTCGTGCGCCGGATCCACCAGCACCAGCCCGGCCACCAGCTCCGGCTGCTGCCAGGACAGGAGTTGGGCCAGTTGGCCGCCCCAGCTGTGGCCGACCAGGACCACCGGACCGGCGTCCAGGTGGCGCACCAACGCTGCGAGGTCCGCGAGTTGACCGTCCAGCGTCGGTGTCACGATCCCGGCCCGGCCGGTGCTGCGGCAGGGGTCGCTGGCGCCGATCCCGGCCCGGTCGTACGCCACCACCCGCCCGTGCCGGGCGAGTTCGGGCAGGACGGGCGCCCAGGTGAGCGACGAGGTGCCGCAGCCCGCGATCAGGACCACCGGGACACCGGCCCCCTGCCCGGCCTCCACCCAGCGCAACGCCCGTCCGTCGCGGTCGAGTTCGCCCGGCCGCACCCCGCCGGGCGTGCATGCGGCGAATGCCCGCACGATGGCTTCCTGGACGCCGCGCAGGCCCGTCCCCCCGGCTCGCGTCCCCCGCTTGCCCTGCATGCTGTGCACGTACGGCCCCCCTGGATCCGTCACTCGGCCCCGTTCCCCCGATGCCCGCGTCCGCTCCCCCGACACCCGCGCGACCGGGCCCGACTCGTCGTCAGGTACCCGACGTTGTCCGGCCGGTGACTCCGGTGTCCGAACTCCGTCCGTCCGGACCATGAACCGCAAACCAACAGATCGGGCGCGGACCGCGCCCGCCGGACCGCGCCCGCAGGCGGGGGCGGCCCGGCCAGGCAGCCGGGCGGGGGCGGCCCGGCCAGGCAGCCGGGCGGGGGCGGCCCGGAGGCCGAGGTAGCCGGGGCCCGGCCTCAGGCCGGCAGGACGCGCTTCAGCAGGCCGAGCAGCGCCTCCCAGTGCCGCTCGTCGGCGACCGCGTCGTAGCGGGTGGTGTCGGCCTGGGTGTAGCCGTGCGGGGCGCCGGTGTAGACCTCGGCCCGGTAGCGGACACCGGCGGCGGTGAGGGCCTCGGCGAGTCGGTCGATCTGCTCCGGCGGCAGTGCCTCGTCCTGGTCCGCGTGGCCGAAGTACAGCTCTGCGGTGATCCGTTCGGCGCCCAGGTGCGGGCTGTCGGGGCGCTCGGTGGCGAGGTTGCCGCCGTGGAAGCCGGCCGCGAGGGCGATCCGGTCGGGGTGGCCGGCGGCGGTGCGCAGGGCGAGGAGGGCGCCTCGGCAGTAGCCGGTGAGACCGACCGGGCCGTCGTGGACCAGCGGCGACTCGGCGAGCCAGCGCAGGTAGGCGTCCGCGTCGCGCTCGGTCACGTCGGGGGTGAGGGTGGCGAGCAACGGGCCGAGCCGGTCGAAGACCGGGTCGTCGCTCTCCACGTCGATGAGTTCCGGCAGTTCGACGACCGGGGCGCGGCCGTTCCGGTAGTAGGCGTTGGGGACGAGCACGGTGTACCCGGCCGCGGCGAGGCGGTCGGCCATGCGCTTCAGGTGCGGCCGGAGCCCGAAGGCGTCCATGTAGAGGATGACGCCCGGGTGGGCCCGGCCGTCATCGGGGTGGGCGAGGTAGGCGTCGGCGGTGCCGTCCGCCGTCCGGATGTCCACGAGGGTTCCGCGCACGGTCATGGTGAGGGCGCTCCTTCCGTTGGTGTGGCAGCGTATCCGGCGGGCGCGGCCCCGGCCCGAACGGGCGTCCGGGGAACGCCCCCACCCCGGTCCGGCGTTGAGCGGGCATGGGGCTGATCGTGGGTGTGGTGGCGACGGTGGCGGCGTTACTGGGGCTGGCCGCACTGGCGGTGTGGCAGATCCGGGACGAGGCTTCGCCGCGCCCGCGGCAGCGCGGGCCCGGGGTCGCGGGGTTGGGCGCCGGCGGGCTGGACGAGTTGCACGCGCTGTTCAGCCCGGGGAAGCGGATCCAGGTCGAGCAGAAGAAGGAGCGGCTCGCTCTGCGGGACGACGCGCAGGCCGGATCGCCGCCGCACTTCGGCGTGGACCTGGACCGGGGCGTGGCGGTGCTGCGCGGCGGGGCCGGAGAAGCCCTGCTCGACCCCGCACCGCGCGGCGGGGCCGGGGAGTCCACCCCCGGCCAGGCACCGCGCGACGGGAGCGGAACGGGCCCGGCCGGTCAGGCCCCCCAGGTGCGGGAGCAGAGCACCAGCCGGTAGCCGTCCGGGTCGGCCACCGTCACTCCGAACTCCTCCCAGTACGGGTTGTGGGCCTCGACCCGGGTGCCGCCGGCCGCCTCCAGCCGGGCGACCAAGGCCTCGTCCACCGGCGCGCCGAGGTAGACGACGAACAGGTCGTCCACCGTCGGGGTGGGCTCCAGCGGCCGCTCCGGGTCGTGGGTCAGCTCGAAGTGCCAGGCGCCACCGGGCGGGCCGACCATCAGCAGGTCGTGCTCGCCGGAGACCCGCTCGGTGCTGCGCCACAGCACGTCGAGCCCGAGGCCGCCGACGTAGAAGCGTTCGGCTGCCGCGAGGTCGCGCGAGGGGCGGGCGATCCGGACCCGCACGGTGGAATCGATCATGCGGGTGACCATAGCCGACAGCACTGACAACGAACCACGTTTCCCCGCAACGCTGTGGACGGTCCGTCAGCGTTCCGGCGGCCCGGCTCGCGGCCGTTCGCGGTCGGGGTCGCTGCGGCCGTTCGCGGCCGGGGTCGCCGCAGCCGTGCGCAGCCGGACCCGCCGCCGTTCGCGGTCAGAGCCGCCGCAGCCGCTCCTCGTCGGAGGTGCGCGGGCAGGTCAGGCAGGCGACGGCCTCGGGCCCGACCGCGTAGTAGAGGCAGCAGCCGAGCCGGGTGCGGGTGTGGTGGGTGCGCCCGTCGGGGGTGTGCAGGCGGCGGAAGTCGGCGGCGCCCGGTAGCGGCTGGGTGCCGCCGGGCAGGACGGCCCCGGCGGCGGTGACGGCGGTGTCCTCGTCGCCGAGCATCCGGCCCAGGTACCAGACGGCGGAGGCGAGGTCGTCCGTCACCATGCCCCAGAGCGCCCGGTCGTGACGCCGGGTGGGCCCGGCGAAGGCCGCGAGCAGCGGCTCGACGTGCGCGACCACGGCGGCCCGCAGTTCGGCGCGGAGCTCGTCGTCACCGGGGAGGGTGACGTGGCCGCGCGGGCGCAGCGCGAGCGCACCGGTGGGAGCGTGCAGCCAGAGGTCGGCGGGGTCGACGACCGGCACCCTCCGGGCGAGGTGCCAGGGGCCGGCGACGATCAGGCAGGCCGACCAGACGTAGTGGTGCAGCAGCCGGGAAGCGGTCACGTGCGGCCGCGGGGCGCGGCCGTGCTCGGCCGCGATGCGGGACTCCTCGCCGGCCAGGACGGCGGCCAGCGCCCGTTCGTCGGTGGCGATCCGGGCTCCGGAGTACCAGCCGTCGGCGGCGCGCGGAGCCGGTTCGACGGCGTCGAGCAGCCGCAGGTCCAGCACCGGACACAGCTCCAGCAGCCGCCGGTAGTCACCGACGAGCGCGGCGGACGCGGTGGACCCACCAGCCGCGACGGGCGCGGCAGATGCAGTGGACGCGGTGGACCCGCCGGACAGGACGGACGCGCCGGACGGCAGGGCGCCGCGAGGCGCGACGGGCAGGGGTGTTCCGGGAACCATCGGCACTCCCGAGATCGATTCCGTATGATCGATTAAGGTGAGGCTCACCTTACAATGCCTCATGTCGCCCGGCGACCAGGGGCGATCGCGGGCCGGTCGACACATCGGGCCAGTAGAGGGCGAATCACCCAAACCCTTGACGAACTTAGGTAAACCTAACCTAAGATATCGCTTCGTGCTGAGAACCGATCCGCCCGCCTCCACAGTCCCGCCGACGCCTCGCGCCTCGGCGGCCCGGCAGCTCCTGGTGCTGCTCGCCGGCGTGTGCGCGCTCGTGCTGTGTGCGGCCCTGAGCCTTGCGCTGGGCTCCCGATCCATCCCGCTGTCGACCGTCGTCGACGCCCTCACCGGCGCCGCCCACGGCGGTGACGCCGATGTGGTGACGGGCCTTCGGGTCCCGCGCACGCTCATCGGACTGGCCGTCGGGGCGGCGCTCGGTGTCGCCGGGGCGGTCGCCCAGGGCGTCACCCGCAACCCGCTGGCCTCGCCGGTCACCCTCGGCATCAACGCGGGCGCGAGCCTCGCCGTCGTCGCCGCGATCTACACGCTGGGCCTCTCCCGCCCGGTCGAGTACCTCTGGTTCGCCTTCGCCGGAGCGGCTGTCGCCGCCGTCGCCGCGTACGCGATGTCCCGGCGCGGCGGGGACCTCGACCCGGTCCGGCTCGCGCTCGGCGGCACCGTGCTCACGGTGGTGCTCACCTCCTGGACCTCGGCGCTGATGCTGGCCAGTCACCGCACGCTGGACGAGGCCCGGTTCTGGCTGGCCGGATCGATCGCCGGACGGCACCTGGACACCCTCACCCCCGTCCTGCCCTTCCTCGCACTCGGCCTGATCGGCTCCCTCGCCATCTCCCCCGCGCTCAACGCGCTGGCCCTCGGCGACGAGACCGCGCAGTCGCTGGGCGTGCCGGTGGCCCGGATCCGGGTGGCCGGCGGGCTCGCCGTCGTCCTGCTCGCGGGCAGTGCGGTGGCGGTCGCCGGACCGGTGGCGTTCATCGGACTGGCCGCCCCGCACCTGGTCCGCCCGCTGCTCGGCAACGACCACCGCCGGCTGCTGCCCGGCTGCCTGATCGCCGGTCCGCTGCTGCTGCTCACCGCCGACGTGCTCGGTCGGCTGGTGGTCCGCCCGTCCGAGATCGAGGTCGGCATCGTGACCGCGTTCCTCGGCGCGCCGCTGCTCGCGGTGCTGGCCCGGAAGGTGGCCCGGTGACCGCGCTCGCCCTCCCCGCCCGGGCCCTCGCCCGCCGCCGGACCCGTACCGCCGTCTGGTCGCTGGTCGCCGCCGCGCTGCTGGTGCTGCTGACCGGGATCGCGCTCGGCACCGGGCAGCTCGACATCCCCGTCTGGGACGCCCTGCGCGCGCTCGTCGGCCAGGGCGAGCCCGGCAACGTCCTGGTGGTGCAGCAGTTCCGCGCGCCCCGCGTCGTCTCCGCCCTGATCGCGGGCGCCGGGCTGGCGATGGCCGGCTCGATGCTGCAGCGGCTGTTCCGCAACCCGCTGGCCGCCCCCGACACCATCGGCATCACCGGCGGCGCCTCCTTCGGCGCCGTCCTGATGCTGGCCACCGGCGCCTCCCAGCAGCTGATCCCGCTGGCCGCGGTCGGCGGCGGGCTGCTCGCGGCGCTGCTGCTCGGCGGCTTCGCCTGGCGCTCGAAGATGGCCGTCACCCGCCTGGTGCTGGTCGGCCTGGCGGTGCAGCAGGGCCTCGCCGCCGCCGTGAACCTGATGATCGTACGGTTCCCGGCCGAGCTGGCCTCCTCGGCACTGCAGTGGACCACCGGCTCGCTCTACGGCCGCAACTGGACCGAGGTGTGGATCGGCGGCTCCGCCATCGGGCTGACCGCGGTCGGCGTCCTGCTCAGCCAGCGGCGGGTCGCCGTGCTCGACCTCGGCGACGACTCGGCCGGCGGCCTCGGCCTCACCCCGGCCCGCGACCGGCTCGGGCTGCTGCTGCTCACCATCACCCTCGCCTCGCTGGCCGCCGCCCTCACCGGACCGGTCGCCTTCGTCGCGCTCGCCGTCCCGCACCTGGTCCGGCTGCTCGCCGGACCGCCCACCCTCGGCACCCTCGGTCTCACCGCGCTCACCGGCGCCGTGCTGCTGCTCTCCGCCGACCTCCTGGTGCTCCACGTGATCCCCGTCCACGGCCTGCCGGTCGGTGCCGTCACCGCCACCCTCGGCGCGCCCTGGCTCCTGGTGCTGATGATCCGCCAGAGCCGGCTTCCCCAGAGGAGCAGCTGATGACCTCCGCCGAGACGTCCGCCGAGACCGCGACCGCGACTGCCACCGCGACTGCCACCGCGACCGCGACCGCGACCGCCACCACCCCTGCCGCAGCTGCCGGCCGGACCCCTCCGGCAGCCCCCGGCGCAACCGCGAACCGGCTCGCCGCCCGGGGCCTCGGGCTGCGCTACGGCGACCGGACCATCGTCGAGGGGCTCGACCTCGAACTGCCCGGCGACGCCGTCACCGCGATCGTCGGACCGAACGCCTGCGGCAAGTCGACGCTGCTGCGCGGGCTCGTCCGGCTGCTCGACCCGGCCGCCGGCACTGTCACTCTGGACGGCGCCGACATCCACCGGATGCCCGCCCGGGCGCTCGCCAAGCGGATGGGCCTGCTGCCGCAGCAGCCGGTCACCCCGGAGGCGGTCACCGTCGAGGCGCTGGTCCGGCTCGGACGGTACCCGCACCAGCGGATGCTCAGCCCGTGGTCCAAGGCCGACCAGGCCGCCGTCGAGGACGCGCTGGAACGCACCGGCACCGCCGAGCTCCGCGACCGGCAGGTCGACCGGCTCTCCGGCGGGCAACGCCAGCGGGTCTGGATCGCGCTCGCGCTCGCCCAGGAGACCGACCTGCTGCTGCTCGACGAGCCGACCACCTTCCTGGACCTGCGCCACCAGCTCGACGTGCTCGACCTGGTCGCCGACCTGCACGCCGAGGCCGGACGCACCGTCGTGATGGTGCTGCACGACCTCGGACAGGCCGCCCGGTACGCCGACCACCTGGTGGTGCTCAAGGACGGACGGCTCGCGGCGGCCGGTCCGCCGTCGGAGGTGCTGACCGCCGAGCTGGTGGAGGCCGTCTTCCAGGTGCCCTGCCGGGTCGTGCCCGATCCGGAGACCGGCACGCCGCTGGTCGTGCCGCGTGCGCGGGCGCGGGCGCGCGGTTCCGCTGCCGCTGCCGCTACGGCTGCCGATGCCGATGCCGTCGGTTGTACGGCTGCCACCGCCGTCTGAACTTCCCACCCCCGTCCCCCCGTTCGACCCGATCCAAGGAACCCTGATGAACCGCCGACTCCCCGTCGCCGTCCTCGCCGTCGCCCTCTCGACCACCCTGCTCGCCGCCTGCGGCAGCAGCGGGGACGGTGCGAAGTCGGGCGGCGACTCCGCGTCCGCCGCCTCGGCCGGCACCGCCGCCGGCTTCCCGCGCAGCGTCAAGCACGCGGCGGGCACGGCCGAGCTCAAGAGCCAGCCGAAGCGCGTCGTCGTCCTCGACAGCGGCGAGCTGGACGACGTCACGCTGCTCGGCATCACGCCGGTCGGCGCGGTGTCCCCGCACATGAAGACCGAGGGCGGGTTCCCGAACTACCTCAAGGACAAGATCAAGGACACCAAGGACGTCGGCCCGATGAACGAGCCGAACCTGGAGCTGATCGCCTCCCTCAAGCCCGACCTGATCCTCTCCTCCAAGGTCCGGCACGCCAAGGTGTACTCCCAGCTGAACGCGATCGCCCCGACCGTCCTGGCCGAGACCACCGGGTTCCCGTGGAAGGAGAACCTGGCGCTGTACGCCCAGGCGCTCGGCAAGGAGGACGAGGCGAAGAAGGCGCTCGCCGACTACGAGGCGCGGGCGAAGAAGCTCGGCGAGGAGATCCGGACCAAGTTCAACGGGACCATGCCGACCGCGTCGGTGGTCCGCTTCGTGGCCGGCCCGACCCGCCTGTACGCCAAGTCCTCCTACAGCGGTGTGGTGCTCAAGGACGTCGGCCTGACCCGCCCGGCCGCGCAGGACGTAGACCAGAACATCATCGAGGTCAGCGCCGAGCAGATCAACCAGGCGGACGCCGACCTGGTGTTCGTCACCACCGCCGACGACCCGACCAAGACCAAGGAGAGCGAGGTCCAGCAGACCCCGGTCTGGCAGGGCCTGAACGCCGTCAAGAACAACAAGGTGTTCAACGTCCCGGACGAGACCTGGATGTCCGGCATCGGTGTCCAGGCCGCCGACGCGATGCTCGTCGACATCGCCAAGGCCGCGGGCGTGGACGCGCCCAAGTAGCCGTCCCGGTCGTCATCCCGTTCGCCGTCGCGGCCGTCGTCCGGCGAATGTCGGCGAACGGATGACAACCGACGACTGACAGCCGACAGCTGACAACTGACAGATTTCGAAAGTTGTCGGCTGTCAGCTGTCCGCCCACCTGCCTCCGCCATCCCCTGAGGACCCCCATGCGGCTCTACCTGCTCGCCCTGAACCCCACCGACTCGGTCACCACCGGCTTCCTGCCCGCCGCCGCCCGGCTCGGGCTCGACGTCACCGTCCTCACCGACTGCGCCGACCCCCACCGGCAGGCCTACGCCGCGCTCCCCTTCTCCGCACCGGAGATCCTGGAGTGCGACGTGCGCGACTTCCGCGCCGTGGTCAGCCTGATCTCCCGTCTCACCCTGTCCTCCCCGGGCCACGCACCCGACGCGGTCTTCAGCAACAGCGACCACCTGCAGACCCAGACCGCCCTGGCCGCCGAGTACTTCGGCCTCCCCGCCAAGGACTGGAAGGCCGCGCTGCGCGCCAAGGACAAGGGCCAGCTGCGCCGCCACCTCGCACTGACCGGCCAGGACACCGTCTGGTCCGCCGAGTTGGCCCCCGGGCAGGACCCGGCCGAGCTGGACCCGCCGTTCCCCTGCGTGGTCAAGCCCCGGGAGGGCGTGGCCAGCGAGGACGTCACCCTGGTCACCGACACCGCGGAACTCCTCGCCCGCTGCAAGGAGATCCAGCACCGCAGGGCCGGCGCCACCCTGGTGGTCGAGGAGTTCCTGGACGGGCAGCTGTACACCCTGGAGACCCTCGGCGACGGCCACCGTCGCCACGTCCTCGGCGGTTTCCGCACCCGGATCTCCCCGCCGCCGGACTTCATCGAGGAGCTGCTCACCTTCGTCCCGGCCCACCCGCAGCCCGTGGTCGACCAGGTGCTCGCCCAACTCGACGCACTCGGCGTCGGGTTCGGTGTCTGCCACACCGAGTTCGTGCTGCAACCGGACGGCCGCGCCCGGATCATCGAGGTCAACTACCGTGCCATCGGCGACCAGTGCGACCTGATGCTCGCCGAAATCCTCGACATACCGCTGTTCGAGCTCGTCCTCGGCGTCCACCTCGGTCACGAGCTGCCCGCCGACCTGACGGAGAGGTGCGCCGCCACCCTCCGCCGGGCCCGCAACGAGCTGGTCTGCGCCGACCGCGCCGGTGTCCTCACCGCCGCCCCCGGCCCGTACGACGAGGAGCGCGACGGCGTCCGGCTCGCCTACCGACCGCTGCGCCCGCTCGGCGAACGTCACGAGCTCTACCGCACCAACCGCGACTACCTGGGCGTCATCTGGGCCGTCGGCACCGACCAGGGTGCCGTGGACACCGCAGTCGCCCGCTTCCTCGCCGCCAACCGCTGGGAAATCACCCCATGACCCCCGGAGACCGGCCGACAGCCGAGACCCGCCCCGCAGCCACCACGGCCACCAACACGGCCGCCGCGGCCACGGCCACCGCCACCCAGCAGCTCACCCTGCGGGTGCTGTCCGCCCTGCTGCGCGAGGACGTCCTCGGCCTGCGCAGCCGAGGCACCGTCGAGACCCGTCCGGACGGCCCCTGGCTGACCGTCCCCGAAGCTCGGCTCGCCCTGCCGGTGGCCCCGGAGGGCTTCCAGTGCGAGTACGCCGCCCGGCTGCCGCTGCTGGAGCTCGACGGACGTCGGATCACCGGCCCGGACACCGTCGTGGCGGCGCTCGCCGAACTGGCCGAGGCCGAGGACCGGCCCGGCTGGGCGGCCTTCGCCGAGGAGTGCCGCCAGACCCTCGCCACCATGGAACTGCACGAGCGGGTCCGCACCGAGGTGCACGACCGGCTGACCGATCTGTACGGCCCCGACCCGGCCGACTGGACCGGCCCCGCCGCCGCCCTCGGCCACGACACCCTGGCCGCTCACATCGACCATCCGGTCTACCCGACAGCACGCGGCCGCTCCGGGCTCACCGAGCCCCAACTACGCGCCCACGCACCCGAGTTCCACCCGGCCTTCGAACTGCGCTGGCTGGCCGTGCCGACCGACGCGCTGACCGTCCACGGCGAACGTCCCCTGCCCAGCTGGTGGCCCACACCGGCCTGGCTCGGCCTCGCCGACCGGTGCCCCGGCGACGGCTGGGCCACCCTGCCGGTCCACCCGCTCACCGTCGGCGCGCCGCTGGACGAGGCGCTGGCGGCCACCGGCCTGACCGACCGCGCAGTGCTCGCCGACCGGCCGTACCTGACCGTCGTCCCGACCCTGTCCATGCGCACCGTCGCCGTCGCCGACGACCCCGGGTGCCACCTCAAGCTCCCGCTCGCCACCGCCACCCTGGGCCGGCTCAACCGCCGCACCATCAAGCCCGGGACACTGCTCGACGGCGCGGCCGGCCAGCGGCTGGTCGAGGCCGTGCTGGAGCGCGAGCCGCGGTTCGCCGGCCGGATCCTGCACGCCGACGAGCAGACCTGGGCGCACGCCGGTCACGAGCTGCTGGCCGTCCTGCTGCGCCGCTACCCGGCGGGGCTGGAGCGGGCCACCACCGTCCCGCTGGCCGCCCTGCTGGCCCCCGCACCCGACGGCCGCCTGGTCATCGACCACCTCGCCGACCGCTACCACGATGGCTCCGTCCTGGCCTGCTACGACGCCCTGCTGGAGCTGCTGCTGGACTGGCAGACCACGCTGTTCGGCTACGGCATCGCCCTGGAGTCGCACCAGCAGAACACCTCGCTGGTGCTCGACGGGGACGGTCTGCGGCTGCTCTACAAGGACGACGACGGCCCGCGCGTGCACACCGCCCGGATGACCGCCGCCCTCGGCGAACTCGCCCCTTCCGTGGACGAGTTCGACGATGCGCGGATCTTCTGCGAGGACGACCGGGCCCTGGTCGACCTCTTCGCCACCATCACCGGTCACCTGTGCACCGGCTCCGTCGCCTTCGGTCTCGCCGACCACGGCCGGGCCGAACTCACGGACGTCCTCACGCTGTTGCGCAAGCGCACGGCGGAAGCCGTGGAGCGGCTGGGGCCGGTGGGCGAGCCGCTGCGGACGGCCCTGCTGGACGCCGAGCGCCTTCCGGTCAAGGCCATGGTCACCGCCGGGACACTGCTCAGCAAGCAGCGCTCGGGCGCCGCCGACATCAACAAGCACTACACCACCGGCCCGAACTACCTGCGCGACGCCGCACGCAGCCCCGTGCACAGTCCCGCACTCGGTCCAGCGCACAGCTCCGCACACAGCCCCGCACCCGACCCAGGACGCGGCACCGCGCACGGCAACGGGACCGCCCGATGACCGTGGAGGCGCTCCCGCAGCACTCGCAGCCCGCGGCCGCGCACCCCGAAGGGCTCGGTCGACGCCAGGTGCACGCCGTCGCGGCCTGCTACTTCGTCGCCTCCTTCGCCGCGCTCGGCCTGCCGCCGTACCTCACCGCGATCCTGCCCGGTCTCGGCGACCCGCAGGCCCGCTGGGCGGGCGTCCTGTACATCGTGCCGACGGTGTTCAGCGGGCTCGGCGCGCCGCTGTGGGGCCGACTGGCCGACCGCTTCGGCCGCAAGCGGCTGCTGCTGCGCGCCCAACTCGGGCTGACCGTCTCCTTCCTGCTCGCCGGCGCCGCCGACAGCCTGCCCGCCTTCACCCTCGCACTGGTCCTCCAGGGCTTCCTCGGCGGCACCTTCGCGGCCACCAACGGCTACCTGGCAGCCGCACTCGACGGCAGTCGGCTCTCCCGTGCGCTCACCCTGATGCAGGGCAGCGCACGGGCGGCCCTGGTGGCCGCGCCGATCATGGTCGGGGCGCTCTCCCCGTGGATCGACCCGCACCGCCAGTATCTGGTGATGGCCGTACTCCCGCTCACCGCAGCGGTGTTCCTCTCGCTGCTGCCCGAGCCGACGCTCCCCGAGGCCCCCGAAGCCGCCACGGGCCGGGCGTCCGCGAAGACCGCCTCGGCGCCGCTCCTGACGCTCTACGCCTTCGAGTTCGTCTTCGTCTTCGCGACGGTCATCTCCTTCCCTTACCTCATCGCCCTCGCCGAGCAGCGCCTGCCCGGCGTGGACGGCACCACCACCGGCGTGCTCTTCGCCCTGCCGCACCTGTGCTACCTGGTGTTCGCCTCCCGCACCCACCGGGCGTTCGACTCCCGTCCGCACACCGGCATCGCGCTCGGCTTCGGCTTCGTCGCGCTCGGCCTGGCCGGGCACACCGTCGCGTACTCGCTGCCCGTGTTCATCGCCGTCCGGCTGCTGCTCGGGGCCGGGCTCACCCTGGGCCTCGTCTGCCTCGCCGTGCTCGCCGCCGGCGCCGCCAAGGGGCGCCCGCCCGGCCGGATGTTCGGCACCCTCGAACTCGTCTCGAAGGGTGGCGCCGTCGCCGCCGGCGCCGTCGCCGCGCTGGCCAACGGACGGTTCGGTGCCGCCGCCCCCGTGGTGGCCGGAACCGCCGCCGCCCTGCTGGCCGCCGTCGCGGCCACCGCCCTCACCCTCCCGTCCCTCCGCCAGCGCTGGAGTCGCCGATGACCGCCGAGCAGATGACCACCGCGCAGCCGACCAGCGCGCAGCCGACCACCGGGCAGACGACCATCGGACAGACGACCACGAGGCAGACGACGGACGCGCAGACCACTGCCGAACGGACCACTGCCGTACGGACGTCCGCCGGCCAGCCGGCCCGCGAGCCCAACCCGCGCGAGCCCGTGAACCACGAACTGCCCACCTCCGACGAGGTGGTGGCCCACACCCTGCTGAACTGCCTGCTGCGCGAGGTCTCCGGCCCCGAGCACCAGACCGCCGCCGACGGCGGCCGCCTGCTGCTGCGCCTGCCCCGCCGCGGCGCCCTGCTGCGGGTCGCCCTGCGCCGCACCTCGCTGCTCGGCGCGCACCGCTTCACCGGGCCCGTCGAGGTCCAACGGGACGGCGAATGGGCCGTGTTGGGCTGGCCGGAGCTGGCCGAGTACGTCCGGGACGAACTGGAGCTGCGCACCGGCACGGTCAACGAGGAGTTCCTCGCCCAGGTGGCGTCCAGCCACGACGGCGTCCGCCAGGGCCTGGAGCGCCGCCCGGCCGCCGGAGCCGACCGCTACCTGGAGTCCGAACAGGCCCTGCTGTTCGGCCACCGCTTCCACCCGGCCCCCAAGTCCCGTTCCGCCGCCCGCGGCGACTGGCGCCGCTACGCCCCGGAGTCCCGCGCCGACTTCCGGCTGCGCCACCTCGCGGTCCGTGCCGAGCTGCTGGCCGAGGAGTCGCTGGACGGGAGCGCCACCGCCCTGCTCGACGGTCTCGGCGAGGTGCCGGACGGCTACCGGCTGCTGCCCACCCACCCCTGGCAGTACCAACTCATCGGCGACCACCCGCTGTTGCGCAACGCCATGGCCAGGGGCGACGTCCTCGACCTCGGCCCGCGCGGCGAGCGCTTCACCGCCACCGCCTCGGTGCGCACCCTGCACGGCGCCGGCGCCTTCCTGAAGTTCAGCCTCAACGTGCGCATCACCAACTGCCTGCGCAAGAACGCCGCTTACGAACTCACCGGCGCCGTCGCGCTCACCCGGCTGCTCGCACCGGCGCTCGCCGACCTCGCCCGGCGCTTCCCCGACACGGCGATGCTCCGCGAACCGGCCTTCCGCACCCTCGCCCTGCCCGGCGCCGACGGCCACCCCGACCGGGCGCTGTACGAGGGCTTCGGCCTGATCGTCCGCGAGGGCTTCGCCGGCGTGCTGCGCCCCGGCACCACCCCGCTGCTCGCGGCCGCCGTCGCCGACGAACACCCGACCAGCTCCGCGCACATCTCCCGCCTGCTGGAGGCCGGTTCGGGCGGCGGCGCGGACGGCGCGGCGGCGCTCGACTGGTGGCGCGCCTACCTGCGGCTGCTCGTCCCGCCGGTCCTGGCCGCCTACTTCGACCACGGCGTGGTGCTGGAGCCCCACCTGCAGAACGTGCTCGTCGGCGTGGACGCCACCGGGCACCCCGTCCAGGTGCTCTTCCGCGACCTGGAAGGCACCAAGCTCGTCCCCGAGCACAACGCCGACATCCTCGCCGCCCTCCCGCCCGAGGTGGCCGGCCCGATGACGTACGACGCCGAGCGCGGCTGGGACCGCGTGGTCTACTGCCTGCTGGTCAACCACGTCTCCGAGCTGCTCGCCGCCCTCGCGGACCGCCACCCCGAGCTGGAGTGCGCGCTGTGGCAGGCCGTCCGGGACGCCCTGGAGGAGTACGCCGCCGCCCACGGCTGCCCGCCCCGGCTGCGCGCCCTGCTCGCCGGTGTCCCGCTACCCGCCAAGGCCAACCTGCTGACCCGCTGGGAGCGCAAGGCCGACCGCGAGGCCGGCTACGTCCGGCTGCCCTCCCCGCTGGCCGGCTCCGTCCTCGCCGAGGCCGCCCGCATGCCCGTCCGCCTTCACGCCGGGAGCACCGCCCGATGACCGAGACCGTCCGCAGCCACGTCGCCGCCCTCGCGTCCGACGAACTGCCCGCCTACGTCTACGACCTGGCCGCGCTGCGCGAGCACGCCGCCGCCGTCCGGGCCGCGCTGCCCGAGCGGGTCGAGCTGTACTACGCCGCCAAGGCCAACCCGGAGACGCCGCTGCTCACCGCGCTGCGCGACGCGGTCGACGGCTACGAGGTCTCCAGCGGCGGCGAGTTGGCGCACGTTCGGGCCGCCGTGCCGGACGCGCCGCTGGCCTTCGGCGGGCCGGGCAAGACCCCGGCCGAGATCGCCGCCGCGGTGACGGCCGGGGTGCACCGCTGGCACGTGGAGAGCGAGCAGGAGCTGCACCGGCTCGCCGCTGTGCTCGCGGACCAGCCGGGGGCGGTCGTGGACGTGCTGCTGCGGGTCAACCTGGCGGTCACCACGGACGCGCTCGACGCGGTGCCGCTCGCGATGGGCGGACGGCCCACGCCGTTCGGCCTGGACCCGGAGCAGGCCGAGGAGTGCGTCCGCCTGCTCACCGGCGGCGGCCCGCTGGGGCGGCAGCTGCGCCTGCGCGGCGTGCACGCCCACCTGGCGAGCGGCCTCGACGCGGCGGAGCAGCTGTCGGTCGCTGCGCAGATCGTCGCCTGGTCGGCCGCGCTCGCCGAACGGCACGGCTTCCCGCTCGACGAGGTCAACATCGGCGGCGGGATGGCCGTGGACTACGAGGACCCGGCCGCGCGATTCGACTGGAAGGCCTTCGGCGAGGGGCTGGCCGGACTGCTCGACGCCCACCCCGCGCTCACCCTGCGGATCGAACCGGGCCGGGCGCTGACCGCCCACTGCGGCTGGTACGCGACCGAGGTGCTGGACGTGAAGCGGAGCCACGGCGAGGACTTCGCGGTGGTCCGTGGCGGCACCCACCACCTGCGAACCCCGGTGACCCGGGGGCACTCCCAGCCCTTCGCGGTGCTCCCGGTGGACCTGTGGCCGCACCCGTGGCCGCGCCCCGCCGTGACCACCGGCCGCGCCACCCTGGCCGGGCAGCTCTGCACCCCGAAGGACGTCCTCGCCCGCGCGGCCGACGGCGCGGCGGGGCTGCGGGCGGCGGACCGCGTGCTGTTCGCCATGGCGGGCGCGTACGCCTGGAACATCTCGCACCACGAGTTCCTGATGCACCCTCGCCCGGGCTTCCACTACCTGGGCGGGTGACCAAGGACAACGAACAGATGACAGATGACAGCTGACAGATTTCGAAATCTGTCAGCTGTCATCTGTCGGTTGTCATCTGTCGGCCGTCAGCCGCTCCACGCCCCCGTCCGCCGCCGCCCTCTTCCCGCTCTCGTGGGAGAGTGGTACTCAGCGAAGGGAGCGCGAACGTGCTGATGGACAAGGTGGCGGAGATACTCGCCGAGGCATCGGCCGAGGCGGTGGAGCCGCGCTTCCGGGCGCTGGCCGCCGGCGAGGTGATGGAGAAGGCGCCCGGCGAGGTCGTGACGATCGCCGACCGCGAGGCCGAGGCCATCATCGCCCGCCGCCTGCACGAGCTGCTGCCGGTCCCCGTGGTCGGCGAGGAGGCCGTCGCCGCCGACCCCTCACTCGCCCGGGCACTCCACGACGAACCCGCCGCCTGGCTGGTCGACCCGGTCGACGGCACCGCCAACTTCGTCGCCGGCCGCCCCGAGTACGCCGTGATGTGCTCCCTCGTCCGCAGCGGCCGCACCGTGGCCTCCTGGATCTGGCAGCCCGCCACCGCCACCGCCTACCGCGCCGAACTGGGCGCCGGCGCCTGGCGCGACGGCGAGCGCCTCACCCGCCCGCCGGCACCGCGGGACGCCGCCGAGCTGCGCGGTTCGGTGAAGAGCCGCTTCCTGGACCCCGAGCACCGCCGCCACCTGATGGCCAACGCCACGGCCTTCGGCGAGGTCTCCCCCGGGCGGCACGCCGCCGGAATCGAGTACCCCGACGTGATCGAGGGCCGCTTCGACTTCCTCCTCTACTGGCGTACCCTCCCCTGGGACCACGCCCCCGGCTCGCTCCTCGTCACCGAGGCCGGCGGCGTCTCCGCCCGCCTGGACGGCACCCCGTACCGCCCCGAGGCCCCCGGCTGCGAGGACGGCCTCCTGGTCGCAGCCGACCCCCACACCTGGGAGCTCGCCCACAAGGTCCTCCTGGGCCTCTGACCCGCCCGGCGCGCCCGACCATCGCCGTACGGGCCCGCGCGACGCCCGCACGGGCCCGCGCGGCGCTTCCGTACGGCGCCCCGGGGGGCGCCGCGCTAGCCCGCCCGCTCCCCCGCCACCTTGCGGCCCGCCCCCACCACCTCGCGCAGCAGCGTTCCGACCTCCCCCACCGTCGTGTGCGGGTTCAGCAGCGTCAGCTTCAGCCGCACCCGCCCCGGCCCGTCCCCCGGCAACTCGGTACGCCCGACCACCGCCCGGCCGCTGCGCAGCAGCAGCCGCCGCAGCCGACCGTTCATCTCGTCCAGCGCCGCCCCGTCCGTCACGCCCGGCGGACGGTAGCGGAAGAGGACGGTGGTGAGGACGGGGTCGGCGTGCAGTTCCAGGGAGGGGTCGGCACGGACGGCGTCGGCGGCAGCGCGGGCAAGGTCGTGACAGGCGTCGACGAGGCGGCCGAGGCCGTCGCGACCGAGGGTGCGCAGGGTGACGGCGAGTTTGAAGGCGTCGGCTCGGCGGGTGGTGCGCAGGGAGCGGCCGAGCAGGCTCGGGTAGCCGGCCTGCTCGTCGTCGACCGGGTTGAGGTACTCGGCGCGGCGGGCGAGCGAGACGTACGTCTCGGCGCGACGCACCAGGAAGACTCCGGCGGCGGCCGGCTGCCAGCCGAGCTTGTGCCAGTCGAGGGAGACCGAGTCGGCGCGGGCGATGCCGTCGAGCAGCGGGGCCAGCCGGTCGGAGAGCAGCGCCCCGCCGCCGTACGCGGCGTCGACGTGCAGCCAGGCACCGTAGCGGCGGGCGAGGTCGGCGGCGGCGGCCAGCGGGTCGACGGCTCCGGTGTCGGTGGTCCCGGCGGTGGCGACGACGGCGATCGGGGTCCGCCCGGCCCAGCTGGCCTCCGCCAGGGACCGCTCCAACTCCTCCTCCCGCATCCGGAGTTGCCGGTCGACTGGCACGGTGAGGACGGCCCGCTCGCCGAGCCCGAGGAGTGCGGCGGCGCGCTGGACGGAGAAGTGCGCGGCCTCGGAGGCGAGGATGCACGGCCGGACGCCCTCCGGGATCCCGTCCAGCTCCACGATGCCGTCGAGCTTCTGGTCGCGCGCCAGCATGAGCCCCATCAGGTTGGACTCGGTGCCGCCGGAGGTGAGGACCCCGGCGGAGCGCTGCGGGTCGTAGCCGACCAGCCCGGCGAGTTCGGCGAGCAGCGCGGTCTCCAGCGCCGTGGCGGCGGGGGCCTGGTCCCAGGAGTCCTGCGACGGGTTGAGGGCGCTCACCGCGAGGTCGGCCGCGGCGGCGACGGCGAGCGGCGGGCAGTGCAGGTGGGCGGCGCAGGCCGGGTCGGCGGGGTCGGCGGCTCCGTAGGCGAGGAGTTCGGTGAGCCGGGCGAGCGCGCCGCGGCCGGCGGTGGTGGCCAGGGCGTCGGCGACCAGTGCGGCGATCTCGGCGGGGCTGCCGGCCGGCAGCGGTCCGGAGCGCATGGCGATGCCCGTGTCGAGCGCGTCGAGGACGGTGGCCAGCAGTGGCCCGAGCGCCCCGGGCCCGGCTGCGCCGCCGGCCAGGGCGTCCGACGCGACCTCGCCCCCCGGCATGCCGATCGGACCGGGCCCGGGGCCGCTCACCGCTCCGCCCGCCACGCACCGCCCGCAGCCGGCCCCGCAGCCGACGCTGACGGCGGGGCAGCGGACCCGGACACGGACCCGGACACGGACCCGGCCCCGGCCCCGCGCTCGGACCCGGACACGAACGCGATCGCGTCGGCGAGCCGCTCCAGCACGGCCGCCACCTGCTCGTCCGTGACGGTGAGCGGCGGGAGCAGCCGCAGCACCGCGTCGTGGCGCCCGCCGAGTTCGACGATCAGACCGCGCGCCAGGCACGCCTCCCGCACCCGTACGGCGAGCGCCGGATCGGCCGGCCGGGCCCCGCAGGCGTCGGGCTCGGCCGTCGGGTCGACCAGTTCGACGCCGAGCATCAGCCCCCGGCCGCGCACGTCGCCGATCACCGGCAGTTCGCCCGCGAGGTCGCGCAGCCGGGCCGCCATCCGGTCGCCGACGACGGCCGCCCGCTCGGCCAGCCCGTGCGCCGCGACGTAGCGGAGGGTCGCCGCCCCGGCGGCCATGGCGAGGGTGTTGCCGCGGAAGGTGCCGGTGTGGGCGCCGGGGCGCCAGCCGTCGTAGTCCTCGCGGTAGACGACGACGGCGAGCGGCAGGCTGCCGCCGATGGCCTTGGAGAGCACCATCGCGTCCGGGACGATGCCGCTGTGCTCGATCGCCCACATCGCGCCGGTGCGGCCGACCCCGGTCTGCACCTCGTCCACGATCAGCGGGATGCCGCGTTCGGCGGTGATCCGGCGCATCGCTCGCAGCCAGCCGTCGGGCGCGGGGACGACGCCGCCCTCGCCCTGGACGGCCTCCAGGACCATCGCGGCGGGGGGCACCACGCCGCCCGACGGGTCGTCCAGCAATCGCTCGACGTAGGTGGCGGCGAGATCGGCACCCGCGTCGCCGCCGACCCCGAACGGGCAGCGGTAGCCGTACGGGTAGGGCAGCCGGACGACCTCGCCGCCGCTCGGCAGCGGCTCCTTGACGGCGACGTTGCCGGTGAGCGCGAGGGCGCCGGCGGTCATGCCGTGGTACCCGCCGGTGAAGGCGAGCGCGCCGGTGCGGCCGGTCGCGGTCTGCATCAGTTTGAGCGCGGCCTCGATGGCGTCCGTGCCGGCCGGACCGCAGAAGTGCACCCGGGCGCGGCTCGCGAACCCGGCCGGGAGGCTGTCGAACAGCGCGCTGGTGAAGTCGTCCTTCTCCGCGGTGGCGAGGTCGAGCAGGTGCAGCGGGGCGCCGCTGTCGAGGGTGCGGCGGATGGCCTCCAGCACCACCGGGTGGTTGTGGCCGAGGGCGAGCGTGCCGGCGCCGGAGAGGCAGTCCAGGTAGCGCCGCCCGTCGGCGCCCTCGACGGTCATGCCGTTGGCACGGACCGGGACGATCGGGAAGGAGCGGGCGTACGTTCTGGCGGCGGACTCGCGGACGCGCTGGCGACGCAGGATGGCCTCACCGGCGGCCGGGGCCGGGGTTCCGGAGGCGGCCTGGGCAGGTACGGCAGCGAGCGACACGACAGACCCCCAGGAGAAGTTAGGTAAGCCTAACTTTATCGCTCTCGACCTGGCGGAATGCCCGCAGGGCACCGAGAACCACCCGAGCGGGTGAACTTCCCCCCGATACCGCTCCACATCCTCCGCCGAGCCCCCGGTCCCTCCAACGAGCGTCGCGCCGAAAGGTCACGCGCCCCGTTCCGGGAATCGCCGGCGCCCGTCGCCCGTCGCCCGTCTCCCGTCGCGCATCCCCGTCGCCCGCCACCGCCACCGCCACCGCCGTCACGGCTTCGCCTTCCAGCGGTAGCACAGCTCCGGCCGCCCGACGTTGCCGTACTGCGGCTCCCGCACCGCCCGCCCGGTGTCCACCAGGTGCTCCAGGTAGCGCCGCGCAGTGATCCGCGAGACCCCGGCGGCGGTTCCGGCGGCCGCCGCCGACAGCCCGGTCGCGGCCTCCCTGAGCACCGAGGCGACGGTGTCCAGGGTGGGCGCGCTCAGCCCCTTCGGCAGGGCGCTGCGCTCGGGGGTCCGAAGCAGGGCGAGCGCCTGGTCGACCTCGTCCTGCCCGGTGGCCTCGCCGGTCCGCCCGAGGCTGTCCCGGTACCGGGCGTAGCGCTCCAGCCGGTCGTGCAGGGCGGCGGCGCTGAACGGTTTCAGCAGGTACTGCACGACCCCGGCCGAGACCGCCTGCCGGACCATCGCGAGGTCGCGCGCCGAGGTCACCGCGATGACGTCGGTGGTGTGGCCGGCGGCGCGCAGCGTGCGGCACAGCTGCAGCCCGTGGCCGTCCGGCAGGTAGAGGTCGAGGAGGGTGAGGTCGACGGGGGTCCCGGCGGCGCGAGCCCGGTCCAGGAAGCGCAGCGCGTCGGCGCAGCTGTGGACGGTGCCGACGGCGCGGAAGCCGGGTTCGCGCTCGACGTACAGGGTGTGCGCGGCGGCCGCCACCGGGTCGTCCTCGACGACCAGCACGGAGATCCCCGCGGGATCCGCTCCACGGTACCGGGTCATGCCAGGGCCTCCTCGGGCTCGCGGCCTCCCGGCTCCCGCCGCTCTCCGCATTCCACCGGCTCCCCCGGTTCCGCGCGTTCCCCCGGCTCCTGCCGGTCCTGCGGCCGGCCTGCCAGCGGCAG
Organism: Kitasatospora sp. NPDC096140; assembly: GCF_040303045.1. Lineage (NCBI taxonomy): Bacteria > Bacillati > Actinomycetota > Actinomycetes > Kitasatosporales > Streptomycetaceae > Kitasatospora > Kitasatospora sp. NPDC096140. The sequence continues at coordinate 45,260 of NZ_JBEOUW010000001.1, forward strand.
CCGGACCGTCAGCACCGCGCCACGCTCGCGCCCGACCTCGACGGTGCCGCCGTTGCGCCGGGCGGCCTGGGCCACCAGCGCCAGGCCGAGGCCGTGCCCGCGGCCGTCCTGCTTGGTGCTCCACCCGCGCCGGAACACGTCCTCGACGGCCGAGGGGTCGATGCCCGCGCCGGTGTCGGCGACCCGCAGCAGCAGGCAGTCGCCCTCCCCGCTCACGCCGGAACCCGTACCCATGCCGGAGCCTGCGCCCGCTCCCACGCCGGAGCCCGCGCCCGCACGGGAAGCCGCAGAAACCGCACCGGCGCCGGCGCCCGGGGCTCCGCCGCGCTCGATCCGCGCCGTGACGGTCACCTCCGGCGGGGCGATGCTCTGCGCGGCCCCGGCGATGGCGGCGTCCACGGCGTTGTCGACCAGGTTGCCGAGCACGGTGATCAGGTCCCGGGCGGAGAGCCCGGGCGGGAGCACCCCGTCGTCGATCCTGCTGTCCTCGGTGAGGGTCAACTCCACGCCCCGCTCGGCGGCTTGGGCGGCCTTGCCGAGCAGCAGCGCGGCCAGTACCGGCTCGCTCACCGCCGCGACCACCCGGTCGGTGAGCTGCTGGGCCAGTTCGAGTTCGGCGGTGGCGAACTCCACCGCCTGTTCGTGGCGGCCGAGTTCGATCAGCGAGACGACCGCGTGCAGCCGGTTGGCAGCCTCGTGCGCCTGGGCGCCGAGCGCCTCGGTGAAGCCACGCACGGAGTCCAACTCGCCACTGAGCGACTGAAGTTCGGTGTGATCCCGGAGGGTGACCACCCGGCCGAGGCCGGTGCCGATGATGGAGGTGTTGAGCACCACGACCCGTTCGGCGGTCAGGTGCACCTCGTCCCGGGCCGGCTCCTCGCCCAGGACGGCCGCCACCAGCGCCTCCGGCAGGTCCAGCTCCGCCATCGGCCGTCCGTCCAAGTCACCGGTCAGGCCCAGCAGTTCGCGGGCGGCGTCGTTGCACAGCACGACCCGGTGCGAGCGGTCGAGCAGGACCAGCCCCTCGCGCACCGAGTGCAGCGTGGCCTGGTGGTACTCGTACAGGTGGCTGAGCTCGTCCGGCCCCATGCCGTGAGTGTGCCGCCGCAGCCTGGAGTTGGCGAGGTAGGTGCCGGCGCCGCCGAGCGCGAGCGCGGCCACCGCGACCCCGACCAGGGCCATCAGCGGACCGCTGAGCTGCGCGGAGATCGACTCGACGGTGCGGCCCGCGCTGACCAGTGCGACCACCCGGTGCCGGTCGTCCCACACCGGTGTGACCACCCGGACCGACGGTCCGAGCGTGCCGGTGTACGTCTCGCTGCGGGTCTGCCCGGCGAGCGCCCAGTCGATGTGCCCGAGGTAGCGCTTGCCGATCTGCTCGGGCAGCGGGTGGGTCCAGCGCACGCCGTCGGTGTCCATCACGGTGATGAAGGAGACCCCGGTGTCCGTCCGCACCTGCTCGACGTACGGCTGGAGCACCGCGGTCGGGTCCGGGCCGGTGACGGCGGACCGGACGGACGGCGAGTCGGCGACGGCGTGGGCGACCGCGGTCACCTCGCGGCGGGCCGCGTCCTCGTTCCGGTCGGCGGTGAAGAGGTACGCGAGCACCGCGCCGCCCGCGACCACGGCGGCGACGATCACCACCTGGACGACGAACAGCTGCCCGGCCAGACTGCGGACCAGCCGCCGGGGCAGGCGGCGGGGCAGCCGCCGAGGCAGTCGGCGGGGCAGCCGCCGAGGCAGTCGGCGGGCGGGGCCGGACGGCCGGAGCGGACCGAGCACGGGGAACCGGGGGAGCCGACGGCGCGAGGTCGTGGGGGCGGTGCGCTCGGACATGCCAGCCAGTGTGCACCACGGGCGGCGCGGGCGACCCGGGTGCGTCGACCGTGAACTCTATGAACGCAAACGTGACCCCCGTCACGCTCCGGCCCATAGTCGGAGCGGCCCACCACCCGGGGCCGCCAGGACTGCAGGGCGAAGGAGCCGCAGATGTCGATCGCTGGAGCCGCAACGGCGGGGGGACCCAGACGCAAGGACCGGACCCACTACCTCTACCTCGCCGTGATCGCCGCGGTGATCGCGGGCGTGGTGGTCGGGCTGGCCGCCCCCGGCTTCGCCGTGGAGCTCAAGCCGGTCGGCACCGGCTTCGTCAACCTGATCAAGATGATGATCAGCCCGGTGATCTTCTGCACCATCGTGCTGGGCATCGGCTCGGTGACCAAGGCGGCGAAGGTCGGCAAGGTCGGCGGCCTGGCGCTCGGCTACTTCCTCGCCATGTCGACCGTCGCGCTGGCCATCGGCCTGGTCGTCGGCAACCTGCTGGAGCCCGGCGGCGGGCTGCACCTGACCGCCGCGCTCGCCAAGTCCGGCCACGCCCAGGCGGCGGCCGGCGGCGCCCAGTCGACCACCGACTTCCTGCTCGGGATGATCCCCGACACCATGTTCTCCGCCCTCACCCAGGGCAAGGTGCTGCAGACCCTGCTGGTCGCCCTGCTCGCCGGCTTCGCCCTGCAGGCGATGGGACCGGCCGGCGCCCCGGTGCTGCGCGGGATCGAGCACGTGCAGCGGCTGGTCTTCCGGGTCATGGCGATGATCATGTGGGTCGCGCCGATCGGCGCCTTCGGGGCGATGGCGGCCGTGGTGGGGGCCACCGGCACGGCCGCGCTGAAGAGCCTCGCCGTCATCATGATCGGCTTCTACCTGACCTGCGCGCTGTTCGTCGTGGTGGTGCTGGGCACGCTGCTGCGCCTGGTCGCCGGGGTCAACGTGTTCGCGCTGCTGAAGTACCTCGGCCGCGAGTTCCTGCTCATCCTCTCCACCTCCTCCTCCGAGAGCGCCCTGCCCCGCCTGATCGCCAAGATGGAGCACCTCGGCGTCAGCCGCCCCGTCGTCGGCATCACCGTGCCGACCGGCTACAGCTTCAACCTCGACGGCACCGCGATCTACCTGACCATGGCCTCGATCTTCATCTCCGAGGCGATGGACAAGCCGATGTCGATCGGCGAGCAGCTCTCGCTGCTGGTGTTCATGGTGATCGCGAGCAAGGGCGCGGCCGGCGTCACCGGTGCGGGCCTGGCCACCCTCGCGGGCGGCCTGCAGTCGCACAAGCCCGCGCTGGTGGACGGGGTCGGCCTGATCGTCGGCATCGACCGCTTCATGTCCGAGGCCCGGGCACTCACCAACTTCGCGGGCAACGCCGTCGCGACCGTCCTCATCGGCCACTGGACCGGCGAGCTCGACGCCGAGCGCGCCCGCCGGGTACTGGCCGGCGAGGTGCCGTTCGACGAACTGACCCTGGTCGACGGCCACGGCGCCGGGAGCCCGGCGACCGAGGGCGAACCCGCGAACGCCCCAGAGGCCGTCCCCGCCCGGGGAGCCGAACCCGCCGCCGTCTGACAGCGGCCGCCCCACTCCCCCGGTCCGGCGCCACCCACCAACCCCCGGAAACGGCGCCGGGCCGGGGGCCTTCCGCTCCGTGCGGCTCGGCCCCGATGCGGCCGGAACGCGGCTCCGACGGGCCCGAGCGCCCTCACAGCTCCTGCGAGCCGCCGATCCCCCAGGCCACCCCGCTCGCCGGATCCTCCAGCGCGACGTGCAGGTGGTGCAGCCCGGCCGACGGCTCCTGCCAGGTGAAGCAGCGCATCCGGGCCACCAGCGCGTTCACCTCACCCGACTCCGGCCCGTCCGCCCCGGCCATCGCGGCCAGTGCCCGCCACAGCCCCAGCCGACCGTGCGCACAGCCCTGCGTCCGGCCGACGGCCGCGGCCCGCACCAGCGCCGGGTAGACCAGCGCGAACGGCAGGTACCCGCCGACCACCCGTCGCCCCCGGGCCAGCTGGGCCGCCGCCAGCGGGGCCTGGCCGCGGACACAGACCGCCTCCGCCCACGGCGCCAGTGCGCCCAGCTCGGCGAGCGCCCGGGTGACCCGCCGACCGGTGGGCCGGCCGTCCGCCCGCGTCCCCGGCGCCGGGAGCTCCACCGCACCGAGGCCCTCCCGACTGGGCGGCAGGGTCAGCAGCGCGCTCCGCGCACCTCCGCCGGGCAGGTACTCCCGCACCCGCGCCGACTCCTCCCACCCCGAGGCCTCCCAGGGCTCCAGCCGCATCGGCACGCCCTCCGGATCGGGCTCGGCCCCGTACGAGAGGTCCTCGCCGAGCAGCACCCGGGTGTGCGCGACCAGCCGGCGCACCGGGGGCGGGCCGAGGAGCGGGGCCAGCCGCAGCCAGGAGTGCCGGGTCGCCAGCACCTCCCAGAGCGGACCGGCGTCGTGGTCGGCCACCCCGGCGACCGTCCCAGCGCCGCCGTCCCGGTCGAAGAGCCGGACGGCCAGCTCGGGCGGCGCCGCGTAGGCGATCAGGTGGCCGAGCGGCGCCGTCAGGGCCGCCGCGGTCTCCTCCCCGGCTTCGACCACGGCGGCCGCCCGGCCCTGCCGGTAGGCGGCGAGCAGCTCGTGCCAGCGGCCGTCCTCGGCCAGGGCGCGCAGGCGGTGGTCCTCGTACGTGATCACGATTTTCAGCGTACGGGCCGGGGCGGCGCATCAGCTGACTTGCCGTCAGCTCGGTGCGTCGGGCCACCGCACGGCGGGCGGGAGCGGCGGACAGGAAGGCGGCGGACGGCGGTGGCGGGCAAGAGCGGCGAGTGGCGGTGGCGGTGGCGGGCGACTGTGGCAGGGCCGCTTCATCCACACCCCCGCTCGCGCTCCCGTTCGACCACGGCACGCAGCCGTCCGTGCGCGCGACGGCGGGTGACGGCCAGGGTGCTGCGGTGCAGCCCGAGCAGCTCGGCGGCCTCGTCGACGCTGTAGCCGTCGAGGTCGACCAGCGCCACCGCGCGGGCCTGCTTGGCGGTCAGGAAGCCCAGCAGCCGGACCACCTCCCAGCGCGCCTGCAACTCGGCCATTCCGCCGACCCGGGGACCGGACGCCGCGCGATCCCGCCCGGCCGCGTCACCCGGCTCCGGCACCTCGGGCACCGGGACCCTCCGCCGCTCCCGGCGCCACTGGTCGCGCAGGATGTTCACCATCGTGGTGAACGCGTAGGCGTACGGCTGCGGATGACCGAGGAAGCGCTCCGGGCGGCGGGCGATCCGCAGGTACGCGTCGTGGACGACGTCCCCGGCGGCGAGCGGACTTCCGGTGAGCGACACGGCCGCCTGCTGGAGCCGGGGCAGCAGATCGGTGAACACCCGGTTGAACTCCGCCGATTGCCCGCCGCTCCCGCACGGACCGAAGCCCTTCGCCGGCCCGCCGCCGACCCGTCGACCGCTGCAATCCGCCATGCCGCCCTCCCCGGACACCGGCACCCCGAACGCCCGATCGGGCCTGGCCACAGCCCGATCCGACCGCTTGTGACACAGATCACATCATAGTTCGTCGTCTCACTGTTCGCAGTCATTCGTGTGCAACACGTCACCAGCCTTACGGGGAACGGGACTTCACCTCCACCCGGACATCCCGGACGGCCGGGGCGCTCCGCCCGACGAGAACCGTTCAGCAAGGAGAACCACCGTGCGAGGTTGCATCGCCAGGAAGATCGCCACGTTCGGGATGGCCACCGCGGCCGCCCTCGGCACGCTCGGAATCGCCGCCCCGCCGGCCGCGGCGGCGCCCGCCCCGGACCAGAGCATCACGCCGGGCTCCGTCCCGGCGTCGAACACCATCGCCGCCGCGCCCTACCACTGCGTCATCACCGCGAACTACGGCTGGCGCTGGGAGGGCTACTGCCACGTCTACTCCGGCCAGCTGCGCACCATCACCTACTGTGCCAACGGCACGCACACCACCGGTCTGTGGATCGGCGCGCGGCCGGAGGCGTGGGCCGTCTGGGGCAACTGCCCGGGGTCCAGCTGGACGAAGATCGTCTTCCAGTGGCGCGGCTGATCGGCGCACCCCGGCACGGGCGACCGCCCGCGGAGTGAGGGCGGCGGACGGCGGGTGACAGCGGACGGGTGACAGATGACGGATGACAACTTTCAACATCTGTTCGCTGTCATCTGTCATCTGTCATCTGTCCGCCGCCGGCTGTCGGCTGTCGGCTGCCACCCGCCGTCCGCACGCCCGCCTCACCCGAACCCCACCGGCGCCGCGTCCGCGATGAGCCGGGCCGCGCGCAGGCGGCCCGCGTGCTCGACCAGGTTGATCAGCACCTCCTTCCCCGACGACCGGCGGCGCGCGTCGCAGAGCAGCACGGGCGTACCGGCGTCCAGGTCCAGCGCGCGGGCGACCTCGGCCGGACCGAACTCCCGGGCTCCGGCGAAACGATTCACCGCGACCACGAACGGGATGCCCCGGTGCTCGAAGAAGTCGACGGCCGGGAAGCAGTCCGTCAGGCGGCGGGTGTCGGCGAGCACCACCGCACCCAGGGCCCCCTGAGCCAGTTCGTCCCAGAGGAACCAGAACCGGTCCTGCCCCGGGGTGCCGAAGAGGTAGACCGCCAGACCCTCCCGGATGGTGATCCGCCCGAAGTCCATCGCCACCGTCGTGGTGCTCTTGCGCTCCACGCCGTCGAGGTCGTCCACCCCGCGCCCGGCCTCGGTCAGCCGCTCCTCGGTGCGCAGCGGCCGGATCTCGCTGACGGAACCGACCAGTGTCGTCTTGCCGACCCCGAAGCCGCCCGCCACCAGGATCTTGAGCGCGAGCACGGTGTCGTCCGGGTCCCCCGCCGCGCACGGCCCGATCCGGCGGGACGGGTGAGACGGGCGGTGCGAGCCGGACGGGCCGGACGGGCCGGACGGGCCGGACCGTTCGGTCCGGTGGTCAGAGTGCGCGGAGTCCATGGATGACCTCCTGGAGGATGCGCTCGTCGGGGAGCAGGGCGGGCGGGACGGGACGCTTGACCCGGATGAGCCCGGCCGCCAGCAGGTCGCCGAGCAGTACCCGCACGACACCCACCGGCAGGTCGAGTTCGGCGGCGAGTTCGGCCACGGACAGCGGGGTGCCCCGGCACAGCGCGAGGATGCGTGCCTGTTCGGGGCCGGCCGGCGGCTCGGGCGCGTCCGGGGCGAGCGCCGGATCGGGCAGGTCGCTGACGACCACGGCGATCAGGTCGAGCTGCTGCTGGCCGGCCCCGGTGCGCCCCCGGGTCATGGTGTACGGACGGACCAACGGGCCGGCCTCGTCGTCGTACCAGCGGGCCCGGTGGGCGGCGGCGAGCGGGTTGCGGGGGTGCGGGCCGGGGTCGGCCCGCGGGTGTTCGGGACGTAGCCCGGCCGGCGGCCCCTCGGGGGACGGTCGGGGCACCCGGCTCACCAGCCGTCCGCCGCTCGCGGCGGGGTGCTCAGGTGCTCGCCGACCCGGCGGACCAGTCTGGACATCTCGAAGGCGATCAGCCCGAGGTTGGCCCGGGCGGTGGCGAAGACGGCCAGGCAGGTGCCCTCCCCGGCCGCCGCGACCAGCAGGTAGCCGCCCTCCAACTCGACCATGGTCTGGCGGACTTCGCCCGCGTCGAAGTGCCGGCCGGCGCCCTTGGCCAGGCTGTGGAAGCCGGAGGCGACGGCGGCGAGGTGCTCGCCGTCCTCGCGCGGCAGTCCGGCCGAGGTGCCCATGGCCAGTCCGTCGGCGGAGAGCATCACGGCGAAGCGGACCTCGGGCGCTCGCTTGACCAACTCGTCCAGGAGCCAGTTCAGTTCTCCTGCGCGGTGGGTGGTGCCGATCACGGTCGCTCTCCTTCGGGTCGGGGTGGGGACAGGGGGCCGCGCGGGTCCGGTGGCGGGGGGAGGTCGGCGGGCTGCCGGGCGGCGGGTCGGTCGGTGGACGGGTCGTGCGGTCCGCCGCCGGCGTGCAGGCCGCGCGCCCACCCGTTCCGGAAGGCCGCCATCGTCGCCCGCGCCGCCTCGGGGCTACGGCCCGCACGGCCACGGCCCTCGGAACTGCCGGCTACGGGGCCCGCCCCCGGTGCCGGGGCAGGATCTGCGGTGCCGGCGGAGGCCCTGCGACGGGTGCGCGGTCCCGGTCCCGGTCCCGGTCCCGCCGGGGCCTCGCGCAGCTGCGGTGCGAGGCTCGCCTGGCGGGTCCGGCGCGGCAACTCCTCGGGCCCCGGGTCGAGTCGGCGATCGCCGGAGCCCTGAGCCGAACCCGAACCCGAACCCGAACCCGAACCCGAGCCCGGATCCGACCCCGGCACCGTCACCGAACGCGAACCCGGGACCGACGCCGAACCCGGAGCCGGGCGGTACGACTGCGGCGGCCCGGGCTGCGGACGGACGGCGGCACCCGGGCCCTCGTCCGCAGCCGGGCCGACCGTCCGGGCACTCGATGCCCGGAAGGGGGTGCGACGCACCGGCCCGGGGTCGTTCCCCCGGACGCCGAACGGCAGCAGCGCCCCACCCTCCGGCGGCGGCCCACCCACCGCCGGAAGTCCTTCGTCGCCCGCGTCGCGCGGGCGGCACCCGTCCGCCGACCCGGGCTCCCGCGTCGGACCGGACCGCCCCGCCGGCCCGAACTCCCGAGCCGACCCGAACTCCTCTGCAGTCCGGCCGGGTTGTTCCGGCCCTCCCGGAGCGTTCCCGTCGGCATCGAGCAGCACGACGTCCGACTCGGGCACCGGATCGTACGGTTGCGACAGCCCGTCCGCGGCCCCGTCGGCCAGCAGCACGGTGGGCAGCAGGACCACCGCGGTGGTGCCGCCGTACGCGGAGGTCACCAGCGAGACCTTGACGTCCTGCCGCCCGGCGAGCCGGCTGACCACGAACAGTCCGAGCCGGTCGCTGTCGAAGAGGTCCGTCTGCTCGGCCGCGGCGATCCGGCGGTTGGCGGCGCACAGGGCCTCCGGGCCCATCCCGAGGCCACGGTCCTCGATCTCCAACGCGTAGCCGGCGCCGACCCGTTCGCCCCGGATGTGCACCCGGGTGTGCGGCGGGGAGAAGCCGGTGGCGTTCTCGACCAGCTCGGCGACCAGGTGGGTGAGGTCCGCGACGGCGTGCCCGGCGACCGCGGCGCGCGGCAGCGGGTGCACCTCGACCCGGGCGTACTCCTCGACCTCCGAGACGGCCGCGCGCACCACGTCCACCAGCGGGACGGGCCTGCGCCAGGCCCGTCCGGGGGCGGCACCGGAGAGGATGATCAGCCCCTCGGCGTGCCGGCGCATGCGGGTGGTGAGGTGGTCCAGCCGGAACAGGTCGGCCAGCTCGGACGGGTCCTCGGTACGGCGCTCCATGGCGTCCAGCAGGGTGAGTTGGCGGTGTACCAGGACCTGGCTGCGGCGCGCGAGGTTGACGAACACGCCGGAGACCCCGGACAGCACCTCGTCCCGCTCGACCGCCGCAGTGACGGCCGCCCGCTGGACGGTGCCGAGCGCCCGGTGCACCTGGCCGATCTCGTCGTCCCGGCCCGCCGGCCGCGGCGCCTCGGCCTCGATGTCCACCTCCTCACCTGCCCGCAACTTCCGTATGGTGGACGGGAGTTTGCTTCCTGCCAACTCAAGTGCCGAGTTGCGCAGGTCGTTCAGCTCGGTCACCAGGCCGCGCCCGATCTGCACCGAGATCACCAGCGAGGCGACCACGCCGACCAGGCCGAGCAGCACGGCCGTCCCGGCCGGGGTGAACAGGCCCAGGGCGTACGGGTTCCGGCGCTCGGCGGCGACCCGCCCGGCCTGGTCCTCGACGGCGCGCAGGCCGCTCGCAACGCTCCCGGCGACCATCGCCCACCGGTCCGCCGGCACCGCGGTGACGGCGGACCGGCCGTCGGCGGCGGACCGCACCTCATCCTCGTAGTCGACCAGCTCGCGGTGGTCCCGGCCGCCGGTGACAGCGAGCAGCGCGGCCCGGTCGGCGGGGCTCAGGTCGGCCGCCGCTTCCGCCTCGAACTCCCGCCGGGCGAACGCCGCGCCGGAGAACTCGCGCAGCCGGTCGTCGTCGAGCGTGCCGGAGAGCTGCGCCGCGCGCAGCAACGCGTCCTCGCGGGCCAGCAGTTCGCGGGAGCGGGCGAGTTCGATCAGCACCCGCGCGTCGGCGTCGGACGGGGGGTCCTGCCGCGGTGCGACGGCCCCGGCCACGGCGAGCGCCCGGTCCACCGCCTCGCCGTACGCGGCGTACGCCTCGGGCCAGCCGACGCTCCGGGCCAGCACGCGGCCGCGCAGCTCGGGCAGGCCGGCGAGGGCGCCGGCGAGATCGTCCAGCCGGGCGGTGGCGTCGGCGCCGAGGCCCTGGGCGTCGGCGCGGTCGTAGCCCCGGTCGGGGTGCCGGGGATCGGGGACCAGCGGGGTGACCGCCCGGTCGGTGGCGGCCGAGGCCTCGCGCAGGGCGCTCTCCCGGGCGGCGGTGGGGACGGTCCCCGGGGCGGCCAGCAGCTGCCCGGCGGCGGTGCGCTCGGCCTGCAGTCCGGCGACCGTGCCGGCGACGGGGGTGAGCACGGTGCGCTGGGCGTCGCGCTGGCGCAGCAGGTCCCGGACTCCCTGGGTGGCGGTGACGGTGGCGAACCCCCACAGGGCGATGATCGAGACGACCGGGACCATCAGAAGGGCGATGATCCGGGCGCGGACCGTCCGGGGGCGCAGCCGGCCCGACCGGGAGCCGAGGCGCGCCGGGCGACCGGCCGGCCCGACGTGGGCACCCCGGCGGACACCGGAGGCGGCGCCGCGGTCTTCGCGCATGTGTGAGGAGCCTTTCGGGCTGTGGCTGTGGCTGTGGCTGCGGCTGTCGCTGAGGCTGCGAGGGTTCAGGGCCAGGGGGCCAGGAGGCCAGGAGGCCAGGGGGCGACGGTGGGGGCGGACCGGTGCGCTCAGCCGGCGCGTTCGTGCCGGTAGCGCAGTTCGGTGCCGTCGACGGTGAACCCGAGCATGGCGACGACGTGCACGGTCCAGATGCCGGAGCCGATCGCGGCGGCCGCCGTGACCGGCCGGTTCCGCCGGGCGGCACCGCTCGCGGCCGGACCGCGCAGCGCGCAGCGCAGCCCGAGGGCGGCGCCGGTGCAGGCCGTCAGGTACGACAGGGCGGGGGTCAGCCAGCCGAGGCTGAGGGGGTTGAGGGTGCCCATGGGACCTCCGGTCGACCGGTCGGGCCCGGGGCGGTACGCGGTGCGCCCGGGCTCCCCGGGCCGGGCGGACTCCATGCGATCGGCGGCGAGGGGGCGTCAGGTCCGCGGGTGTCGTCAGGTCCGCGGGACCGGTCTCGTCATATGCCGGCCGCATGTGCGCTTTCGGCCTGGGGTGCGTGGGACGCTATCGAGGGGTCGGAAACGGCCACCCGAAGATCTGAAAAACAGCCCGCAGGCGACGGGCGGTGTGTTCGAATGTCCCGGTCGTGTGCCCGGGTGGCCCGGACGGCGGGCTGCGCCGGCCCCGGTCAGCCTCCGGCCGTCACCCGGATGCGCATCGGGCCCGCCGCCCGCAGCGTGATCCCCTGGGCGATCGCGACCCGCCGGTCCACCGCCTCCACGTCGAAGTCCCGCAGCAGCACCCCCAGGGTCAGCACCGACTCCAGCATCGAGAAGTGCTGCCCGATGCATGCCCGCGGCCCGCCCCCGAACGGGAACCAGGCGTAGCGGTGCCGGGCCTTCTCCTCCTCCGGCAGGAAGCGGTCCGGGTCGAAGCGCTCCGGGTCCGTCCAGTGCTCGGGGTGCCGGTGGGTGACCAGCGGCGCCACGATGACCTGCGCCCCCGCCGGGATGACGTACCCGTCGATGACGGTCTCCTCGACCGCCCTGCGGCCGACCAGCGCAGCCGCCGGGTAGAGCCGCATCGCCTCCTTCAGCACGCGGGTGATGTACGGCAGCGCCTCCAGGTCCGCCGCCGTCGGCGCCCGCCCGGCCAGGACGGTCCGGGCCTCCTCCCGGGCGAGCTTCCGGTGCTCCGGGTGCTTGGCCAGCAGGTGCAGCGCGAAGGCCAGCGAGGTGGCCGTGGTCTCGTGTCCGGCGAGCAGGAACACCAGTACCTGGTCCCGGAGTTCGGCCGGATCCAGCCGCTCCCCGTCCTCGCCGCGCGCCCGTCCGAGCAGCGTGAGCAGGTCGTCCGCGTCCTCGTCGCCGCCGCCGCGCGCGGCGCGCTCGGCGATGATCCGGTCGCAGACCTCGTACAGCGCCCCCTGGGCCGCCAGCCCGCGCCGGTTCCCCGGCGTCGGCCAGGTGCGCGGGAGGCGGACCGGGGCGAAGCCGCGCTCCTTGACGTACTCGCCGAGCAGGGGGAAGTTGCGGTGGACCACGGCCACCGCCTCCTCCACGTCCGCGCCGAAGAGGATCCGCGCGACCGCCCGCAACGCGAACCGGGACGTCTCCTCCGCCGCGTCCACCACGCCGTCCGGTGCCGCCCGCCAGCGCTCGGTGAGCGACTGCGCCTCCTGCGCGACCGCGCCCGCGTACCCGTCCACCCGACGACGGGTGAACAGCGGCTGGACCAGTCGGCGCTGGCGCTGGTACTCGCCGTCCTGGCTGGTCAGCAGCCCGTTGCCGACGCTGGTCCGCAGCTCGTCGTAGAAGGCGTTCTCCTTGCGGAAGTTGGCCGCCTCGCCGCCCAGCACCTGCTGGACCCCGTCCGGGGAGAACACCGCGTAGAAGTCGGCCCGCAGCCCGGGCGGGCCGACCCGGAGCCGCACCACGTCGCCGTGGTCGCGGCGGGCCGCCAGGTAGGTGCGCAGCGGCCGGCGGGTGAGGTCGAACAGCGATCCGACCAGCGGATTGCCGACCGGTCCGGGTACGGCAGTTCTGGCGGCCATGGACGACTCCTTCTGCACGGGAATGCGCACCTTCGACTCTACTGACGAGTAGTCATTTCCGGAAGGTGCGCGTCCCGTCCCCGCCCACGGGCCTACTCGTACTCGGTGCCGCCCTTGCGCGTCAGGTAGGCGTCGCTGACCACCTTGGCGATCGCCCGGCCGCCGAGCACCGGGCTCCAGCGCTCGGTCACCGGCCGCACCACGACCCCCTCGCGCAGGTGGAGTTCACGCCCGGAGAAGGTCTCCCTGCCCTGGGCGTGGCGCAGCACGGTCTCCGGGTCGAACGGCCCGCGCCACAGCTCGGGCGCCAACGGCAGCTCGCCGTCGAGCAGTTCGGCCGCGGACAGCCAGACCAGCTGCCCGTCCACCACGGCCGACACGTCGAACGCCGCGTACCCGGGCCGGTCGGTGCGGGCGGAGGCGCCGTAGCCGAGGTCCTGCACGCCCTCGCCGAAGACCTCGCCGAAGACGCCGACCCGCTCGGCCCCGAGCCGCTCCGCCAAGCGGGCCGCCACCGCCGGGATGTCGTACGCCCGCACCGCCCGCCAGTACAGGTTGCGCTCGTCCTCGACCAGCGCCAGCCCCTGCGCGCCGATCCCCTTGGAGGACACCTGCACCTCGCCCGTCCCGGCGGTGTACGTGACCAGGCAGCAGCTGCCGTGCAGCTTCTCGGTCAGCACCACCGGCTCGCCGGGCTCGAAGATCCCGGGGTAGCGCTTGAGGTTCTCGATGTCCACCCAGGGCAGCAGGTCCGGGGCGCCGACCACCTCGCCGCTAATCGACGTGGGCACCGGCGGCTGCCACTTGACCACCCCGAGCAGGTCGGCGAAGTCCTCGCCCTGCTCGGCCGCGGCGGCCAGGTCGGCGGCGGCGAGCGCGGCGGGCCGGCAGACGATGCCCTGGGACAGTTCGCCGCGCAGCCGTACCGCCTTCACCCGGTTCGCCCCGGAGCCGGCCAGCTTGCCGGTCAGCCCCAGTTCGGCGATCAACTCTTCGGGGAGGACGGACTGTTCGGGGATGTAGACGGCGTAGTCTCCGGTCCGGTACACGCCCCTGGCGACCACCGCGCGGTAGAGGCCGACCTGTGCGAGCTCCAGGGCATCGGCGTTCGGGTGCTCCAGGATGGTCAGCTTCTCGGCGGTGACGCGCAGCATGGACATGGACGGACTCCTCCCCTTGGCTCGACCGTGGCGGCACACTTCCGCGGCCCGGTCGCAGGTACGAACGTACGGACGGCGACCACTCTGACCGCTCGCACCGCTCCGACGCGACGCATTTTCCGCAGGCCCGGGCACCCGGCGCGGCACCCGGCTCACACCCGGCGCGGCACCCGGCGCGGCACCCGATGCGGCACCCGCCCCGCCGTACCCCGGCAGCCCCGATCCCACCCCTGGAGGCACCTCCGGACATACCTGCGCGCACCCCGGGTACACCCGTTTGAGCCATCGCACAGCGGGCCCGAGGCCCGCACCAGCCCCCGCCTGTGCAAACCGACAGAGGATTTATCGCTCGCATTTGCGGCACTATGATCGCCGTAATGGCCGCAGCTGCGGCCAGTCCCTCGCGCCCCGTCCGGCGCGCACCCCGGAGGGGAAGCCCCGATGAGCACCCGTACGACCGGCACCACCCGCAGACTCGCCGTCGCCGCCGCAGCGGCCCTCGTCCTCAGCCTCGGGGTCACCGCCTGCGGCAGCGACGGCGGCAAGTCCACCGGCTCCGCGGCCTCGAACTCCGCTTCCTCGTCCGGCTCCTCGGCCCCCGCGGCCGGTGGCAGCGTGCCGAAGGCGAGCGGCACCGTCACCGTCTTCGCCGCCGCCTCGCTCAAGGAGACCTTCACCGAGCTGGGCAAGAAGTTCGAGGCCGCCAACCCGGGCAGCAAGGTCACCTTCAACTTCGGCGGCAGCTCCAGCCTCGCCACCAGCATCAACTCCGGTGCCCCGGCCGACGTGTTCGCCGCCGCCAGCCCGGCCACCATGAAGACCGTGACCGACGCGGGCGGTGCGAGCGGCCAGCCGGCGGTCTTCGTGAAGAACACGCTCACCATCGCCGTCCCCAAGGGCAACCCCAAGCACGTCGCGGGCCTCAAGGACCTCACCGCCTCCGGCGTGAAGGTCGCGCTCTGCGCGAAGGAGGTGCCCTGCGGCGCCGCCGCGCAGACCGCGCTCAAGGCCGCCGGTGTCGACCTCACCCCGGTCACCCTGGAGCAGGACGTCAAGGGCGCGCTCACCAAGGTCGAACTCGGCGAGGTCGACGCCTCGCTGGTGTACAAGACCGATGTGCAGGCCGACGCTGCCAAGATCGATGGTGTGGACTTCCCCGAGGCCGACAAGGCCGTGAACGACTACCCGATCGCCGCGCTCGCCAAGGCGCCCAACAAGGACGGCGCCGCCGCATTCGTCGCGTACATCCAGTCGCCCGAGGCCAAGCAGGTGCTGACCGCGGCGGGCTTCCAGGCACCGTGAGCGACCGCACCACCGGTTCCGGGGAGCACCCGTCGGGTCAGCCCGGCCACGACCGGACCGCCGACGGCGCGGCAGGCCCCGCGAAGGCCCTGCCGCGCCGCCCCCGGCGCCGGTCGCGGACGCAGCGCGTCCCGGTCACCCTGCTGCTCCCGGCGCTGCTCGGGCTGGCGTTCCTGATCCTCCCGCTGGTCGGCCTGCTCGTCCGGGCGCCGTGGAGCGCCCTGTCCGACGAGCTCACCAGCCCCGCTGTCTGGGACGCGCTGCGCCTGTCGCTGATCAGCGCGACGGCGGCCACCGCCGTGTCGCTGGTCCTCGGCGTGCCGCTGGCCTGGCTGCTCGCCCGCACCGAGCTGCCGGGCCGGCGCGTGATCCGGGCACTGGTGACCCTGCCGCTGGTGCTGCCGCCCGTGGTCGGCGGTGTGGCGCTGCTGCTGGTGCTCGGCCGGCGCGGCATCGTCGGCACCTGGCTGGACTCCGCCTTCGGCCTCACGCTGCCCTTCACCACCACCGGGGTGGTGATCGCCGAGGCCTTCGTGGCGATGCCGTTCCTGGTGATCAGCGTGGAGGGCGCGCTGCGGGCCGCCGACCCCCGCTACGAGGAGGCCGCCGCGACCCTGGGCGCCTCGCGGCTGACCGCGTTCCGGCGGGTCACCCTGCCGATGATCGCACCGGGGATCGCCGCCGGTGCCGTCCTGGCCTGGGCCCGGGCGCTCGGCGAGTTCGGTGCGACGATCACCTTCGCGGGCAACTTCCCGGGCCGCACCCAGACCATGCCGCTGGCCGTCTACCTGGCCATGGAGTCCGACCCGCAGGCCGCGATCGCGCTGTCGCTGGTGCTGCTGGCCGTCTCCGTCGCCGTCCTGGTCGGCCTGCGCGACCGCTGGCTGTCGACCCCGTGACGCCGCCGGCCCCCGCCCGCGTCGCCCCGGGCGCCCACGACTCCTCGGACACCCGCGTCTTCCCGGACGCCCACGACTCCTCGGACGCGCGCGTCTCCCCGGACGCCCGCTCGACTGCCCGCTCGAACGTCTGGACGCCGCCCCGATGAGCACCGAACGCCTCCCGAGCACCGCCCTCGACGCCCGACTGCGGGTCGAACGTGCCGCGTTCACCCTCGACCTCGCCCTCACCGCCGCCCCAGGCGAGGTGATCGCGCTGCTCGGGCCCAACGGCGCCGGCAAGTCCACCGCACTGCGCGCCCTGGCCGGCCTGCTCCCGCTCACCGGCGGCCACCTGCGCCTGGACGGCCGCACCCTGGAGGACCCGGCCGAGCGCGTGCACACCCCGGCCGAGGAACGGCCGGTCGGCGTGGTGTTCCAGGACTACCTGCTCTTCCCGCACCTCAGCGCGCTCGACAACGTCGCCTTCGGGCCGCGCTGCCAGGGCCGCTCCAAGCGGGACGCCCGGGCCGAAGCCGCCGCCTGGCTGGAGCGGATGGGTCTGGCCGACCACGCCTCCGTCCGCCCGGGCAAGCTCTCCGGCGGCCAGGCGCAGCGGGTGGCGCTGGCCCGGGCCCTCGCCGTCCGCCCCCGGCTGCTCCTGCTGGACGAGCCGCTGGCCGCCCTGGACGCCCGCACCCGCCTGGACGTGCGGTCCCGACTGCGGCGGCACCTGGCCGAGTTCGAGGCCGTCGCGGTGCTGGTGACCCACGACCCGCTGGACGCGATGGTGCTGGCCGACCGGCTGGTGGTGATCGAGGACGGGTACGAGGTGCAGTCCGGCAGCCCGGCGGAGGTCGCCCGGCGGCCGCGCACCGACTACATCGCCCGCCTGGTCGGGCTGAACCTGTACCAGGGCCGGTCCGAGGGCACGCACGTCACGCTCCCGGACGGCACCGTGCTGGTCACCACCGAGGAGCTGGACGGCCCGGCGTTCGTCGCGTTCCCGCCGTCCGCGGTGACCCTCCACCGGGAGCGGCCGCAGTCCAGCGCGCGCAACCTGTGGCAGGCCGAGGTCACCGGCCTGGACCTGCACGGCGACCGGGTCCGCGCCGACCTGGCCGGCCGCCTGCCGATGGCCGCCGACCTCACCCCGGCCGCCGTCGCGGAGCTGGAGCTGGCGCCGGGGGTCACGGTCTGGGCCTCGGTCAAGGCCACCCAGACCCACGCCTACCCGGCCTGAACCGGGGCCGGTCGGGAGGCCCGACCGCCGGCCCCGTCGTCCCGCTCCCCGCCTCCTGCTTCCTGCTTCCTGCCTCCTGCCGGTCGCGGGGCTACTCCGACGGCTCGACGAACCCCGACTCGTACGCGGCGATCACCGCCTGGGTGCGGTCGCGCGCGCCGAGCTTCGCCAGCACGCTGCTGACGTGCGTCTTCACCGTCTGCACGCCGAGGAACAGCTGCTCCGCGATCTCCCCGTTGCTGAGGCCCCGGGCGACCAGCCGCAGCACCTCCGCCTCGCGCTCGGTCAGCGCCGCCCGCTCCATGGCGGCTCGGGCGGCCGGGTTGCCGTGCCCGGCGGCGAGGCGGCGGATCGCGGCCGGGAACAGCAGCGACTCACCGGCCGCGACCAGCCGTACCGCGTGGGCGATCTCGGACGGGCGGGAGCGCTTGAGCAGGAAGCCGTCGGCGCCCGCGCGCAGCGCCTGGTAGACGTAGTCGTCGTTCTCGAAGGTGGTCACGACCAGGATCCGTGGCCGCCGCTCCCCCGGGGCCCCGGGGCGGAGCAGCTCGCGGGTGGCCGCCAGGCCGTCCATGACCGGCATCCGGACGTCCATCAGCACGACGTCCGGGCGCAGCGTCCGGGCCATCGCCACCGCCTCGGCGCCGTCGGCGGCCTCACCGACCACCCGGAGGTCCCCCTGCGCCTCCAGGACGGCCCGCAGCCCGAACCGGACCAGCTCCTCGTCGTCGGCGAGCAGAATGTCCGTCATCACCGCACCACCCTCCCCACGGTCCCCGTGCCGCCTCCCGCCGGACCTGTCTCCGGCAAGATCATCCGTCACGACCCCAAGCGTAGGGGCAGCCGGACGGCCAGCACCCACTCCCCGCTCCCGTCGGCTGCCGCCCCCGCCGTGGCCTCGCCGCCGAGCAGCATGGCGCGCTCGCGGATGCCGCGCAGGCCCTTGCCGCCCTTGCGCCCCCCGCCGGCCTGACGCGGCACGCCCCCGGCGCCGCCCGCACCACCGGCTCCGCCCGCACCGCCCGTTCCGCCCGTGCCGTTCGGTGCCCGGTTGGTGCAGCGCAGCTCCAACTGCCCGTCCCGGACGGCGATCCGGACGCTGAGCGGCGCGCCGGGCGCGTACTTGAGCGCGTTGGTGACGCCCTCCTGGACGATCCGGTAGGACTCGCGGGCGAGCACCCCGGGCAGCGTTCCGGCCGGTACGTCGATCCACGCCTCGACCGGACTGCCGGCCGCGCGGGCGGTGTCGAACAGCACCGGCAGCTGCTCGATCCCGGGCTGCTCAGTGGCCGTGCCGTTCGCCCCGGGCGGTGTCTCCCGCAGCAGGACCAGGGTGCGTTCGAGGTCGTCCATGGCCCGGCGCCCGGTCTCCTCGATGACTTCCAGCGCCTTGGCGACGAACGCCGGGTCCCCGACCTCGCGCGCCGCGCCGGCCTGAAGGACCGTCACCGTCAGTGCGTGGCCGATGGAATCGTGCAGCTCACGGGCCAACCGGTTGCGCTCCAGCAGCCGTTCGGCCCGCAGCTCGGCCTCCGCCAGCCGCTCCGCCGGTGACGGACCCAACAGTCGGACAGCCATGGCGAGTTGGAGGCGACCGGCGGCCACCACCAGCCAACCGTAGGCGAACAGCGCCACCGGCAGGAGCGGAAGGTAGCTCGGCCCCCGGGGCCCCGCCAGCAGTCCGCCCCCGTCGTTGACGCCGACGACGGTCGCCATCCCGACGGCCGAGCCGAGCGCGACCCGGCCGATCAGCCAGAGGGCGGTGCGCCACCGGTCGGCCCAGCCGCGGGAGGAGTCGGCGGCGATGTCCTGCTCGCGGTCGGGCACCAGCAGCAGCCGGGCCTGGACCCCCTCCGCCCGCCGCGTCGCCGGGATGAGGGCGACCAGCATCAGCAGGACGGAGTCCACGGCGACGCACTCCGCCACGATCCGGGGGAGCGTCAGCCCCACCGTCCCCGGATAGATCAGCAGGACGACGCCCATGAAGATCCATCCGACCAGGAGGTGCAGCAGGCGCGCGTAGGTGGCACCGGCCAGCAGCGGCGCGAGGATCCTGGGCACGGCGATCTTGGTCACTGCGCCATCCTGCCAGTTCAGCGGCGGTTCCCGGCTCCCGCCCCGGGTGTGAACCGGCTCCCTCCCGAGAGGGAGACGGCTCCACTCCGCTGCGGGATCCGCCGCTCCGGCCCGATCCGGTCGAATGTGACCACCGGCCGAACACCGACCGGGACCACCGGCCGGGACCACCGGCCGCAGCACGCCACCGAACGACCCGAAGGGAGCACGGCCGTGATCGAGATCCAGGGCCTGACCAAGGAGTACGACGGCCGACGTGTCGTCGAGGACCTGTCCTTCGAGGTCCGCCCCGGTGTGGTGACCGGCTTCCTCGGCCCGAACGGCGCGGGCAAGAGCACCACCATGCGCCTGGTCCTCGGCCTGGACCGGCCCACCGCCGGGCACGCCCTGATCGACGGCCGTCCGTACACCGAACTGGCCGACCCACTGCGGCAGGTCGGCGCCCTGCTGGACGCCCAGGCCCTGCACGGCGGCCGGACGGCGCGCGGTCACCTGCGCTGGCTCGCCGCGAGCAACGGCCTGCCGGAGCGCCGCGTCGGCGAGGTGCTCGCGCAGGTCGGCCTGACGGACGCCGCCGGGCAACGGATCCGACGCTTCTCGCTGGGCATGCGCCAGCGCCTCGGAGTGGCGGCCGCACTGCTCGGCGATCCGGCGGTGCTGCTGCTGGACGAGCCGGTGAACGGCCTCGACCCCGAGGGCATCCGCTGGATCCGCACCACGCTGCGCGAACTCGCCGCCGAGGGCAGGGCGGTGCTGGTCTCCTCCCACCTGATGAGCGAAATGGCCCTCACCGCCGACCACTTGGTCGTGATCGGCCGCGGCCGGCTGCTGGCGGACGCAGCCACCTCCGACTTCATCGACCGGCACGGCCGCACCCGGATCCGGGTCCGCGCCGTGGACCCGACCAAGCTGGTCGCCCTGTTCGCCGACCCCGGCCACGGCCTCGACGCCACCCAAGTCGGCGGCGGTGCCTGGGAGGTGACCGGCGCCGAACCCGAGCGGATCGCGGCGCTCGCCGCCGCCCGGGGTGTGGTGCTGTACGAGATCGCGGTCCAACAGGACTCACTGGAGGACGCGTTCATGCGGATGACCGCCGACAGCGTCGAGTACCGCGCGGAGGTGGCGGCATGAGCACCGGCCACCCGGTCCGCCCGACCCTCCCGGTCCTGCGCGCCGAGCGCATCAAGTTCACGACCCTGCCCTCGCTCTGGCTCACCCCGCTGCTCGCCCTGCTGCTCAGCGCCGGAATCACCACGGCCGTGGGCGCCTGGCTCGGCGGCGCGGACCCCAACATCGTCGACGACCCCGGCGTGGGCGTCTTCTACGGGCTCAACTTCGGCCATGTCGCGCTGGCCTGCTTCGGCATCCTGCTGATCGGCCAGGAGTTCAACACCCGCATGATCGACGTCTCGCTCACCGCCGTCCCCCGCCGCGCCCGGCTGTACGGCGCGAAGCTCACGCTCGGCGCGCTGGTCGGCCTCGCCGTCGGCGCGGCCGGCACGGCGGGCGCCTTCGCCGGGTACGCGGCGACCGTCCCCGGTGCCTGGCACGGCCCCGCGTTCACCCGGGCCGTCGTCGCCGGGGTGCTGTACCCGCCGCTACTGGTGGTGTTCTGCCTCGGGCTGACCACATTGTTCGGCAACCTCACCGCCGCCATGGGTCTGGTCACCCCGACCGTCTTCCTGGTTTCGCCGGCCCTCGGCGGCCTGCCCGGCGCCCGGGTACTGGCGCAGTTCCTGCCCGACCGCGCCGGCCAGTACGCCCTGCACTACGTCGACGACCCGCACGTCGTGTACGGGCACTGGACCGGACTGCTGATCATGGCGCTCTGGGCCGCCGCAGCCTCGTACGCCGGACTGCGCGCCCTGCGCCGCACCAAGTGACCACGGACGAAGGGACGATGGGCATGAACCCCGGACCGACCGCCAACGCCCTGCGCGCCGAACGGATCAAGTTCACCACCCTGCCCTCGCAGTGGGCGGCCCCGCTGGTGGCTCTGGTGCTGACCGTCGGCATCACCGCGGCGGTCAACGCCGCCTACGGGGTGAAGGACCACACCCCCGGCGAGGATCCGGCCGGCGGGATCCACTACGGGCTGCTGTTCGGCCACGTCGCCGTGGCCTGCTTCGGAATCCTGCTGATCGGGCAGGAGTTCAACACCCGCATGATCGGCGGCTCGCTCACCGCCGTCCCGCGACGCGGCCGGCTGTACGGCGCCAAGCTCGCGATCGGCGCGGGGCTCGGCCTGCTGCTCGGGCTGGTCTCGACGGCGGGCTCGTTCCTGGCCGTCGACGCCACCGTCGGCCTGGACCTCTCCACCCCGGGCCTGACCCGCAGCTTCCTGGCCGGTGTGCTCTACCACCCGATGATGGTGCTGATCTGCCTCGGACTGACCACGATGCTGGGCAACCTCAGCGCCGCGCTCGGCCTGTTGACCCCGATGGTCTTCCTCGGCACCACCTGGCTGGCCGCCATTCCGGGCGTCCGCGAGGTCGGCCAGTTCCTGCCCGACCGGGCCGGCCTGTACGCGATGCGCACCCAGCCGGAGCCGGGCGTCCACTACGGGTACTGGACCGGGCTGCTGATCATGGCGCTCTGGACCGCCCTGGCGGTGTACGGCGGCCTGCGGGCACTGCGCCGGTACGAGGCCTCGGGCGGGTAGCCCGCGCGGCCGCCGCCGGCGGACGGATGACAGGTTTCAGGTGACAGGTGGCAGCGAACAGATAACAGCGAACAGATGACAGATTTCGAAATCTGTCATCTGTTCGCTGTTTGCAGGAACGCCGCACTCACCGCAGTGCCGGATGCTCCGCGATCACCGTGCAGCTGCCCGGGGCGATCTCGGTGAAGCCCGCGTCCCGGACCACCGGCAGCCCGCTGCGGACGAGCTCCTCCCAACGCTCCGGCCCGGCCGTGCGCACCGCCAGCGCGAAGCCGGACTCGGCCCACTCCTTGCGCTGCGCCTCGTCCAGCCGCCACCACGCGAGCTGCGCGGCGTGGCCGGTCTGCGCCATCGTCTTGCCCGCGCTCATCTCCAGCTCCGGGTTGAGCCACAGCACCGGCAGTCCCGCCTCGGGCACGCCGACCTCGGCCGTCTCCTCCAGGTCCGTCCCGGAGACCTGCAGCTTGGCGAGCTCCTTGGGCCAGCCGTCCAGCGGAACCGGCGGGAACACCCGCACCTCCGCCTCCCGCCCCCGCACGGTGACGCCCGGCAGCTCGCCCGCCCGACGCCACTCCCCGCCCCGGGCCCGCCGGACCACCTTGCGGATCCGGGCGTCCTCCCAGGCCGCGACCCGCTCGGCCCACTCGCCGTCCGCCGCGGTCACCCGCGGGTCGGCCAGCAGGGTGAGCACCGCACGGGCCGAGGTCTCCAGCGCGTCCGTCCGCCCCGGCGGCGTGGCCCGCTCCACCCGGACGACCAGCGGCAGCACGTACTGCGGGCGCGCGTCACGCTCCTCCGGGGCCGGGGAGTCACCCGAGCCCGGGTCGACGGGCGAGGCCGGGGTGGACGAGGCGGGCGAGGACGCGGCGGCCGGGGCATCGAACGGAGAAGTCACCCGTCCAGCATGCCAGCCCTGCTCGGCCCGGCCCGGCCCACCCCGTCGACTCCGGCCCGACCCCCCGCCCGGCCTCGCCCGACCCGCACAGCCCTGCCGGACCCCTGGTCAGCGCAGCCGCTGCCGCAGCTCGTCCACGGCGGCCCTGATACCCGCGCTGTAGACGTCCTCGGGCAGCGCGTCCAGGCTGCGCACCGCCCGCTCCAACTGCTCACGGGCGAGGTCGGGCTCGCCGAGCTTGAGGTGGTCCGAGGCCAGGTTGAGGTGCAGTGAGGGATAGAAGGCGCGGACCTGGAGGGCCGGTTCGTAGGTCTGGGCGCGCTCGGCGGTCAACGAGTCGGCGGCGGCCAGCGCCCGCCGGTCCCACTCCAGCTCGGCCCTCGGATCGTCCTGCAGATCGGCCAGATAGTGCGCCAGCACGCAGCGGTGGAAGACGTCCTGCTCCCCCAGCTCGTCCCAGAGCGCCTCGAAGCCGGCCCGCGCCTCGGCCGTCCGACCGCGCTGCGCCGCCCGCACACCGTCCAGGCCGAGCGCGATCCGGCCCAGCGCCGACTCGTCCCCACCGGCCGGGGACTCGTCCGCCCGGCCGGAACCCTCCGGGGGCACATCGCGCATACCAGACACATCGGACATGCCCGCAGCCTAGCCGCCCACCCACCGGCCCGCGCCGCCCGGCCGAGAACCCCGACCGGCAGCCCTCGACCGACGACCCCCGACTGACAGCCCCGGCCTGGCCCCTGCCCCGGCCTCAGCCCCGGCCCCGGCCCGGACGCCCGGTCAGCGCCGGTAGCCGCGCTGCGGGTCCCGCTCCTCCGCGTCCTCGTACATCAGGAACCAGCCCTCCGGGTGCGTGGCCGCCAGCAGCACCTCGGTCCGCTGTTCCGCGCCGAGCTCCGGGTCGCCGTCGTCGGGCCCGTAGACGCCGAACAGTTCGTCGTTGCAGCCGTCCCAGTCGTAGTCGTAGAGGTCGGCCGGCAGGTCGCCCATCATGTCGGCCACCGACTCGGGCTGGGCGCCGAGCAGCGCCCTGGCGTCCACCAGCGCCATCCGCAGCGCGATCTCCTCGGCGAGGCAGCGCGGCAGCGGCCACTCGCCGAGCGCGAGGTCGTCGGCCAGGTCGTCGAAGGCCCGGGCCATCGCGCGGCGCCAGCCCCGGTGCATCCGCCAGGTGCGCTGGGGCAGCCGGGCGAAGACCGTCCAGTCGATGTCCTCGCCGTCGGCGACCGCCTCGTCCCCGTGCTCGTCGAGGTCGTCGTAGGCGGCGTCGGCCAGGCCGAGCAGCTGGGCGTGGAGCAGGCAGGCGGTGCGCGGGGTGAGCGTCCAGTCCGCGCCCGCGCCGCCGTCCTCGTCGTCGCCGTCCAGCGGGAACAGCTCGGCGAAGTCCGGCGTGAAGTCCTCGGTCACGCTGATCTCCAGCGTGCCGCCCATCGCCTCGACCCCGGGGATGGCGGCCACCAGCCGGTCCGGGTGCAACAGCGCGCCGAGCGCCGCGTTGGCGTCCTCGGCGACCTCGCGCAGCAGCTCACGGCGCTGGCCCGCCGGGTCGATACCCTCGAAGTCCAGCTCCTCGACGGCCCTGATCGCGGCCGCGCGCAACGCCGGCCAGTCGGTGATCCGCAGGCCCAGCACCACCGTCGCCTCGATCTCCTGCGCGCCGGAGTCCTCCGCCGCGCCCGGCCCCTGTGGATGATCGCTTCGCTCGCCCATGGGGCTACGGTACGGCCTTTCGGCCGCCCGATCACCGGTGCGGACCAGCTTCCGGAAGCCTTCTCGGCCACCTACCGGCCCGGCCTCTGTCACCCGGACACCCGACATGGGCAGGATGAGTCCCATGGCTGACATCAACGAGTACGGCGGCGGGCAGGGCCCGAACGCCGATGTCCTGGTCGTGACCACCAATGACGTCCCCGGATTCCGCGTCGATCACGTGATCGGCGAGGTCTTCGGACTGACCGTGCGCAGCCGCCACGTCGGCAGCCAGATCGGTGCCGGACTGAAGTCACTGGTCGGCGGGGAGCTGCGCGGTCTGACGAAGACCCTGGTCGAGAGCCGAAACGAGGCGATGCAGCGGCTGGTGGAGCAGACCAGGGCGCGCGGCGGCAACGCCGTCCTGATGATGCGCTTCGACGTGACGGCGGCCGCGGACGTCGGCACCGAGGTCTGCGCCTACGGCACCGCCGCCGTGATCTCCCCGACCAGCTGACACCCAGGGCTCCGCCCATGGGAACAGCGGGGCCGGCGGAGGCAGCGGGGCCGGCGGAAGCAGCGGCGGCAGCGGAAGCAGCGGGACCAGTGCGAACCACGGCAACGGCGGGAACAGGCGCCGGGCCCCCGATGTTTCACGGGCGTGACTGTTTACGGTGCAACGATCTCGGGCGCAGCTGCCTCGGCTGCAGAGGCCGATGGCGCTACGACCGCAAGCGCGACGGCCGGCCTCGCTACGGACGGAAGCGCGACGTTCGCAAGCGCGACGGACGGCACGCCGCAGCGCGTGGACGTCCTGGTGGTGGGCGCGGGGCAGGCGGGACTGTCCGCCGCCTACCACCTGCGCCGCCGCGGCTTCGCCCCGTACCGGCCCGGCACCGAGGGCGGCTTCGTCGTGCTCGATGCCAACGCCGAGCCCGGCGGCGCCTGGGCGCACCGCTCGCCGTCCCTGCGGATGGCCACCGTGCACGGCTTCCACGACCTCCCGGACGCAGAACTCCCGCCGGTCGACCCCGAGAGCCCCGCGCGCGCTGTGGTGCCGGGGTACTTCGCGGCGTACGAGGCGCGGCACGCGCTCCCGGTCGTACGCCCGGTCGCGGTGCGCGCCGTACGCGCCGAGTCCGAGCGTCCCGACTCCCGGCTGCGGGTGGAGACCGACCGCGGCACCTGGTCCACCCGCGCGCTGATCAACGCCTCCGGCACCTGGACCCGCCCCTTCTTCCCGCACTACCCGGGCCACTACGCCGGCCCGCAACTCCACTACGCCGACTACCGCGGGCCCGAGGCGTTCGCAGGCAAGCGCGTCCTGGTGGTGGGCGGCGGCGCCTCGGCGATCCAGGTGCTCTCCGAGGTGGCGGCGGTCGGCGAGACGGTCTGGGTCACCCGCTCCGAACCCGTCTACCACGACGGGCCGTTCACTCCCGAGTACGGGCGCGCGGTGGTCGCCATGGTGGAGGAGCGGGTCCGGCAGGGCCTGCCGGTGCGCAGCGTGGTGAGCGTGACCGGGCTCGGCCCGTCCGTCGCCTACCGCCGCGCCGAGGAACTGGGCGCGCTGCACCGGAGGCCGATGTTCGACCGCCTCACCGAGCACGGGGTCGCCTGGGGCGACGAGGAGCTGGCGGTGGACGCGATCGTCTGGGCCACCGGCTTCCGGCCCGAGGTCGGGCACCTCGCCCCGCTCGGACTGCGCTCCCCGGGCGGCGGCATCGCGCTCACCGGCACCCGCGCCACCGCCGATCCACGCGTCCACCTGGTCGGATACGGCCCGTCCGCCAGCACCGTCGGTGCCAACCGGGCCGGGCGCGCGGCCGTCAATGACCTGGTCAAGCTGCTCGGCGACCCGGCCCGGCAGCCCGCCCCGGCGGCAGTCTGACGGCGCCCTGATCGCCCACGGCCGCCTCGACCGCCCCTGGCCGCCCCGACCGCACTCAACCGTTCACGACCGCAGGCGGCCGCACACGACCGTTCACGACCACACGCGGCCGCGCTCAACCGCAGGCCGCCGCCGGACCACGCACCGGATGGGCGTGGCCCGGCGGCCCCGGCTCAGCGGTCGTAGTCGACCGTCACCCGGTCGGTGAGCGGGCGGGCCTGGCAGGTGAGGACGTAACCGGCGGCCAGTTCCTTCTCCTCCAGGGCGAAGTTGCGGCGCATCTCCACCTCGCCCTCGGTCACCAGGGCGCGGCAGGTGCCGCAGACCCCGCCCTTGCAGGCGAACGGCAGATCGGGGCGGGAGCGCTGGGCGCCGTCCAGGATCGTGCGGTCGCGCGGGAGGGAGAGGGTGCTGCCACGGCCGTCGAGGACGACGGTGACCTCGCTGTGCACGCCGCCGGGATCGGCGTCGGACGCGGCGTCCGCCCTGTCCCAGTCCTCGTCGCGCTCCGGAAGCGGCTCGTCCTCCGCGTGGAACAGCTCCTGGTGCACCCGCTCGCCCGGGACGTCCAGCTCGGCGAGCAGCTCCTTCGCCCCGGTGACCATGCCGAACGGGCCGCACAGCCACCAGTGCCCGACGCCGTCGACGTCCACCAGCGCCGCCAGCAGCGCCCGCACCCGCTCCGGGTCCAGGCGGCCGCTGAGCAGCTCGGCGTCCCTGGTCTCCCGGGAGAGCACGTGGACCAGCTGGAAGCGGCCGAGGTAGCGGTCCTTCAGGTCGGCCAGCTCGTCCGCGAACATCACGGTGTCGCTGCGCCGGTTGCCGTAGAGCAGGGTGACGGTGGAGCGGCGGTCGGCGGCCAGCACGGAGCCGGCGATCGACAGCATCGGGGTGATGCCGGAGCCCGCCGCGAGCAGCACGTGGTCGGCGGGGACGCCGAGTTCGGGGGTGAAGAGGCCCGACGGCGTCAGCACCTCCACCTCCTCGCCGGGCCGCGCCTCGCGCACCAGCCAGCGCGAGAACAGCCCGCCCGGCACCTCCCGGACGGCGATCCGCAGCGGGCCGCCGACGGGGGCGCAGATCGAGTACGAGCGGCGCTCGTCCGCGCCGTCCACCAGCTTGCGCAGCGTGAGGGTCTGCCCGGGGCGGAAGGCGAACTCCTCCGCCAGCTCGTCCGGCACCTCGAAAGTCACCGCCACGGCGTCCTCGCAGAGCCGCTCCACCCGGTCGATCCGCAGCCGGTGGAAGGTGGGGCGGCGGGCCGGGCGGATGCCGGTCGCCCGGGTGTCGGCGGCGGCGGACGGGACGGCGGCGGGCATTCAGATCTCCTTGACGCGTTCGAAGGGCTCCCGGCAAGCGCGGCAGCGCCAGAGCGCCTTGCAGGCGGTGGAGCCGAAGCGGGACAGCTCCTCCGTCTCCGTTCCGCCGCACTGCGGGCACGGCACGGGAGGCGCGGCGGTGACCGCTCCGGCGCCCGTACGGATCGGGCCGAGGACGAGCGCGACCGGTCCGGCCGCGGCGACGGCGGACGTCGGACGCGGCGGGGCGATGCCCGCCTCGGCGAGCTTGCGGCGGCCCTCGGCGGTGATCAGGTCGGTGGACCACGGCGGGTCCAGCCGCAGCCGCACCCGGACGTCCGGGTAGCCGGCCGCGCGCAGCCGACGGTCCACGTCACCGGCCATCTCGGCGACGGCGGGACAGCCCGAGTAGGTCGGGGTCAGCCAGGCCGTGACCGCGCCGGTGGCGTCGTCCACCTCGACGTCGGCGAGGACGCCGAGGTCGGCCAGGGTGAGCATGGGCAGCTCCGGGTCCGGGACGGCCGCGGCGACCGCCCGGGCCAGGTCGCGGGTGGTGCCCGCGACCCCGGTACCCGTCGCACCGGTCCTGGCAGTCGTGCCGGTCGTGCCGGTCACGCCGGTCGTGCCGGTCACGCCGGTCGTGCCGGTCACGCCGATGGCTCCCGTCACCACGTCGCCCCCGGGTGTGCGCGGGCCACCACCTGCAGTTCGGCGAGCAGCGGGCCGAGGGCCTCGGTGTGCACGCCGTCGCGGCCGGCCAGGCCGAGGACGGTGGCCAGCGGCGCCACGTCCGGCACGGTCAGCCCGGCCTCGGCGAGTACGGCGGCGAGCGAGCGCAGCACCGGTTCGCGCAGGGTCGCCGGGTCGACGCCCACCCGCAGCTCCACCGGGTGGGCCGTGAACAGCTCCTCCAGCAGCGGCCAGACGGCGTCCAGCCCGGCCTGCATCCGCTCGGCGGAGTACTTCGTTCCGTCGCCCAGGCGCAGCGTCCAGGCGGTGGCGTACTCACGGTGGTACGCCAGCTCCTTGACGCCCCGGGCGGCCACCGCCGCGAGCACCGGGTCGGGGTGCGCGCTCAGCGCCTCGTACAGGGCGCCGCGGGCGGTGGCGAAGAGCAGCAGCCGGGCGATCGAGTGCGCGAAGTCGCCGTTCGGCGCCTCCACCAGCCGGACGTTGCGGAACTCGTGCTCCTCGCGCCAGTACGCCAGGTCGTCCTCGCTGCGGCCGGTCCCGTCCGCCTGGCCGGCCCGGGTCAGCAGCAGGCGGGACTGGCCGAGCAGGTCGAGGCCCAGGTTGGCGAGCGCGACCTCCTCCTCCAGCTCGGGCGCCCGGGTGCACCACTCGATCAGCCGCTGGGAGAGGATCAGGGCGTCGTCGCCGAGCATCTGGCAGTAGGCGGCCAGGTCCGCGCCGTCCGTCCCGGCGGGCAGGGTGGTGTCCACTCCGAGCAGCGGGTCGGCGAAGCCCGTCCCGTACGCCCAGCGGCCCTCGCCCTCGGGGCCGGGGGTCGCCTCGGCAAGGCTGAGGTAGACGTGGTCGTCGTGACCGTCGTGGCTGCCGCGGCTGTCGTGGCCGGTGCCGGTCGCGGTGTGCCCCGGTGCGGCGGTGTGGTCCTGCATGGCGGTTCCCCCGTCAGATGTGCGGGACATCCTCGGGGATGTCGTAGAACGTCGGGTGGCGGTAGACCTTGTCGCCGCTGGGCTCGAAGAAGGGGTCGCGCTCGTCCGGGGTGGAGGCGGTGATCGCGTCCGAGCGGACCACCCAGAGGCTGACGCCCTCGTTGCGGCGGGTGTAGAGGTCGCGGGCGGCGAGCAGGGCCATCCGGTCGTCGGCGGCGTGCAGCGAGCCCACGTGGACGTGGTTCAGGCCGCGCCGGGGACGCACGAACACCTCGTACAGCGGCCAGCCGGCCTTGGACCCGGTCGTGGGCGCGGCCTCGGACTCGGCCTTGGGCTCGGTCACTTTCCGTTCTCCTGTTCGGTGGCGTGCTGTCCGGCGCCGTCAGGCGCGGCGACGTGCTGTTCGGCGGGCTGTTCCGCGGTGAGCTGTTCCGCGGTGGGCTGTTCCGCGGCGCGCTTGGCGGCGTAGGCGACGGCGGCCTCGCGGACCCAGGCGCCCTCCTCGTGGGCGGCGCGGCGGCGGTCGATCCGCTGGGCGTTGCAGGGGCCCTGGCCGCGGATGACCCGGTTCAGCTCGGACCAGTCCGGCTCGCCGAAGTCCCAGCCGCCGCGCTCCTCGTTCCGGCGCAGCTCGGGGTCGGGGAGCGTGACGCCCAGGTGCTCGGCCTGCGGGACGGTCATGTCGACGAAGCGTTGGCGCAGGTCGTCGTTGGTGTGGCGCTTGATCCGCCAGGCCATCGAGCGCGCGGTGTTCGGCGAGTCCGCGTCCGAGGGGCCGAACATCATCAGCGACGGCCACCACCAGCGGTCCACCGCGTCCTGGACCATCCGGCGCTGGGCCTCGGTGCCGCGCATCAGCGTCATCAGGAGTTCGTAGCCCTGGCGCTGGTGGAAGGACTCCTCCTTGCAGATCCGCACCATCGCACGGGCGTACGGACCGTAGCTGCAGCGGCAGAGCGGCACCTGGTTGCAGATCGCCGCGCCGTCCACCAGCCAGCCGATCACACCGACGTCGGCGAAGGTGAGGGTCGGGTAGTTGAAGATCGAGGAGTACTTCTGGCGGCCGGAGATCAGCTTCTCGGTGAGCTCGGCGCGGTCGACGCCGAGGGTCTCGGCGGCGGCGTAGAGGTAGAGGCCGTGGCCGGCCTCGTCCTGGGCCTTGGCGAGCAGGATGGCCTTGCGGCGCAGCGACGGGGCCCGGGTGAGCCAGTTGCCCTCGGGCTGCATGCCGATGATCTCGGAGTGGGCGTGCTGGGCGATCTGGCGGATCAGGGTGGCCCGGTATGCGTCGGGCATCCAGTCCCTGGGCTCGATCCGTTGCTCGGCGGCGACGACCGCCTCGAACCGGTCCTCCGGCGCCTGCACGGGGACCGCCTCGGCCACCTCTGCTGTCACCACGGTCCCCTCTCGTGTCCTGCGCCGTCGGCCCGCCCGGAACTCGGGCACCAACCGACTGACCGTTCGGTCGGTACCATTCTGCGCGGCGGGGCGGAGGGATGGCAAGGCACGAAACAGATAACAGCTGACAGATTTCGAAATCTGTCAGCTGTTATCTGTTACCTGCTACCCGTCACGCGGTTCCCGCGACCTGGTGCTCGTCACCTGCAACCCGCTCGCCGCCGGCCGCGCTCCGCCACTCCGGCCACGCTCCGCCCTCCACTTCCCCGTCCGCTCACCCCTCCGCGCGATCACGCAGTCGCGGCAGCGGTACGGCGAGCAGCGCCGCCAGCAGGGCGATCCGGGGGGCGATCTGGTCCAGCCGGATGTGCTCGTGCCGGGCGTGGGCCCCGGCACCCACCGCGCCGAAGCCGTCCAGGGTCGGCAGCCCGCGAGATCCCGGCAGGTTGGTGTCGCCGGCCCCGCCCGCCGGAGCGCCGTCCAGCTGCTGCCCGAGCACCGCGGCGAGCGAACGCACGTGCCGCAGCAGCGGGTTGCCGGTCCGCTCGGGCCACGCCGGACGGCTGGACAGCACCTCCGTCCGGACCCGGGCACCCGGGCGCAGCGCGGTGAGCCGGGCGAGGTGGTCGAGCGTGCGGCGCTGCGCCTCGGCGGTGGAGAACCGCAGGCCCAGTTCGGCCTCGGCCCGGCCCGCGACCACGTTTGCACGCGAACCACCGCTGATCCGACCGGCGTTGAGCTCCGTACCAGGCTGGACCGCGAGGCCGCGGACGAGCACGAGCTGGTCCACCAGCTCGTCGACCGCCGACACCCCGTCGTGGGCGTCGTTGCCCGCGTGCGCCTCGCGACCGGTCACGGTGAGCCGGACCCTGGTGCTGCCGCGCCGCGCGGTCTTCAACCGACCGTCCGGGTGCGGCGGTTCCAGGCCCAGCACCGCTGCGGCTCCCCGCAGTTGGCGTTCGACCAGGCGGCGCCCGTCCGGGCTGCCGACCTCCTCGTCGGAGACCACCACCAGGCGCACGGTCCGGTGCGGCCGCTCGCCCAGGTCCGCGAGCAGCGCCAACGCGCCCTCCAGGATGGCGAGTCCGCCCTTCATGTCGACCACGCCGGGGCCGGTGAGCCGACCGTCCTGCTCGGCGACGGGCCAGTCCGCCAGCGTGCCGACCGGCCAGACGGTGTCGTGGTGGCCGACGATCAGCAGGTGCGGCAGGGACTCGTCCCGACCCTCCCACTCCAGGACGAGGTGGTCACCGGCCGGACCGGGTTCGCGGCGGGCGGTCGCACCGGTGGCGCGGAAGCCGGCGGCCAACTCCTCGGCGAGGGCGTCGAGTCGGGGTGCGTCCCCGCTGGGTGACTCGATCCGGGCCAGGTCCGCGCAACGACG
Organism: Kitasatospora sp. NPDC096140; assembly: GCF_040303045.1. NCBI lineage: Bacteria > Bacillati > Actinomycetota > Actinomycetes > Kitasatosporales > Streptomycetaceae > Kitasatospora > Kitasatospora sp. NPDC096140. The sequence continues at coordinate 77,394 of NZ_JBEOUW010000001.1, forward strand.
TCGGACGGCGCCGGCGAGCGTACGGGCGCGGGTGCTGAGCGCCTGCGGCAGACCGGGCAGCGCCGCCGTGACCGGGACGTTGGCGGCGGGGGTCGCGGGGGCGGCGGGGGCGGCGGAGGCTGCAGCGGCCGGGTTCGCAGTGGCAGCAGTGGCCGGGTTCGCAGCGGCCGATGCCGGGGGTGCGACGGCTGTGACGGTCACGGCGGTGGCACTGGCTGCCGCCACAACTGTGGCTGTGGCGGCAGCGGCGAGGGCTTCACCGTCGGCAGCGGCCGGAACGGGGAGCTGGTTGCTGTCGGGTTCCGCGGCGGCCTCCGGTGCGGCGGGCGGCCCGACGATCTGGGGACTCAACGCTCGCCTCCGCGGCCGCCGCCGGTATTCAGCGGTCGGGCCGGCCGACCGCCCCCGCCCGGGTACCCGGCCCGGCCGGAACGCACCGTTCTGCCCGTATGGTCGGCGGCCCGCCGGAACGGCCCGTCTGGCCCAAGTGCGGTGGAACGGCTGGGCGGCGTGCTTGGCATTGCGTCCTCCTCGCTCGATCCGGTGGCCCCGGTCCGCCCGGAGCCCCGTGGACGGCGGCCTCCTCACGGCGGCACGGTGGCCGGGCCGTCGCAGGGAAGCCGAGATGTGAGCCTAGAAGAACCGTTCGGTTTCCTGCGAGGTGGCCCTGCTCCCAGCGTGCCGGTTCCGGGCCCAGCCTCGGACACCCGTCGGGGAACGGCGGCGGGCGCACGGCGCGCGGGCCTGGATCGGCGCGCGGGCGCGGTCGCCGGATCGCGCCCATCTCCACCATGGACCCGCCGCCCGAGTTCGGCAGCGCAAACCGCCAAGGCACGGCATTTCCACGCCGGATGGGTGACAGCCGCTCAGCATGCGGTACGAACCGGGAGCACGCGACGGCTCAGGGAAGCCCGCCCGGCCTCCCGGCCCGACTCCACGGGAACGTCCGGGGAACACCCGCGTGAACACCGGCCGATGCGGTGCCCCGACGAGCCCCGCCGTGCGCCGCCACCGAGTGCCACGAACACCGCGAACGCCCATGAGCGCCATGAATGCCATGAATGCCATGAACGACGCGAACACTCATGAGCACCATGAAAGCCGTGAACGTCATGAAAGCCATGAACACCGTGCATGGTCGTGAATGCCACGAACGCCACCGGGCACCGCACCGCCGCCGTGCCCAACCGCTCCGGACCGCGCGGCCGCCGCCCTCAGGCGCCGTCCCCGACCAGCCCGGCATCGCGTGCCAGCAGCGCGGCCTGGACCCGGTTGCCGACGCCGAGCCCGGTCAGGATCCGACTGACGTGCGCCTTGACGGTGCTCTCGCGCATCCCCAGGACGCCCGCGATCTCGGCGTTGGAGAGCCCGTCGGCGAGTTCGCGCAACACGTCGGTCTCGCGCGGGGTGAGGCCGGCCACCCGGCTGCGGGCGGCGACCGACCGGGGAGCGCCGACGCGGTGGTAGCGGTCGATCAGGCGTCGCGCGGCCGTCGGGTGCAGCATCCCCTGGCCGCCGGCCACGACGTGCACGGCCCGGGCGATCTCGGCGGGCGGAGTGTCCTTGAGCAGGAAGCCGTCGGCCCCGGCGGCGAGCGCTTGGTACACGTACTCGTCCAGGTCGAAGGTGGTGAGCGCGATGACCCGGGGGGCGTCGGGCAGTTCGCGCAGGCGACGGGTGGCGGCGATGCCGTCGAGCCGGGGCATCCGGATGTCCATCAACGCCACGTCGATCCGCCGGCTCCCGGCGAGTTCGACGGCCTGGAGCCCGTCGGCGGCCTCGGCGACCACGGTGAGCGCCGGGTCCTGGGCGAGCAGATCGACCAGGCCGAGGCGGACCAGGGCGTCGTCGTCGACCACCATCGTTCGGATCATGCGGTCCCCTTCGGCTGCTGCGTCGGTTGCCGGAGCTGTTCGGACTGCGCTCGCTGCTCGAACCGCTTCGGCAACCACGGCCGGTTCGGTCGGTCCCACGGGTGCGGTTGGTCCGGCGGGTTCGGGTCCGGGAGCGAACCGTCGATACGGGCGGGAGCCGGTTCGGGAGCCGCTTCGGGCACCGGTTCGGGCACCGTCTGCGGCAGGCCGCCCGACGTGGGTGACCGGCTGGGCAGGCGGGCGGAGAGCCGGAAGCCGCCCTCCCCGTCCGGGCCCGCGTCGAGCTGACCGCCGAGCGCGGCGACCCGCTCGCCCAGCCCCACCAGGCCGTACCCGCCGCCGCTCCCCGGACCGTCCGGTGGCACCCCGCCGGGGCCGTTGCGGACCTCGACGACCGTGGCCGGCTCCCCGTAGCCGACCCGGACGGTGACCGTCGCGGCGGGCGCGTGCTTGCGGGCGTTGGTGAGGGCCTCCTGGACCAGCCGGTGCACGGCCAGCCGGTGGGTGGTCGGGACGGACTCCGGGTCTCCGGCCAGGGCCAGTTCGACCTGCTGCCCGGCCTGGGTCACCTCGCCGACGAGCTCGGTGAGGTCACGCAGGGCCGGCCCCGGGACGGACGCGGCCGTGCTCGGCGGCGCGGGCCCGTCCCCGGCGGCGGGCCAGGCCGGAGGGTCGGCGCGCAGCGCTCCCAGGACGTCGCGCAGGTCGTCGAGCGAGCGGGCAGCGGTGGTGCGCAGCAGTTCGAGCCGGTCGGCGAGCCGGTCCGGGTCGGCCGCGACGGTCCCGGCCCTGGACTGGTCGCGCAGGACTCCGGCGTGCAGCACCAGCAGGCTGAGACGGTGGGCCAGCACGTCGTGCATCTCCCGGGCGATCCGGGCGCGTTCGGCGGCCCGGGCCTGTCCGGCGCGCAGCTCGCGCTCGCGGCGCAACGCGTCGACCTGCTCGTGCAGGGTACGGATCAGCACCCGCCTGCCGTGCAGCCACAGCCCGACCGCCAAGGTGGCGCCCTGGAAGAGGAGTTGGGAGCCGAACGCACCGGCCCAGCCGGCCGGTGAGTCCGCGTCGAACGCGCTGACCACGGCGATGACCACGCCCCCGACCGACGCCGGCCCCGTCCGGCCGAGGTAGGCGAGGTGGAAGACGCTGAACATGCCGGGGAAGGCCCGGTCGAACAGCCCTGCGGTGAGCACCGGCAGGACGGCGGAGGCGACCGGGTGGCGGCGGGCGAAGAGGAGGGAGAGCGAGGCCAGCGCGGCCACGACCGTACGCGGTACGCGCAGCGGGCCGTCCGCGCTCAGCCACTGGACCAGGGCCTCCTCGACGGTCAGGGCGAGCAGGCCGAGCAGCAGCGACGTCTCGATCCAGGGCCGTTGATCCGGGCCGTACCAGCCGAGCGGACTCCTGCGCATCGGGCTTCCCCCTTCCTCGTTCCGACGTCCTGCCGGCCGTCCGCCGCTCGGACCTGAGCACGGTCGCGGGTGTGCGCCACGGCCTCTGACGTGACCACCGGCTCGGGCGTGAACCCGGGCTCGATGCTAGGCGCGCCCGGCTCCTGGTTGCCTCTGTCTTCCGGCCAACCGCACCCTCGACTTTCGTCGGGGGTGCGCGTCGCCGACCGGCCGATCCGCCGTACTCCCGCCCTTCCTACCGTCGAAGACATGACGAACGACCAGCTCCGGCTTCACCCCGACTCGTCGCCCTCAAACCACGGTTGGCCCTCCGGCGGGGACGGCCTGCTGTTCCTCTCCGAGGCCCTGCGCACGTTCCACGACACCGGCGCGCTGGCCCCGAGCGGCCCGGAACTGGTGAACGCGCTGGTGGTACCGGTCACCAGCCGCCCGAACCACCCGATCTCGGTGCTCGAAGTCGGCGCCGGCACGGGCGTGGTGACCCGCCGTCTGGTCCGAGCGCTGCGCCCGGGCGACCGGTTGCACGTCGTCGAGGCGAACCCGCGGTTCGCCGGCCGGCTTCGGGACGACCCGGTGCTGGCCGCCCGCCACCCGGGGATCGGGCTGCGGCTCTCGGCCTGCCGGGTCGAGGAGCTGGCGCACCGCCGCCCCTCGGCGTCGACATCGGCATCGGCATCGACGGGGAGGGGAACGGAGGTGGGGGCGGGCCCGGCGGATCCGGAGGAGCGGTACGACGCGATCGTGTCCGGGCTGCCGTTCACCAACTTCCGCCCCGCGCAGGTCCGCGAGATCCTCGACCTCTACCTGCGCCTGCTGACGCCCGGCGGTGAGCTGACGTACTTCGGGTACCTCGGCACCACGACGGCGCGCACCCTCGCCTCGGGCCCCCGCCGGGGCGCCCGCCACCGGGCGGTGGTGCGGCTGCTGCGGCAGTTCGAGGCGGCGTACGGGCTGGGCGAGCGCACGGTGTGGCGCAATCTGCCGCCCGCCCGCGCTCACCTCCTCCGCTCCCCGGACCGACGGGCGGGGCAGCCCCGGCCGCTCGATGATGGACCGGGCACAGGACTGGGGCTTGGCCCGGCTCCGGCCAGGCCGTACGGCGACCGATCCGGGGTGTGCGACAAGCCCTAACAGATGACAATCGACAGATTTCAACTTTCAGATAACAGACGACAGCGAACAGATTTTGAAATCTGTTCGCCATCGTGCCATAGTGGCACCCGGGCCACCCTGCCCCCACCACCCCTCCGGGAGTACCCATGTCCTCCACCACCCGCCCCGTACAGCGCCGCCTCGGCACCACCGGGCCCGTCACCTCGACCCTCGGCCTCGGCTGCATGGGCATGTCCGACCTGTACGGCCCGGCCGACGAGGCCGAGAGCATCGCCACCATCCACGCCGCCCTCGACGCCGGGATCACCCTCCTCGACACCGGCGACTTCTACGGCATGGGCCACAACGAGCTGCTGATCCACGAGGCCCTGCGCGGCCGCGACCGCGAGAGCGTGCAGATCAGCGTGAAGTTCGGTGCCCAGCGCGGCCCCGACGGCCAGTGGCTCGGCTACGACGCCAGCCCCGCCGCCACCAAGACCGCGCTGACCTACACCCTGCGCCGCCTGCGCACCGACCACGTCGACGTCTACCGCCCGGCCCGCCTCGACCCGAAGGTCCCGATCGAGGAGACCGTCGGCGCCATCGCCGACCTGGTGAAGGGCGGCTACGTCCGGCACATCGGCCTCTCCGAGGTCGGCGCCGACACCCTGCGCCGCGCCGCCGCCGTCCACCCGATCAGCGACCTGCAGATCGAGTACTCCCTGCTCAGCCGCTCGATCGAGGCCGCCGTTCTCCCCGCCGCCCGCGAGCTGGGCATCGGCATCACCGCGTACGGCGTGCTCTCCCGCGGTCTGCTCAGCGGCCACTGGAACCAGGGCCGCGACCTCGCGGGCACCGACTTCCGCAGCCACAGCCCGCGCTTCCAGGGCGAGAACCTGGCCCACAACCTGGCGCTGGTCGAGGCGCTGCGCACGATCGCCGCCGCGAAGGACGCGAGCGTGGCCCAGGTCGCCATCGCCTGGGTGGCATCGCGCGGGCAGGACGTCGTCCCGCTGGTCGGTGCCCGCCGCCGGGAGCGCCTGACCGAGGCCCTCGGCTCCCTCGACCTCACCCTGACCGAGGCCGACCTCGCCGCCGTCGAGGCGGCCGTCCCCGCCGGCTCCGCCGCAGGTGACCGGTACGCTGCCGCCCAGATGGCCCACCTGGACAGCGAGCGCTGACCGGCCCGGGCCGGAACAGCAACAGCCGCAGCCGCAGCCGCAGCCGCGAACGACCGCACCGCCGGACCACAGCACCGCCGCACCAACCGGACGACCCTAAGGACGGACCTCCCCCGTGACCACGGACACCACACTCACCGCCGAGCAGATCCTCATCGCGGCGGAGGACGTCCTCCGGCGGTTCGGCCCGGCCAAGGCCACCGTCGTGGACGTCGCCCGGATCCTCGGCGTCAGCCACAGCAGCGTCTACCGCCACTTCCCGAGCAAGGCCGCGCTGCGCGAGGCGGTCACCCAGCGCTGGCTCGACCAGGCGCACCACCGACTCGCGGCCATCTCCACCGAGGGCGGCTCCGCCGCCGAGCGCCTGCACCGCTGGCTGACGACGCTGTTCGCGGCCAAGCGGAAGAAGGCGCTCGACGACCCGGAGCTGTTCGCCACGTACATGGTGCTGGTCGAGGAGAACAGCGGCACCGTCGACGCGCACATCGACACCCTGGTCAAGCAGATCGCGCAGATCGTCCAGGACGGCATCGACGGCAAGGAGTTCAAGCTGGCCCACATCCTGAACACCGCCCGCGCCGTCTTCGACGCCACCGCCCCGTTCCACGACCCGGCCTACGCGGCCACCTGGTCGGCGCCGGAGGCCGACGACCGCTTCGAGGCCGTCTGGAAGCTCGTCCTCGGCGGCCTCAGGGCCAAGTGACGCACCACCCCGAACGATCGAGGCGCCGACGCCCGGAGGGATATCCGGTCGCCGGCGCCTCGGCCGTCCGGCAGACTGCCCGCACCATCGATCTCACTCGGAGGATGACATGCGTGCGGCCGGCCCGGTCCTGGACAGCCTGCAGGGGCTCGCCCTCGGCGATGCCTTCGGCGACCGCTGGTTCTCGGTCCCGGTGGACGAGGCGCCCGTCGCCCTCGCCGCGCGGCTGACCCGCCCCGCCCCCTGGCACTGGACCGACGACACCGCGATGGCTCTCGTGCTGGTCCGCCACCTGGCCGCCCACGGCGAGGTCCGACAGGACGCGCTGGCCGGGGAGTTCGCCGCCGAGTACACCCGCGAGTACGGCCGCAAGTACGGCCCGTCGATGCACCGGGTGCTGCGCGGGATCGGGGCGGGCGGGGACTGGCGGGCCATCACCGCGGGCCAGTTCGAGGGCCAGGGATCGTACGGGAACGGTGCCGCGATGCGGGTCGCCCCGCTGGGCGCCTGGTTCGCCGACGACCTGGACGCGGTGGCCCGGCAGGCCGAACTGCAGGCGCTCACCACGCACTTCCACCCGGAGGCGGTCGTCGGCTCGGTGGCGGTCGCCCTCGCGGCCGCGCTCGCCGTGCGGAGCCGGGGCGGGACCCCGCCCGGCCGGGCCGCGTTGCTGACCGAGGTCGCCGGACGGCTGCCGGACAGCGACGTCCGCTCCGGCCTGCGGATCGCCGCCCGGCTGCCCGAGCACACCAGCGTCCGGCACGCCGCCGGCGTGCTCGGCTCCGGGGCCCTGATCTCCGCCCCGGACACCGTCCCGTTCGCCCTGTGGTCCGCCGCCGGGCACCCGGACTCGCTGCCCGAGGCCCTCTGGCACACCCTGGAGGGCTGGGGCGACCAGGACACCACCTGCGCGATCGCCGCCGGCGTGGTCGCCGCCCGTACCGGGCTCGCCGACGTCCCGGCCGCCTGGCTGGACGCCCGCGAGGCGCTGCCGGCCTGGGTCACGGGCACCGCGGACGGGCCGGACGCGCCAGACGGACCCGGCGCGCCAGACGGACCGGACACCGCGGACGGGCCGGGCGCGTCAGGCGACCAGCAGGACCAGCCGAGCGGTCAGCGCCGCACGATGCGCAGCAGCACCCTGTAGAGGAACAGCAGCACCACCGCGCCGCCGATCGCCGACACCCAGGTCGTCAGGTCGAGGAAGCTCACCTTCACCGACCCGTGCATCCAGTGCAAGACGATCCAGGTGCCGACGTAGGAGCCGGCGATGCCGATCAGGGTGGTCCCGATCAGACCGCGCTCGCCCTTCCCCGGCATCGCCATCCTGGCCAAGGTCCCCGACACCAGGCCCAGCACGATCCACGCCATCCAGCTCATCAGTCGCCCCTCGCGTCATCGGCGTGACGGCCCCGTCGAGACACCGGGTCCGGTCCGAAGGACGCCGGAGGGGGCTGCTTGGTTTCCGGTACCCGCGACGACCGACCCGAACCGGCCACCGGACGACCCCGCGCCGGAACGCCGCCCCGCCCGCCCTGCGGGCGGACGACCCGGGCTTGAAGACGGGCCCTAGCGGCGCGAGTTGCCGAACAGCAGCCGGTAGCCGATCAGCAGCACCAGCGCTCCGCCGATCGCCGACGCCCAGGTCGCACCGTCGAAGAAGTGCGCGTTGATCGACCGGTGCATGAAGTGCGAGGCGATCCAGCCGCCGACGAAGGATCCGGCGATGCCGATCAGGGTGGTCACGATCAGGCCGCCCGGGTCCTTCCCTGGCAGCAGCAGCTTGGCCAGCGCACCTGCCACCAGGCCCAGCACGATCCACGCGACGATGCTCATCCGTCTTCCTTCCCGTCCCGGCGCGACGGCCCCGTTCCGTCCGCTCTGCCCCGAAGGACGCCGCCTCCCGCCGCGCGGTTCCGTCGGTGCGGGGCGCCGCACCCGGGACCGGCCACCGCCCTTCCCCGTCCCACCCTGCGTGGTGTCCTTCCTGAGGGCCGCCCGCGCCGGAATACTGCGGCCATGCGCATCCTGATCGCCACCGCCGGGTCCCGCGGCGACGTGGCCCCCTTCACCGGGCTCGGGGTCCGTCTGCGGGCGGCCGGCCACCAGGTGGCCGTCGCCACTCACACCGCCTTCGCCGATTCCGTGCGAGCGGCCGGGCTGGAGTTCCGGGCGTTGCCGGTCGACCCGCGCGCCGAACTCGCCTCCGAACAGGGGCGGCGACTGCTGAAGGCCGGCAGCGGACCGGGGGCCGTCCTCCAACTCCTGCGACTTGGCCGGAAGTTCATGCCCGCACTCGGTGACGGCATCGCCGAGGCCGTCGCGCTCGGCACCGACCTCTTGCTGACCACCAGCACCACCAGCGCGCTCGGCCAGGTCGCCGCCGAGGCCGCCGACGTCCCCACCATCGGACTGTTCCTCCAACCCATCGCCCCCACCAGGGAGTTCGCGCCCGCCGTCACGGGCGCCCGGTCGCTCTCCCGACCCGGCAACCTGCTCGCCGGGCACGCCGTCCAGGCCGCGACCGACCAGCTGTTCGTCCCGGCCGTACGCGGGCTGCGCCGTCGGCTCGGCCTGCCGCCGCTCGGCATCGCCCGGGCCCGACGCAACCACCCCGTCCTGCACGGCTTCTCGCCGACGGTCGTCCCCCGCCCGCCCGACTGGCACCCCCGGCTGGACGTGGCGGGCTACTGGTGGCCGGCTGCACAGCCCGACTGGCAACCCCCGGCCAGGCTCCTCGACTTCCTCGCCGCCGGTCCGCCGCCGGTCTTCGTCGGCTTCGGCAGCCTGGTCGTCCCGGATCCCGAACGACTCACCGCCACCGTCCTCGCGGCAGCTCGCAGCGCCCGGGTGCGGCTCCTCCTGCAGACGGGCTGGAGCGGCCTGGCCGCCGAGGACACGGACACCGTGCTGACCATCGGCGACACCCCGCACGACTGGCTGTTCCCCCTCACCGCCGCGGTGGTCCACCACGCCGGCGCCGGCACCACGGCTGCCGCCCTCCGCTCCGGGACGCCCACCGTGCCCGTCCCCGCCCAGCTGGACGCCCCCTTCTGGTCCGCCCGGCTCGCCGCCCTCGGGGTCTCCCCCGGCCCCGTACCCCTCCGGTCCCTCACCCCCGACCGGCTCGCCGCCGCCCTCCGCCGCACCCTGGACACCCCGCACCACCGCGCCCGCGCCCGCGCCGTCGCCGCCGCCCTCGCCGCCGAGGACGGCGCCGCAAAGGTCCTCGCCGCCGTCGAGCGGGCGGCAGCAGGCTCGTGACGAGCGGCAGGCGGCGCGCGACAGATGACAACGAACAACGATCAGCAAACAGCGAACAGCTGACAGCTGACAGATTTCGAAATCTGTCAGCTGTTCGCCGCCACCCGTCCGCCCGCCGCCCTCAGGCCTCAGCCCCGGGCTCGGGCCCGGACCCGGGCTCGGACCCGGCCTCAACCCCGGCCTCAACCCCGGCCCCGGCCCCGGTCCGCCGACCGAGGTTGAGGAGCACATAGAGGCTCGCCGCAGCCGCGAGGCCCACGGCCCAGCCGTAGTCGGCGAGCGGCTTGAGGAGGGGGACGAGGCCGTTCGCCGGGAACGGGCCCTGCGCGACACCGTGGGCGTCCACCGTGGAGTAGGAGCCCCCGACGGCCAGCAGGCCGCCCACCAGCAGGGCCACCACGGCCCGCCAGTTCCACCCCGCCGCGTACCAGTACGCCCCGCCCGGCCGGTACAGCTCGGCGAGCCGGAGGCGGGTGCCGCGCAGCAGCCAGTAGTCCGCGATCAGGACGCCGGCGACGGTGCCCAGCAGCCCACCGACCACACCCAGCCAGGTGTAGATGTAGACGTGCGGGTCGGCGATCAGCCGCCACGGGAAGATCGCGATCCCGACCACGCCCGTGATCAGCGCCCCGGTGCGGAAGTTCACGAACCGCGGCAGCAGGTTGGTGAGGTCGTAGGCCGGCGAGACGACGTTGGCGGCGATGTTCACCGACAGCGTCGCGACCAGGACTGTCAGCAGCGCGAACAGGATGCCCGCCGGGTTCTCCATCTTCGCGGCGAGCTGGATCGGGTCCCACACCGGTTCGCCGTACACGGCCTGGGAGCCCGAGGTGACCAGCACGGACAGGAGCGCGAAGAGGGTCATCGTGGTCGGCAGGCCGAGCGCCTGCCCGCGGATCTGCGCCCGCTGGCTGCCGCCGAAGCGGGTGAAGTCCGGGATGTTGAGCGCCAGGGTGGACCAGAACCCGATCATGCCCATCAGCGCCGGGAAGAAGACCCTCCAGAACTCTCGGCCCCACCCCAGCGCGGACGGCTGGTCGAGCAGCGGTCCGAACCCGCCCGCCTTGACGGTGATCCACCCGAGCAGTGCGAGCGCGCCGACGATGACGAACGGCGCCGCCCAGTTCTCGAAGCGCCGCAGTGCCTCCATCCCCCGGGCGATGATGAGCATCTCGATCACCCAGAACACCAGGAAGGACAGCCACTGCGTCCACGGGTACCCGCCCAACTCCCCTGCGGTCCGCCATGATTCACCGAGCAGCTTGCCCGCGAGCAGGAAGATGCCCTCCCCGCCGATCCAGGTCTGGATGCCGAACCAGGCGCAGGCGACGGCCGCCCGGAGGAGCGCGGGCAGGTTGGCGCCGCGCAGCCCGAACGAGGCCCGGGCGAACACCGGGAACGGGATGCCGTACTTGGTGCCGGCGTGCCCGGTGAGCAGCATCGGCACCAGCACAATCAGGTTGGCGAGTGCGATGGTCAGCACCGCCTGCTTCCAGTCCATGCCGATCGCGACCAGGCCCGAGGCCAGGGTCCACGAAGGGATGTTGTGGGCCATGCCGACCCAGAGCGCGAGGAAGTTGTACGTGGACCAGGTGCGCCGCGCCACCGGGACCGGCCGCAGGTCGTCGCTGGTGAAGCCGTTGTCGGGCAACTCCCCTGCGGCCGGGTCGAGTTCGACCCGTCCGTCGGGGTGATGCCACTGCCGTCCGTCGCCGGTCGCGGTGTGGGCCATGGGCAACTCCCGTCTGCCGCACCTGGATTCACAGGCAGGTCACAAGTGGGGGATGACGTCCGTCCCGTAGGCGTCGATGGTGCTCTCGATCGCGTCGTGCATGGCGTAGACGGCGAACTGGTCGACGCCGAGCGAGCGGAGTTCCGCCAGGCGCTCGCGCTGCACCTCGGCCGGGCCGATCAGGCAGAAGCGGTCCACGATCTCGTCCGGGACGAAGGCCGTGTCCGGATTACCGGCCCGGCCGTGGTGGCTGTAGTCGTAGCCCTGGCGGCCCTTGATGTAGTCGGTGAGAGCCTCCGGCACCAGATCGGAGTGCTCGCCGTAGTGGTTGACCAGGTCGGCGACGTGATTGCCGACCATCCCGCCGAACCAGCGGCACTGCTCCCGCGCGTGGGCGAGGGCGGCGGGCGAGTCGTCGGCGGTGACGTAGGCGGGGGCGGCGACGCAGATGGTGACCGAATCCGGGTCCCGGCCCGCCTCGACGGCGGACGCCCGCACCGCCTTGATCATGAACTCGGTCAGGTATGGGTCGGCCAACTGCAGGATGAAACCGTCGGCCTGACGGCCGGTCAGCGCGAGTGCCTTGGGCCCGTAGGCGCCCATCCAGATCGGCAGCGAGGCGCCCTCGCCGACCCACGGCAGGTGCATCTCGGTGCCGTCCACCTCGACGGTCCGCCCCTCCGCCAACTCCTTGATGGCGTGCATGGCTTCGGAGAGCCGGGCGAGCGTGGCCGGGTGCCGTCCGGCGACCCGCATGGCGGAGTCACCCCGGCCGATCCCGCAGACCGTACGGTTGCCGAACATGTCGTTGAGCGTGCCGAACAGGGAGGCGGTGACCTCCCAGGTGCGGGTCGAGGGGTTGGTGACCATCGGGCCGACGGTCAGGCGTTCGGTCTCGGCGAGGATGCGGCTGTAGATGACGAACGGCTCCTGCCACAGCACGCAGGAGTCGAAGGTCCAGCCGTGGCTGAACCCGGCCCGTTCGGCGCGGATCATCCGGTCGATGAGCAGGCGGGCGGGCGGGTCGGTCTGCAGGACGAGGCCGATGTCCATGACTGGCTCCAATGACAAGGGTGGGACCGCCGCCCGACCGCCGGTCGGGCCCGGGCGGCGGCTGGTCGACAAGAAGACGTGCGGATACGGAAGGGAGCGGACGTACGAAGGGAGCGGACGTCCGCACGGCGCGGGCCGTGGATCAGAGCAGGTACTGGCAGGTGTCGCGGCGCAGGAAGGTCCCGTGACCGGCCCGGCCGAGCCAGGTGTCCCCGTCCAGCACGACGGTGCCCCGCGAGAGCACCGTCCGCGCCCGGCCGGTGAGTTGGCGGCCCTCGTACGCGGAGTAGTCCACGTTCATGTGATGGGTCGCGGCGGAGACGGTCTGCACCGCCGTGGGGTCGTAGACGACGAGGTCGGCGTCGGCGCCCGGCGCGATGGTGCCCTTGCGCGGGTGCAGCCCGAACATCCGGGCCGGCGTGGTGCAGGCGATCTCGACCCAGCGGCGCCGGCTGATGTGCCCGTCCACGACGGCCTGGTGGAGCAGGTCCATCCGGTTCTCCACGCCCGGAAGGCCGTTGGGGATCTTCGAGAAGTCGCCGCGCCCGAGCTCCTTCTGTCCGACGAAGCAGAACGGGCAGTGGTCGGTGGAGACCACCTGGAGGTCGTTGGTGCGCAGCCCGCGCCAGAGCGCTTCCTGGTGCTCGCGCGGTCGCAGCGGTGTGCTGCACACGTACTTGGCGCCCTCGAAGCCGTCCGCGCCCTCCTCGGCGAGGTTGTCGGTGGAGAGGAAGAGGTACTGCGGGCAGGTCTCGCCGAAGACGTTGAGCCCCTCGTCGCGGGCCCGGGCGAGCTCGGCGAGGGCGGCGGCGGCGGAGACGTGCACCACGTAGAGCGGACTGCCGGCGACCTGGGAGAGCTTGATCGCCCGGTGGGTGGCCTCGGCCTCCAGCAGTTCGCGGCGCACCTCGCCGTGGTAGCGCGGGGCGGTGTGTCCGGCGGCGAGCGCCTGTTCGACCAGGACGTCGATGGCGATGCCGTTCTCGGCGTGCATCATGATCAGCCCGCCGTTGGCGGCGCCGCGCTGCATGGCGCGCAGGATGCGGCCGTCGTCGCTGTAGAAGACGCCGGGGTAGGCCATGAAGAGCTTGAAGGAGGTGGACTCGCCGGAGTCGACGAGGGCGTCCATCTCCTTGAGCACGCCGTCGTTGACGTCGGAGACGATGGTGTGGAAGGCGTAGTCGACGGCGCAGTTGCCGTCGGCCTTGGCGTGCCAGCTGTCCAGGCCCTCGCGCAGCGAGCCGCCGACCGGTTGGACGGCGAAGTCGACGATGGTGGTGGTGCCACCCCAGGCCGCGGCCCGGGTGCCGGTCTCGAAGGTGTCGGAGGCCGCGGTGCCGCCGAACGGCAGCTCCATGTGGGTGTGGGCGTCGACACCGCCCGGGATGACGTAGTGGCCGGTGGCGTCGATGACGGTGTCGGCGGTCCAGGCCTCGGCGGCGGAGCTGCCGGTGGCGGCGAGGGCGGCGACGCGCTCGCCCTCGATCAGGACGTCGGCGTGGAGTTCCTCGGTGGCCGTGATGACGAGGCCGCCGCGGACGACGGTGCGCTGCTGCGGGTCGCGGGTGGTCATCGCGCTGCTCCTCAGGCCTCGGCGAGCGGTCCGTAGGCGTCGGGGCGGCGGTCGCGGTAGAACGCCCACTGCTGTCGGACCTGTTCGATCAGGCCGAGGTCGAGGTCGCGAACGACGAGTTCCTCCTCCTTGTCGGAGGCGACGTCGCCGACGAACTGGCCGCGCGGGTCGACGAAGTAGGAGGTGCCGTAGAAGTCGTTGTCGCCGTACTCCTCGGTGCCGACCCGGTTGATGGCGGCGACGAAGTACTCGTTGGCGACGGCGGCGGCGGGCTGTTCGAGCTGCCAGAGGTAGGCGGACAGCCCGCGGCTCGTGGCGGAGGGGTTGTAGACGATCTGCGCGCCGGCCAGGCCCAGCGCGCGCCAGCCCTCCGGGAAGTGGCGGTCGTAGCAGATGTAGACGCCGACCTTGCCGACGGCGGTGTCGAACACCGGCCAGCCGAGGTTGCCGGGCTTGAAGTAGTACTTCTCCCAGAAGCCCTTGACCTGCGGGATGTGGTGCTTGCGGTACTTGCCGAGGTAGCTGCCGTCGGCGTCGATCACGGCGGCGGTGTTGAAGTAGACGCCGGTCTGCTCCTCCTCGTAGACCGGGACGACGATCACCAGCCCGAGTTCGCGGGCGAGGTCCTGCATCCGGCGTACGGTCGGCCCGTCCGGGACGGCCTCGGCCCACCGGTAGTGCTCGGGTTCCTGGACCTGACAGAAGTACGGGGAGTTGAAGACCTCCTGGAAGCCGATGATCTGCGCTCCCTGGGCGGCGGCCTCGCGGGCGTACCGCTCGTGGAGGGCGATCATGCTCTCCTGGTCACCGGTCCAACGCGTCTGGACGAGGGCGGCACGGACGATCTGCGACATGGGAAACCTCCGCAACTCCGCGGCCCGGCCGTACGGTCGGGCCCGCGGTGAGATGGTTGACGGGGCGGGTCTCACCTGCGGGTCCGCTCGGGGATCCGCAGGGGGTCTACGTGCGTAGAAAGCGATCTGTTGACGGTAGGCCGGGCCTTGGTGGCCTGACAATACGTCGGCGGAAACGCGTCTGGGGCGATCTCGTTGTGCGGACACGCGGGCGGCCGTGGGTGGGATGAAAAGCTCATCTACCCCGTCCGTAGCCTCCTTACTCATTCGAGCCGCCGCGTTCCCGTTCGGCCGCGGCGGCGGCGGACAGCGCACGGCGGAAGATCGACGGACGGTCGGCGCGGCTTGACTTCGTCCGGTTCGCTCGGCAAGGATCCCGGGCATGGACTCCGGCACCACTCTGGTCTGCCGCCTGCACGTCGATCTGCGACGCCAGGCGAGTTCCATCTGTGCCTGTTGACCTCGCACTCCCCCGCCGGTCCCGCCCTGTGACGTCTGCCAGGGCCCACGCCGCGCACCCGCACCCGCAGTCCTGACCTTCCCGCCCGCACCCCGGCGCACCCCGTGCGTACCGGGCCGCTCCGTCGGCCCGCGCCCGCCGATCCGCGCCGCCCCCGGGCACACCCGCCGACGTTCCCGCGCACCCGAGGACGCCTTGATGAGCCTGCACACCGGCCCGGCCCCCGTCTCCGAGCCCCCGACGACCACGCCCCCCGCGGTGGACGCCCGCGCCCCGCTCAGCCCCGGCACCCTGCGGACCATCGTCCGCGAGCTGGCCGAGCAGCCCGACCGGTGGATCCACCACGTCCGCCTCGCCACCGAGGAGCGCTGGTACCGGCGCCTGGTGGCCGAGGACGACCACGAGGTGTGGCTGATCAGCTGGCTCCCCGGCCAGTCCACCGGCTTCCACGACCACGGCGGCTCCCGCGGGGCGTTCACCGTCGCCCTCGGCGAGTTGGAGGAGCTGTCCCTCGGCGGTCCGGACCAGGGCCTGCTGATCCGCCGGGTGCCGGCCGGCACCGCCCGCGCCTTCGGCCCCGAGTACGTGCACGACGTGCGCAACACCGCGTCCGGCCCGGCCGTCACCCTGCACGCCTACTCGCCCCCGCTGGGCTCGATGGCGCACTACGACCTGCGGGCCGGAGGGCTCGTGCGCACCTCGGAGGAAGGACCGGAGCAATGGTGACCACGATCGACGACCTGGTGGAGCGGGCCCGCGAGGGCGTCCACCGTCCGCGCGCCCGGGAGGCGTACCAGGCGCAGCTGGACGGCGCGCTGCTGGTGGACATCCGCCCGGCGGCCCAGCGGGCGGCCGAGGGGGAGATCCCGGGCTCGCTGATCATCGAACGCAACGTGCTGGAGTGGCGGCTCGACCCGACGGGCAGTCACCGGATCCCCGAGGCCGCGGGCTACGACATCGAGGTGATCGTGGTCTGCTCGGAGGGCTACGCCTCCAGCCTGGCCGCCGCCTCGCTCCGTGAACTGGGCCTGCACCGGGCGACCGACCTGGACGGCGGGTTCGTCGGCTGGGCGGCGGCCGGTCTGCCGACCCGTCCGGGCGGCTGACCCGGGACCACCGCGGCTGCCGGGCCTCGCCGGGGCCCAGCCACGGTGTCGGCCGCACGGCACGCGCCCGACGGTAAATCAGAGACAGGAGATGATGCAGGTCATAGTCTGATCGGAGTTTCCGCCGGTCCGATCCTGGGCAGCCACGCGGGCGGAGGATTGCCCGGGGCGGTTGGTACGACAAGCGCCACCGGCACCGATCCGCACCGCTGTTTGTCGACAAACCGCCAACAACCGAAAGACCGACCGACACAGGCGCCGCCTCCTCCGGGCGCCCTGACGAGGAAACACCCCGTGATCAGATTCGAGGGCGCCGGAAAGCGCCACCCCGACGGCACAGTCGCCGTCGAGGGCCTGGACCTTGAGGTCCCGACCGGTCGGATAACCGTCCTGGTCGGACCGTCCGGCTGCGGCAAGACCACCCTGCTGCGCATGGTCAACCGGATGGTCGAGCCCACCTCGGGCCGCGTACTGCTGGACGGCACCGACGTCGCCGAGCTGGAGCCCGCCAAACTGCGGCGCGGCATCGGCTACGTGATCCAGCAGGCCGGGCTGTTCCCGCACCGCAAGGTGATCGACAACATCGCCACCGTCCCCTACCTGCTCGGCTGGGACCGCAAGAAGGCCCGCGCGCGGGCCGCCGAACTGCTCGAACTGGTCGGGCTCGCACCCGAGACCGCCAAGCGGTACCCGTTCCAGCTGTCCGGCGGGCAGCAGCAGCGGGTCGGCGTGGCGCGCGCCCTGGCCGCCGACCCGCCGGTGCTGCTGATGGACGAACCGTTCAGCGCCGTCGACCCGGTCGTGCGCGCCGGGCTCCAGGAGGAGCTGCTGCGGCTGCAGTCCGAGCTGCACAAGACGGTGCTGTTCGTCACCCATGACATCGAGGAGGCCGTCCGGCTCGGCGACCAGGTGGTGGTGCTGCGCGAGCGCGGCCGGATCGCCCAGCTGGCCGACCCGCACACCCTGCTCACCACCCCCGCCGACGACGGCGTGGCCGCCTTCCTCGGCCGTGACCGCGGCCTGCGCGGCCTCGGCCTGTGCCCCGCACACGCCGTCGTGCTGCGCCCCCTGGGCAACGGGCTCAAGGACGGCTCAGGGGTCGGCGTCACGAACGGCGCGGGAGGCGGCGTCACGAACGGCTCCGGTGGCGGACTCAGGTACGGGGGCTGGGAGTTGGCGCTGGACGACGAGCGCCGCCCGATCGGCTGGATCGACCGCGACGCGGTCACCGCCGAGCTGCACCCGGCCGCCGGCTTCCGCCCGGACACCGACACCCTGCGCACCGCGCTGGACGCCGCCGTCCTCTCCCCCGCCGGGGTCGCGGTCGCACTGGACGCCGAGGGCCGCGCCACCGGCACCGCGAGCCGCGAGGCCGTCCTCGCCGCGCTCCGGCCGGGCGCCGACGGTGCCGTCCGCACCGACGGGCCCTTCGCCGCACCGCCCTCGAACAGCAGCAACGGGGACGGCGGCGGAAAGGACGGCACCACCGGGAACGGCGGCCGCGAGCACGGCGCCACCGGGAACGACACCACCGAGAACGGCGACGGCCAGGACGGGGCCTCCGGTGGACGATGAACCGATCGTCCGCTGGTACTGGATCGGCGACCACCTCGGCTACCTCGGCCACCTGCTCGCCGACCACGCCGTGATCGCCCTCGTCCCCGTGCTCATCGGCCTGCTGCTGGCCGTCCCGCTCGGCCTCGCCTGCACCCGCTTCCCCCGGCTCTACCAGCCGTTGTCCGCCGTGTTCAACATCGTCTACGCACTGCCCTCGCTGGCCGTGTTCGTGGTGCTGATCCCGTACACCGGGCTCGCCACCCAGGCGACGGTGATGATCCCGCTCACCTTCTACGCCCTCGCCGTCCTGCTGCCGACCACCGTGGACGGGCTGCGCGCCGTCCCGGACGCCGTCCGGCAGGCCGCCACCGCGATGGGGTACGGGCCGTGGCACCGGCTGACCTCGGTCGAACTGCCCGCCGCCGTCCCGTACCTGATCGCCGGACTGCGGGTCGCGGCGGTGTCCAGCATCTCGCTGGCGAGCGTCGGGGCGCTGGTCGGCCGCGGCGGGCTCGGCTACCTGTTCATCGACGGCTTCCAGCGCACCTTCCCGACCCCGATCGTGGCCGGCATCGCGCTGATCGCCGTCCTCGCGCTGGCCGTCGACCTGGTGCTGGTGGGGGCCCGGCGGGTGCTCGCACCCTGGGCCGTCCGGGAGAAGGGGGCGGGCTCGTGAACTGGCTCGACTGGCTGGGAGACTTCTTCACCTCCCCGGACCACCGCAGCGGCCCGGACGCGATCGTGCACCGGGTCTACGAACACCTGCTGCTCTCCGGCGAGGCCGTGCTGTTCGCGGCGCTGCTCGCCGTCCCGCTCGGGCTGCTGATCGGTTACACCGGGCGCGGTGTCACCGTGGTGACCGCGCTGGCCGGGGCCGCCCGCGCCCTGCCCACCCTCGGGCTGGTGACGCTGGCGGTGCTGCTCGCCGGGGTCGGCGACACCGCGGTCCTGATCCCGCTGGTCGCGCTCGCCGCGCCGCCGCTGCTGGTGGCCGCCGTCGAGGGGGTGCGCGGCACCGACCCGGACGTCCGGGACGCCGCGCGCGGCATCGGCCTGACCCACCCCCAGGTGCTGACGCAGGTCTGCCTGCCCTCGGCCGCGCCGACCCTGCTGGCGGGCTTCCGCACCGCGACCGTCCAGGTGATCGCGACCGCCACGGTCGCCGCCTACGTCGGGCTGGGCGGGCTCGGCCGCTACGTCATCGACGGGCTGGCGACCCGCAAGTACGCCGTGACCGTGGGCGGGGCGCTGCTGGTGGTGCTGCTCGCGGTCGGCGCCCAGTTGTTCTTCGCCCTGCTCGCCCGGTTCGCGCTCCCGCCCGGGGTGCGCGCCCAGCAGCGGGCCAGCTGAACCACCTCTCCCCATCCTCCCGGAAGGACATCTGTCACCATGTCGACAATGAAGCGAAGCCGACGCGCGGTCGTGATCGGCACGCTCGCCGCGCTCGCGCTCGGCGCCACCGCCTGCGGTTCCTCCGGCGGCGACCCGCTCGGCGGGGGTTCCAGCGCCTCGGCGGCATCAGGCGCCCCGGCGGCGGGCGGTTCGGGCGGCGGCTCCGGTTCGACGGTGGTCGTCGGCTCCGCGAACTTCCCCGAGAACGTGCTGCTCGGCTCGATCTACTCGCAGGCCCTCAAGGCCAAGGGCGTCAAGGTCGAGGAGAAGTTCAACATCGGCAGCCGCGAGGTGCTCTACGGCCAGCTGCAGAGCGGCAACCTCACCGTCCTGCCCGAGTACAACGGTGCGCTGCTCGCCTACCTGGACGCCAAGGCCACCGCCGTCACCACCCAGGACGTGAACGCGGCGCTCGCCAAGACGCTGCCGGCCTCGCTGGGGATCCTCGCCTCCTCCCCCGCCGAGGACAAGGACTCGCTCAGCGTCTCCCAGGAGACCGCCACCAAGTACAACCTCAAGAGCATCGACGACCTGGCCGCCAAGGCCGGCGAGTTCACCATCGGCGGCCCGCCGGAGTTCAAGTCCCGCCGCGAGCAGCAGTTCAAGGACGTCTACGCGCTGACGTTCAAGGAGTGGAAGCCCACCGCCGACACCACCGCGAACGCGCTCAAGGACGGCGGCATCCAGGTCGGCAACGTGTTCACCACCGACCCGAAGATCGTCCAGTACAAGCTCGTCCCGCTGGCCGACCCGAAGAACGTCTTCGGCGCGCAGAACATCACCCCGCTGGTCAACAAGGCCGGTGTGGACGCCACCGCGACGGCGGCGCTCGACGCGGTGTCGGCCAAGCTCGACACCGCGGGGCTGACGGCGCTGATGAAGCGGGTCGCGGTGGACAAGGAGGACCCGTCGGCGGTGGCCAAGGACTGGCTGAAGTCCAACGGCCTGGGCTGACGACCGGTCCGGCCCGCACGACGGACGGCGGCCCGGGGACTCGCTCCCCGGGCCGCCGTCCGCCGTTCCCGGCGCCCCCGCCCGCACTCCCCGGGGACCTTCCCTTCCGCGCCGCGAACATGACAGTCTGGGCGCCATGCGCACTCGACTCCTCGCCGCCACCCTCACGGCACTCGCCGCGGTGAGCCTCGCTGCCTGCTCCAGCTCCGGATCGAGCTCGGGCAAGGCCACCTCCGCGGCCGGCTCCCCCACCGCCACCGCCGCCTCCACCGCTTCGGCCGCCGCACCCTCGGACGCCGCCCCGACGCCGGCGGCCCCCGCGCCCGGCACGGCCGCCCCCACGGCCGACGGCTCGGCGGGTACGCCCGCCGCGCCCGCCGACGCCGGCGCCTCGGGAGCCCCCGCACCGGCCAAGCCCGCCCCGCCCGCCGACGCCGGGCTGCCCACCAAGCCGGGCGCCGACCTGACCGGCAAGCTGGTCGCCGCACTGGACGCGATCGACCCGGCGATCGTCGGCGGCAAGCCGGACCAGGCCGTGGACCGGGCGCGCAACCAGTGCCAGTCGATGTACCAGTTCCCCAAGGACAAGGGGAAGCTGGTCGAGCTGGCCAACCAGCGCTTCACCTCGCCCGACCACCCGCAGGGCTTCGGGCCGGACACCGCCGCCAAGATCAACGACGCGCTGCGCGCCACGCTCTGCCCCGCCGCGCGCTGACCCACGCGTCACGCCACCCCCGCTCGCGGCGCCCGCGCCGCGACGCCCCGAACCGCCCGGTGTCCTGAGCGCCGGGCCGCCGTGGCCGCGCCCCACCCACCGGGTGCGCGGCCACGGTCTCCTTCCGCCCCGGTGACGCTCCCCCGGGCGACCCCTCCACCCCGGCCGCCAATCCGCGCCCTACGGCCGCCCGGGCCGTATGCTGACGAACTGTCAGGTCTCTTGACAGACCAGTGGTCTAGTCCAAACATAAGCATGTCGATCCGACCGGGATGCACTGTGGGGGTGTGACCACCGGCGGCTGAGGCACTGCCCTGCCCTGCCCTGTTCCGCTCCACCCCCGCTCCGTACAGCCGCGTGCACACGCGCCGCCGCCCGCCTCCACGCGAGTCGGTGGACCGCCGCACGCCCGCACACCGCACCGCTCCCGATCCGATCCCCGGGCCAGGGCTCACCCGGCCGCTCCCCACACGGCCGCCCGCCCGGGATCGATCGCACCTCCCCAACGTCCTGCCCCACCAAGTCTGTTGGAGAATCCATGCGTCTTCGCAGAACGATCCAGGCCGCCCTGACGGCCTGCGCCACGCTGGCCGCCTCGGCCGGCCTGGTCGCCGTCGGAACGGCCCCCGCCCAGGCCGCCACCCCACTCCCCAGCCGGGTCTTCGCCCCCTACTTCGAAGCCTGGACCGGCCAGAGCCCGGCCCAGCTGGCCGCGCAGTCCGGCGCCAAGCACCTGACCATGGCGTTCCTGCAGGCCGCCACCAAGGGCTCGTGCACGCCGTACTGGAACGGCGACTCCTCCATGCCGGTCTCCTCCTCGACCTTCGGCGCCGACATCGCCACCATCCGCGCCAACGGCGGAGACGTGATCCCGTCCTTCGGCGGCTACACCGCCGACAACACCGGCACCGAACTGGCCGACAGCTGCACCGACGTCAACCAGATCGCGGCCGCTTTCGAGAACGTCATCACGACTTACGACATCAGCCGGATCGACCTCGACATCGAGGACAACTCGCTGACCAACACCGCCGGGATCGACCGCCGCAACAAGGCGATCAAGCTGGTGCAGGACTGGGCCGCCACCAAGGGGCGGAGCATCCAGTTCTCCTACACCCTTCCGACCACCACCGGCGGGCTCGCCGACAGCGGCCTCGCGGTGCTGCGCAACGCGGTCAGCAACAACGCGCGGATCGACGTCGTCAACATGATGACCTTCGACTACTACGACGGCGCCACCCACGACATGGCGGCCGACACCCAGACCTCCGCGCAGGGCCTCTACAACCAGCTGGCCAGGCTCTATCCGTCCAAGACCCCCGCCCAGCTCTGGGGTTCGATCGGGATCACCGAGATGCTCGGCATCGACGACTACGGGGCGGCCGAGACCTTCACCGTGGCCAACGCCACCACCGTGTACAACTGGGCGGTCTCCAAGGGCATCAACACCCTGTCCTTCTGGGCGCTGCAGCGCGACAACGGCGGCTGCCCCGGGACGGCCGGGAGCGACTCCTGCTCCGGGATCAACCAGAACACCTGGGACTTCACCCACATCTTCGCGCCGTTCACCAGCGGCTCCACGGTGAGCAACGACTTCTCGGTCTCCGTCAGCCCGAACTCCGGTACGGTCAGCGCCGGTTCGTCCATCTCGGCGACCATCGCGACGGCCGTGACGGCGGGCTCGGCGCAGAACGTCAACCTCTCGGTCAGCGGCGCACCGGCCGGCGTCACCGCGACCGTCACCCCCGGCAGCGTCACCGCCGGGAGCAACGCCACACTCAACATCTCCACCACCTCGGCCGCGGCGCCCGGCAGTTACCCGATCACCGTGACCGGTTCGGCGGCCTCCGGCAGTCACACCGGCGTCTTCACGCTGAACGTCACCGGCACCCAGCCCGGCAATGACTTCTCGGTCGCGGTGAACCCGAACTCCGGTACCGTGGCGGCCGGTTCGTCGGCATCGGCGACCATCGCGACGGCCGTGACGGCGGGCTCGGCGCAGAGCGTCAACCTCTCGGTCAGCGGCGCACCGGCCGGCGTCACCGCGACCGTCACCCCCGGCAGCGTCACCGCCGGGAGCAACGCCACGCTCAACGTCTCCACCACCTCGGCCGCGGCAGCGGGCACCTACCCGCTGACCGTGACCGCCACCGCGCCGTCCGGCACCCACGCCACGACCTACTCGCTGACCGTCACCGGGACCACCCCGACGACCGGCGTGGTCAACGGTGACCTGGAGAGCGGCGCGCTCGCTCCGTGGACCTGCCAGAGCGGCGGCGCCGTGGTCTCCACCCCGGCCCACTCCGGCACCCACGCGCTGCAGGCCGCGGCCACCGCGAGCCAGACCGGCCAGTGCTCCCAGAGCGTCACGCTGAAGCCCAACACGAGCTACACGCTGTCCGGTTGGGTGCAGGGCAACTACGCCTACGTCGGGGTCAGCGGCGGCGCCAGCGCCGCCACCTGGGCCAACTCCGCCGGCTGGACCAAGCTGTCCGTCCCCTTCACCACCGGCGCCTCCGGCACCGTCACCGTGTACCTGCACGGCTGGTACGGCCAGGGCAACGTGTTCGGGGACGACTTCTCGATCGCGTAGCGGGTGGCACCGGACGGACGACGGACGCCGGACGCCGTATGACGGCCGCCGAATGACGGCCTACGGATGGCGGCCGACAAATAACAGATGACGGATGACAGCTGACAGATTTCAACATCTGTCAGCTGTCATCCGTTCGTCCGTCCGCCCGGCTTCGCCTCAGGCCCCTGCCGCCCGCATCCGCGCCGGCCGGCACAGCGCCAGGTACGCCGCGCTCGCCAGCAGCCCGCAGACCAGGACCACCACGGCCAGCAGCACCGCGGACGGCCGGCCGCCGAGGCTGCTCAACGGGGCGACCACCGCGCCGACCAGGAAGTTGCCCGTCCCGAGCAGCGCCGACGCGGTGCCGGCGACCTGCGGCTCGACCAGGCCGAGCGCCTGCGCGGCGGTGTTCGGCAGGAGCACCCCCAAGCTGCCCATCATCACGAACAGGGGCGCACAGAACCCGACCAGCCCGAAGTCCCACACCGTCGTCAGCAGCACCAGCGCCGCCCCGGCCGCGACCGCCACCGCGAGGCTGCCCAGCATCAGCGCCCGCGCCGTGCAGCGCGGCGCCAGCACGCGCCCGTTCACCTGCGTCATCACCACGATCGCCACCGAGTTCAGCCCGAACAGCAGGCTGTAGGTCTGCGGCGAGACCTGGTAGACGTGCTGGAGCACCGTCGAGGACCCGCTGATGTAACCGAACAGCGCACCGAAGGCGAGGGAGCTGGTCAGCGCCAGCCCGAGGAACGGCAGGTTGCGCAGCAACCGCCCCATCGCCCGCAAGGTCGCGCCCACCCCGCCGGCTTCCCTGGTCTCCGGCGGCAGCGTCTCGCGCAGCGCGCCGAACGCGGCCAGGGTGAGCAGCAGGCCGAGCGCGGTGAGCGTGCCGAAGGTGCCGCGCCACGAGGTGAACCGCAGCAGCTGCGCGCCGATGATCGGGGCGAGGATCGGCGCCAGCCCCGATATCAGCGCGATCGAGGCGAGGAAGCGCAGCAGCGCGACGCCCTGGAAGCGGTCCCGGGAGACGGCGCGCCCGATGACCAGCCCGGCCGATCCCGCCGCGCCCTGGACAAAGCGGGCGGCGATCAGGACCGACAGGTTCGGCGCGAGCGCGCACACCACGCTGGACAGGGTGTAGACGACGAGTCCGACGAGCAGCGGCGGGCGGCGCCCGAAGCGGTCGCTGAGCGGTCCGAAGAGCATCTGCCCGGCCGCGACCCCGAACATCGAGAAGGTGAGGGTGAGCTGGACGGCGGCCGGTTCGGCCACCAGGTCGTCGGCGATCGCGGGCAGGCCGGGGAGGTAGAGGTCGGTGGTGAGCGGTCCGAGTGCGGTGAGGCCGCCCAGGACGGCGATCGTGGCCCAACCGGTGCCGGCCTGGCCGGTGGCGGGTGTGGTGACGGCTGCGGTCGACGTGTCATCGGTGGGGCCGACGGTCGGGCCGGGCATGGCTCTCCTCACGGACGGGGCGACGGGGGTCGTTCGCGCTCCGTCCTATCGCAGCCCGGTCCGGTTCCGACAGCAGGGGGCGCACCCGAGTGCGGTCGCCGCTCCCGCACACCGACGTACCGTACACGCACGGGGGCGGCCCGCCCGCACCTCTCGGTGCCCGGCGGGCCGCTTGGTGGTCCGTCTGTTTCCCGGCCAGATCGGCCGTTCCGCCGCCTCCGGGCCGGTCGGCGCTCCGTACCCTGCCGGCGCTCAGGCCCGGTGGCTGCTCAGGCCCGGCGGCTGCTCAGGCCCGGTGGCTGCTCAGGCCCGGTCAGCGCTCGGCGCACGGCGCCCGGTGGGTGCTCAGTGCTTGGCGGCGTGCTCGGCGCGGAGGGCCGCCTGCACCGCCGCGCCGTCCTGCCAGGCGTAGAGCTGGTTACCGGTCAGCGTCACGTTGTAGTGCCCGCAGGTGCCGCTGGCCTTGGCCGCGACGCCCTCCGGGAACCAGCCGGCCTTGAGCGTCATCGGCACCGGGTGCGCGGACTTGCCCGGCAGCCCGGTGGTGCAGCCGACGGGCAGCCGCCCCTCCGGAAGGGTGGCGCGCAGCAGGCGGTCGTCGCCCGTGGTGGACATCAGGTACTTCACGCCGGAGGCGTTGTCGGGCAGCCAGGCCGGCATCGAGCGGCCGTCGGCCTTGGCCTGGGTGCCGGTCTCGTACGAGGCCTGCTCCTGGTGGCGGCCGTCGTACCAGTCGGACACCCTCGGACCGACTGCCACGGCCGCCACGGCCACGGCCATGCCGGTGCCCGCGACTCCCAGCGCGACCTTGCTCACGATGCCCTTCATGCCCGACTGTCCTCTCCGTGTCCGTGTCCGTGGCCGGTGCTCTCGGCCGGTGTCCGTGCCCGGTTCCGTCGCCCCGCGTCCGCCGCCGGCAGCCATCTGGATCCGCTTGGGTCTGCTCTGCCGGCCCGGCCGACGCACTGCGCCATCCGGTGCAACCATCGTGGCCCGTGCCGCTCCGGCGGAGCGTCACCACCAAGTCGCGATCTTGTCTCCAACCCACGGGGTACCGTCTCCACCTTCAGGCGTATGCCGTCCGGCAGAGGCGCTGAGCTCCGGAGGACCGGCACGTGCCGGTCCGGCGCTCAGGTTGGCACACCCGGGTCGAGTGCCGCCCGAGCCCCGATCGAGCCTCGCTCAAGCCCGGCACCGCCGCAGCCGGGCCTGCTGCACCCGGGGCATCGGGACCCCGGGGCGTCAGGTCGCCGTCGGGTCCGGCCGCGTTCGGCCGGGTCCCGCGGATCGCCGCGGACCTGCAGATCGGCGCGGATCGGCGCGGGCCCACCGGTCCGCGCCACGGGGTCGGACGACCACGAGTCGGACCGCCACGAGTCGGACCGCCACGGGTCAGACCGTCACGGGCACCGGGCGGGCCACCGGGAAGGGGCGTCCGTCGAGGGTCCAGTGCGGGTCGATCGGGCGCAGCAGGGAGGCGTACACCTGGGCGGCGACGTCCGGGTGGCGGATCTCCCTGGCGGGCGGTCCGGCCGGAATGCCGTGCCCGGCGCAGGCGACCCAGGCCGTCCGCTCCTCGACCGTGCGGCCGCCGTGGCCGCCGGCGTCGACGTGGCCGTGGTCGGTGACGACGATGACGGTCCACTGCTCCTCGGCGTACGTGGCGCGGCCGCGGACGGCGTCCAGGAGGCGGCCGAGGCGCTCGTCGGCGGCGAGCATGGCGGCGCGGTACTCGTCGCCGCAGCCGAGGAAGTGGGCGGTCTCGTCGACGGCGCCGAGGTAGACGAAGGAGGCCTCGGGGTCGGCGGTGCCGAGGACGTGGACGGCCTCCCGGGTGACCTCCTCGTCCACGACCTCCCAGGCCTCGGGGGTGTCCTCAGCCGGGGCGATGTAGGAGAGCCGGCCGGGGGCGCGGAAGAGCGGGCCACCGGACTCGTTGATCATCAGCGGGTCCCAGCCGGCCGCGACGAAGGTGCGGCGGCGGTCGCCGCGGTTGAGACGGGTGGCGAAGTCGGGGAACACGTCCAGCCGGTTGCCGGCCAGGTGGTTGCCCCAGACGCCGTGCTTGGCGGGCTCGACGCCGGTGACGATGGTGGCCCAGCACGGGCCGGACATGGTCGGCGTGCTGTCCGCCACGGTGACCGGCACCAGGAACCCGGCCTCGGCGACCTCCTGGAGGCGCGGCATCGGCACCTGCGCGAGGTAGTCGTGGCGGACGCCGTCGATCCCGACGACGAGCACCCGGGGGCGGGGCCACTGGACAGCGGACATGGCGGGGGTTCCTTTCGGTCGTGCACGCGCTCGGCCGCGCCCGTCAGGGGCCGCCGCCGACCGCGCCATGCTTCACCGGCCGCCGTACCGTCCGGCGTCGCACCGTCGAACGGCAGGTGTCCGCCGGGTGTCGGGAGATCGCCGATCGGCCGTCCGACGGCCGTCCGGACGGGCCCGGGGCCGGAAGGCCGTCCCGACCGCCCCGGGGCAGCCATACCGTCCCGACCGACCCGGCACCGGAGGACCGGACGGACCGACCCTCGGTCAGGCGACCGCGCGGACGAAGCGGCGGTCGGTCTCCGCGAGCTCGGCGGCCGGGCCGGCGGCGTGCAGCACGACGTCCAGGACGCGCTCCGGGTCGGCGGCGTAGCAGTGCGCGAACCACGGCAGGTTGGCCTCGACCACGGCCCACCGCTCGGCCGGGTCGTACGGGTCGGCGATCGGGCCGACGTCCAGGGCGACCGCCCCGGGCAGGGTGTCGCCGACGGCCGCGAGCAGCCGGCGGGCGAAGGCGACGGCCTCGGGGGTGGTCGGCGCCGGGTCGAGCCGGCCGAAGCGGGCGTAGCGGCTGCCGGTGAGCACCTCGCCGTCGCGGACGAACAGCCGGTACTCGGCGGCGAACGTCACCGGCTCGCTGACCAGCACGGGCGTGTCCGGACCGATCCGCTCCCCGGTGCGCGGCAGCCGGGAGCCGTCCGGGTAGACGGCGGGCGGCAGCGACTTGTCGGCCGGCGGCTTGACGAACGCCGGGTGGCGCAGCGTCCAGGCCTCGGCGAGCGTGGTCAGCTCGATCCGGCGGCGGGTGAACTCCTCGGGGAGCCGGGCGAGCCAGTCGTCCTCGGGTTCGAGCAGGGCCAGGCCCAGCGGAGCGGCGATCCGGGCGGCGGCGAGCGGCCCGCCGTACCAGTGCACGGGCCGCCCGGCGAGCTGCCGGACCGTCTCCGGGCCGTGCAGGACGGCGGTGGTGAGACCGCGTCGGGCGGCCGCCTCGACGAGCAGGGCGGTGGTGCTGGTCGGCTGGGCCGAGGTGAGCAGGACGCGGTCGGCCGCCGCCGGCCCACCCGCCCACGCGGCCGCCACGTGCCCACCCGGCCCCGCGGCGGTCGGCCCCGTCACGGCGCGGGCCGGAACTCGTGGACGACCTCGATGCGGCCGACGATGTGCCGGTTGAACTCGTCCAGCTCCTCGGCGGGCACCCAGAGTTCGAGGATCGTCCGGCCGCCGACCTGCTGCACGGGGTAGCGGGCCAGGAACCCGGTCTCGACCTCGAAGCGGGTGACGTAGCCGACGCCCGAGGCGGGGACGTTCCAGTCCCGGGCGATCCGGATCGCGTAGTCCTCGTCGAGGACGGGGTAGAAGATCGGCTGGTCGGGCAGGCGGGCCGGCCAGGCACGCCAGTCGGCGGCCTCGACCAGCGCCAGCTCCTGGGGCCCGGTGGGGCGCCAGAGGGTGGTGGTCCGGGGTGTCCGGGCGTGCTGACTGGTCATGGCAGGGAACGGTAGCCGGGTCGTCGCGGGCCCGGCCACCGGATTTCTCCTGCTCAGGCGGGGTGGACGGCCGGTCAGCGGTACGCGGGCTCGCCGGTGATGGCCTCGCCGAGGACGAGGGTGTGGATCTCGCTGGTCCCCTCGTAGGTGAGCACCGACTCCAGGTTGTTGGCGTGCCGCAGCACCGGGTACTCCGTGGTGATGCCGTTCGCCCCGAGGACCGTCCGGGCGCTGCGGGCGATCTCCAGTGCGGCGCGGACGTTGTTGAGCTTGCCGAAGCTGACGTGCGGCGCGCGGGCCGCGCCGTCCTCCTTGAGCCGGCCGATCCGCAGCGCCACCAGGTAGGCCTTCTCGACCTCCAGCATCATCTCGACCAGCTTCTGCTGGGTCAGCTGGAAGCCGGCGATCGGACGGTCGAACTGGATCCGGCTCTTGGCGTAGTCCAGCGCGGCGGTGTAGCAGTCACGGGCGGCGCCGACGGTGCCCCAGAGGATGCCGTAGCGGGCCTCGTTGAGGGAGGAGAGCGGCCCGCGCAGGCCGACCACCCCGGGGAGCACGGCGTCGGCGGGCAGGACCACCTCGTCGAAGGCGAGCTCGCTGGTCACGGAGGCGCGCAGGGAGAGCTTGCCGTGCACGTCGGTGGTGGTCAGGCCGCGGGTGCCGCGCTCGACCAGGAATCCGCGCACGCCCTCCTCGGTCTGCGCCCAGACCACGGCGACGTCGGCGATGCTGCCGTTGGTGATCCACATCTTGCTGCCGGACAGCACCCAGTCGCCGCCCTCGCCGCCCTTGCGGACCGCCCGGGTGCGCATGTTCGCCGGGTCGGATCCGAAGTCCGGCTCGGTGAGCCCGAAGCAGCCGATCAGCTCGCCGGCGGCCATGCCGGGCAGCCAGCGCTGCTTCTGCTCCTCGGAGCCGAAGGCGTGGATCGAGCGCATGGCGAGCGAGCCCTGGACGGAGACGAAGCTGCGCAGCCCCGAGTCCGCCGCCTCCAGCTCCATGCAGGCCACGCCGTAGGCCACCGCGCCGGCGCCCGCGCAGCCGTAGCCGTCGAGGTGCATGCCGAGCACGCCGAGGGCGCCGAGTTCGGGGGCGAGTTCACGGGCCGGGAAGACGCCGCGCTCGAACCAGTCGCCGATGTGGGGGCGGATCCGCTCCTCGGTGAACCGGCGGACGGTGTCGCGGATCAGCCGCTCCTCGTCGGTGAGGAGGTCGCCGACGGCGAGCAGGTCGGACGGGTCGATCCGGGTCGGCTTCGTCATCGAAGCTCCTTGTAGTCTCGGCGGAGTACCGGTCTCGGCGCCCGGTCCCGGCGTGGGTCTGCGGAGTACCGGCGAGTATTCCGCACGTGGCCGGGCCGTGGTGGGTGCGAGCGAGTGAGGAAAGCGACATGGACGGCTTCGTGGCCGACGACGCGTACGCGATCGGCCCGGTGACGGCGGAGGAGCTGCCCGGCGTGGCGGAGGAGCTGGCCGCGCTGCTGGTGGACACCGTGCACGCCGGCGCCTCGCTGGGCTTCCTCGCACCGCTGGACCACCGCGAGGCCCTCGCGTGGTGGCGGGCCCTGGGCCCGGACGTCGCGGACGGCCGGCTGCTGCTGTGGACGGTCCGGGCCGGGGCGGACGGACGGCTGGCCGGGACGGTCCAGCTGCGCCCGGCGGCACCCGCGAACGGCCGGCACCGGGGCGAGGTGGCCAAGCTGATGGTGCATCCGGCGGACCGCGGGCACCGGCTCGCCGGGCGGCTGCTGGCGGCGCTGGAGCAGCGGGCGCACGGTCTGGGACTGCGGCTGCTCGTCCTGGACACCGAGACGGGGAGCCCCGCGGAGCGGATGTACGCGGCGGCGGGCTGGACCCGGGTCGGTTCGGTCCCGGACTACGCGACGGACCCGTCGGGGGTCCTCCACCCGACGACCGTCTTCTTCAAGGCCCTGGGCGGCTGAGTCGGCTCACCCCACCCCGCACAGCCGGAGCACCGCCGTCGTCGCCGCGCCCGCGACGACCACCAGTGGGAACGGCGCCCGGCGCACGGCGAGCACCCCCGCGACCAGCACCCCCGCCGGGCGGGCCCACCCCGCGAAGCCGTGCCCCTGGGTCAGCGCCCCGGTCGCCACCAGGGCGACCAGCAGCACCGCCGCGGCGACCGCCAGCAGGTGCCGCAGCCGGTCGGAGAGGGTGAGCCGACCGCCGAGCAGCGGCCCGGCGAGCCGGAAGGCGTACGTCCCGACGGCCAGCAACAGCACGGCGTAGAGCGGCATCATCGGGCCGCCTCCTTCATCGTCATCGGCGGATCCGCCCGAACCACCCGGCCGGCCGGCACGGGAGCCTTCCTCTCGGACGCCTCGCCCGCGGGTGGCCGCCCGTCGTTCTCCCCCTCGGACGTCTCCCCGGCGGACGCCTCGTCCGTGGGCACCTTCCCGTCGGACGCCTCCGCCGCGCCCGGCTGGCCGGCGAACAGCAGCCCGACGAGGGCGAGCAGCACCGGCAGCCCGCCCGGTACGAACGGCGTGACCGCGACCGCCACCACCGCGCCCACGACCGCGGCCGTACGGGTGCGGCGGTCCGTGAGCGAGGGCAGCACCAGCGCGAGCAGCACCGCGGGGAAGGCGGCGTCCAGGCCCAGCGCGTCGGTGTCGCCGATCATCCCGCCCGCGACGGCACCGAGCAGCACCGAGACGTTCCACACCGCGTACAGGGCGATCCCGCAGAGCCAGAACACGGCCCTGCGCCGCCGCGGCCCGCGCTGCTGCAGGACGAAGGCGGCGGTCTCGTCGGTGATCAGCTGCGCACCGACCAGCCGGCGCCACCACGGGCCGTCGAGGACGTCGGCGACGGTGAAGCCGAAGGGCAGCAGCCTGGCGTTGAGCACCAGGCCGGTGGCGACGGCCGCGAGCACGCCGCCGCCGGACAGCACCACGCCGACCGCCGCGAACTGGGAGCCGCCCGCGAACACGAGGACGGAGAGCACGACCGGCACCCACAGGGGCAGACCGCCGGAGACGCTGATCGCGCCGAAGGAAGCGCCGACGAGGGCGTCGGCCAGGCAGACCAGGGCGATGTCACGAAGAGTGGCACGCTCCAGTGTTCGGAGTAGCGAACGCATGTCCATTAGAGTGAACCCGTTCCCCCGGGTTCGTCAAGGCGAACAATGAGACCGACAGGCCGAACGCCGGTCGATCCGAGCATGCCCGCAGGCCCGGGCGGTCGTGGCAGCATGAACGGCACCGGTCGTACGGGTCATACGGGTCGCACCGGCGGCCCGGCGGCCCGGCAGGTCCGGCGGGCAGTGAAGGAGCCAGAGGAGAGCGTGAGTGGCGAGCATGAGTGACCAGACCACCCCGGCCATCGCCGCCGGCGGCTCCGGAACCGAGCTGATCGGCCAGATCGCCGCCTCCATCCGGCGCGAGCGCGAGCGCAGCGGGCTGTCGATGGCCGAACTGGCCCGGCGCGCGGGGATCGCCAAGTCGACGCTCTCCCAGCTGGAGTCGGGCGCGGGCAACCCCAGCGTGGAGACGCTCTGGGCACTCGGGGTCGCGCTGAACGTGCCGTTCAGCCGCCTGGTCGACCCGCCGCGCCCCGCGGTCAAGGTGATCCGGGCCGGCGAGGGCCCGGTGACCCACTCCGAGCGCGCCGACTACGCCGCCACCGTGCTCTCCTCCTGCCCGCCCAACGCCCGGCGCGACATCTACCGGATCGAGGCGCAGCCGGGCGAGACCAGGGCCTCCGACCCGCACATGCCCGGCACCGTCGAGCACGTGATGATCGGCTCCGGACGCGCCCTGGTCGGGCCGACGGAGGCGCCGGTCGAGCTGGGCCCGGGCGACTACGTGAGCTACCCGGGCGACTCCCCGCACGTCTTCCGCGCCCTGGCTCCGGACACCCTGGCGGTGATCGTGATGGAGCACATCTGACGCAGCGTCAGTTGACTCAGTCAGCCCCCCGGTCGGCTGGCCTCACTTCAACAGGCCGTCCAGGAAGGGGTTTCCGAACACCCGGTGCGGGTCGTACCGGTCCAGGACGGCGACCGCCTCGTCCCAGCCCGGCCCGCCGCCGGCCCGCAGGCCGGCGGGGATGACCCGGTCGATCATGTCACGGTCGGACCAGGCGGCGTCGGCGGTGTAGGCCCAGCCCTTGGACCACTCGACCCGCAGGCCCGCCCGGGTGCCGTCGAAGGTGCGCAGCAGCCACTGCTCCAGGTCCCGGGCGAAGCGCTCCAGTCCGGGCGTGCCGGGGAAGGCGAGGACGTCGAGCCAGACCGCGGTGTCCCACTCCGGGCGGTCGGCGCGCGGGCGCAGCGCGGACAGCAGCGGGGGCCGGGCGCCGGGGACGCCGGAGTACGCCGGGTCGTCCAGGCCGGTGACCCTGATCTCCACCGCCCCGTTCACCGGGTACTCACCCCGGGCCTGGTACTCGGCGAGCAACTGCCGGTAGTACGCGGCGAATTCGCTGACCACCCACTGCAGGTCGGCGCGCCGGGCGAGGACCGCGTAGCCGTTGGCGGTGACCCGCAGGGTGGTGGGGCGGACGTACTGCAGCAGGGTGCGCGAGGGGCCCCAGAGGTCGGAGCGCAAACCGCCCGCGAGCAGGTGGGTGAGGACGTCGCCGGTGAGCAGACCGCGGATCAGCCCACCGGAGAGCAGGACGTCCGTGACATCGCCGGTGAGACCCACCTTCGCCACGAGGTACTGGAGTTGGCCGAACAGTGGGGCCGATCCCCAGGCGCCGGAGACGATCTGGCCGGCGAGTCGGGCCACCGGCTCCGGAACGCTGTCCGAGAAGGGGAAGTTGTAGGGGTGGTCGACGGCGAGGGAACCGAGCGGCTCGGTCGGGGCGACGCTCCAGGTCTTGAGCCAGGGATAGTCGGTGTAGGCGAACCAGATCGCCTCGGCCCGGCCGTCGCGCTCCACGAACTCGGCGAAGGTCCGCGGGCCGCCACCGCCCAGAAGTCCGCCGAGCAGCCCCCCGAGCAGCCCGCCGCCTCCGCCCGACCCGGTGCCCGCGGTGCCCCCGGCGGAACCCGCGGAACCGGCGGAACCGGCGGGACCTCCGGCTCCCGGCGGGGCGAAGAGCTCGCTCGCCGGGATGTCGAGCCGACTGACGCAGCGCAGCGGCCGGTCGGCGCCCGCCCTGAGGACGACCTCGGTGAGGAAGGCGCGGCCCAGGTGCACCAGGAAGGCGGCGCTGTCGGCCTCGGAGCGGTCGAAGGTGCGCAGCGCGTAGCGGCCGGTGGCGGGGTCGAGGACGACGGCGGTGAGCCGGACGACCTGGTTGCTCACCGAGCCGTAGCCGTGCCCGTCCGGCCGCACCTCCCCCGCCGCCGGGACGGCGGTGCCGTGGCCGCCGATGGCGAGCACGCCGCCGACGGTGATCTCGCCGGGGGCCGGACAGGCGGTCAGGCCGAGGCCGCGGTCGGCCAGGTGGGCGAGCAGGGCCTCCATGGTGGCGCCGGTCTGCACCCGCACGGTGGTGGGCGAGTCCGCGGTGACGGCGGTGAGGTGTCGGCTGGTATCCACGAGCAGGACCCGGGCGCTCTCCGGGGTCCGGTCGGCGACGGTGAGCGGTGCCCAGGTGTGCCGGTAGCCGGTGGCCCGCAGGCGCCAGCCGTTGGCGTGCGCCCAGTCCGCGAGGGCCGGGACCTCCTCGGGGGTGCGGGGCGCGCAGGTCCACAACTGGTCGGTGCGGACCTCGCCGGACCAGTTCTCGAAGACCCGCTGGTAGAGCTCGGTGTCGGCGGGGAGTCCGGGCGGTACGGGCGCGGCGGCCCGGGCGCTGTCCGGCCCGACGGTGCCGCGCAGTATCCAGGCCGCGCCGCCGAGCGCGGCCGAGGCCCCGAGCAGCTGCCGGCGGGTGAGGCCGCTCCCGGCGCCGCTCCCCCGGTGCCGCGCACCACCGCTTCTGCCCGCCGAAGCCGCCCCGCCCGCCGTGCCCGCCGTGCCGTGTCCGCTGGTCATCCGTCCGTCCGCCCCTCGCGCTGGTCCCCCCGGGCCGAGCTACGGCTGTCCGGGTCGGGCCGACTGTCGGTTCGGCCCGGGGAGGAGCGTACGAAGCACCGCACGCCGGTTTGAAGCGTCCACCCGGTGACTCACTCGTTCGAGTGAGTTCGGCCCGATCGGCCCGGGGCCTCGGCGCGGGGCGTACGGGGGCGGCGGCAGGAAGGCGGAACCGGCCGAGAACCCGACCGGCCGTGTCGGAAATACCCGGGCCCCGCTCGCGGCTGTCGTGATCGGAGATCCGTTCCGGGCCGACCGGCCCGTACAGGAGGTGCAGCGCGCGATGGGTGACGAGCAGGCGAAGCCGCAGGAGTACCGGGTCGAGCACGACTCGATGGGCGAGGTGCGGGTGCCGGCCGCCGCGAAGTGGCAGGCGCAGACGCAGCGGGCGGTGGAGAACTTCCCGGTGTCCGGCCAGCGGCTGGAGCGCGCGCACATCGCCGCGCTGGCCCGGATCAAGGCGGCCGCGGCCCGGGTGAACGCCCGCCTGGGGGTGCTGGACGAGGAGACGGCGGAGGCGATCGTGGCGGCGGCCGAGGAGGTCGCGGAGGGGCGCTGGGACGACGAGTTCCCGGTGGACGTGTTCCAGACCGGCTCCGGCACGTCGTCCAACATGAACACCAACGAGGTGATCGCCACCCTGGCCGGCGAGCGGCTGGGCCGGCCCGTCCACCCGAACGACCACGTCAACGCGAGCCAGTCGTCCAACGACGTCTTCCCCTCCTCGATCCACATCGCCGCCACCGCCGCCGTGACGCACGACCTCATCCCGGCGCTGGAGCACCTGGCGGAGGCGCTGGAGCGCAAGTCCGTCGAGTTCGCCGAGGTGGTCAAGTCGGGCCGCACACACCTGATGGACGCCACGCCCGTCACGCTGGGCCAGGAGTTCGGCGGCTACGCGGCGCAGGTGCGGCACGGGCGGGAGCGGCTGCTGGCCACGCTTCCCCGGGTGGCCGAACTCCCGCTCGGCGGTACGGCGGTGGGCACCGGCATCAACACCCCGCCCGGCTTCCCGGCCGCGGTCATCGCGGAGGTGGCCCGCGTCACCGACCTGCCGCTGACCGAGGCCCGGGACCACTTCGAGGCGCAGGGAGCGCGGGACGCCCTGGTCGAGCTGAGCGGCCAACTGCGCACGGTGGCGGTCGGGTTCACGAAGATCGCGAACGACCTGCGGTGGATGGGCTCCGGCCCGCGCACCGGGCTCGGCGAGATCAACCTGCCGGACCTGCAGCCCGGTTCGTCGATCATGCCGGGCAAGGTGAACCCGGTGCTGCCCGAGGTGGTGCTGATGGTCGCCGCCCAGGTGGTCGGCAACGACGCGACGGTGACGCTGGCCGGCGCGAGCGGCAACTTCGAGCTGAACGTGATGCTCCCGGTGATCGCCCGCAACGTGCTGGAGTCGGTCCGGCTGCTGGCCAACAGCGCCCGGCTGCTGGCGGACCGGACGGTGGACGGCATCACCGCCAACGTCGAACGGGCCCGGGAGTACGCGGAGTCCTCGCCGTCGGTGGTGACCCCGCTGAACCGGTACATCGGGTACGAGGAGGCCGCGAAGGTCGCCAAGCAGTCGCTGGCCGAGCGCAAGACCATCCGTCAGGTGGTGCTGGAGCGGGGCTACGTCGAGCAGGGCAGGCTCACCGAGGAGCAGCTGGACGAGGCGCTGGACGTGCTGCGGATGACGCGCCCGTAGCCGCCCCGGGGCACCCGGGCGCCCGGGGACGGCCCCGGAGGTGCGCGGGAGGTGCGTGGGACGTGCGCCGGGGCGCGGTGGGAGGTGGTCCCGCCGCGCCCCGGACGAAGGGCTGCGGGGAAGATCAGCCCCTGGTTCCGCCGGCCCGACCGGCCCGGCCGAGCCGCATCGCTGCTCCGTTCGCCGTGATCGTGGCCATCGAGATCGCCGCGAGTCCGAGCAGGAACATCACTGCGCCGACGATGATGCAGGTGACGATGTTCTTGCCCCGGGCGACCGATCCGGAGATGACCCAGGGAGAGATGATCGTCCAGGCGCCGAGCGCCGTGGCCGCCCAGGCCCTCGCGTGGGTGCGTTCGTAGGCCGTGCCGTAGCCCGCCATCAGCACCGTGTAGGCCAGTCCGACGATCAGGCAGGTCACGGTCAGGGTGCTGAACGCGGTGAAGCCGACGATCCACGGCGATGCCGCCAGGAAGAGGCCGGCCAGTACGGCCAGGGCTTCGACGCCCTGGGCCCGGGGGGTCGAGGTGACCCGCTCGTAGTGCTCTCGTAGTTCGACGATGTCCGGATGGTGCTCCATGCCCGTCGGGATATGGGTTGCCACCGATACCACCTCCTGTGGTCCGGAATCCGCGGGGCGCATTGTCCTCCGTCACCCGGAAGGCGCATGCCCCGTACCCATTCTGTCCCTTCTCTACTGTTTTGCACCCGATAGTCCGGAATGATCGATAACCATCCGATCACGCCGGTGACCTGCGTCTCAACCCCGCAGGGCGCCATTGCCTATGCAACTCGTTGCATAGCAGGATGCGGGTCATGGCACTGGAGCACGCGATCCTCGTCTCGCTGCTGGAGCAGCCCGGCTCCGGCTACGAGCTGGCCCGGCGCTTCGACCGCTCGATCGGACGCTTCTGGACCGCCACCCACCAGCAGATCTACCGGGTGCTGCGGCGCATGGAGGCGGACGGCTGGGTCGCCGCGGAGGAGGTCGCCCAGGACGGGCGCCCGGACAAGAAGGTCTACTCGGCCGCCGAGGCCGGGCGGGCCGCGTTGGCCGGCTGGCTGCGGAAGCCGGTCGAACCGGAGACCGTCCGGCACGAACTCGCGGTCAAGATCCGGGCCGCCGCCTTCGACGACCCGGCGGCGCTGATCTCCGAGGTCGAACGCCACCGCGAGGGGCACGCCGCCCTGCTCGCCCGCTACCTGCACGGCGAGCAACGGGACTTCCCCGACCTCGACGCGCTCGACGCCCGCCAGGAGCTGCAGCACGTGGTGCTGCGCGGCGGCATGGAGTACGAGCGGATGACCCTCGCCTGGCTCGACGACGTGCTCGCCACCCTGCGCCGCCTCGCCGCCGACCGGCCGTCCTGACCCGTCGGCACCGCACCTTCCACCCGCTTCCCACACCCTCGACCCCAGGGAGCCCTCGATGCTCTTCAACCCGCGCACCTACGACCCCGCACAGTTCGACGAGCCGACCCGCCGGCTGCTGCGCGCGACCGTGGACTGGTTCGAGTCCCGCGGCAAGAAGGCGCTGATCGACACCTACATCGACCGCAGCTGGTACGCCGACTTCCTCGAATTCGCCGCGAAGGAAGGCCTGTTCGCGGAGTTCCTGACCCCGTCCGCGGCCGACCCGGACAAGCGCTGGGACACCGCGCGGATCGCCGAGCTGAACGAGATCCTCGGCTTCTACGGCCTCGGCTACTGGTACACCTGGCAGGTCACCATCCTG
Source organism: Kitasatospora sp. NPDC096140 (assembly GCF_040303045.1). Classification (NCBI taxonomy): domain Bacteria; kingdom Bacillati; phylum Actinomycetota; class Actinomycetes; order Kitasatosporales; family Streptomycetaceae; genus Kitasatospora; species Kitasatospora sp. NPDC096140. The sequence goes on from NZ_JBEOUW010000001.1 coordinate 115,512, forward strand.
GGCCTCGGCCCGGTCTGGCAGAGCGAGAACGAGGCCGTCCGGGCCCGCGCCGCCAAGCTCCTGGCGGAGGGCCACGTCATGGCGTTCGGCCTCTCCGAGCGCACCCACGGCGCCGACATCTACTCCACCGACATGATCCTCACCCCGGACGGCGAGGGCGGCTTCACCGCGACCGGCTCCAAGTACTACATCGGCAACGGCAACGTGGCCGGCCTGGTCTCGGTGTTCGGCCGCCGCTCGGACGTCGAGGGCCCCGAGGGCTACGTCTTCTTCGCCGCCGACAGCCGCCACGAGGCGTACCACCTGGTCAAGAACGTGGTGAACGCCCAGATGTACGTCAGCGAGTTCCGCCTGGAGGACTACCCGGTGCGCGCCGAGGACGTGCTGCACACCGGCCAGGCCGCCTTCGACGCCGCCCTGAACACCGTCAACGTCGGCAAGTTCAACCTCTGCACCGCCTCCGTCGGCATCTGCGAGCACGCGATGTACGAGGCCGTCACGCACGCCCACAACCGGGTGCTGTACGGCCGCAAGGTCACCGACTTCCCGCACGTCAAGCGGGAGCTGACGGACGCGTACGTCCGCCTGGCCGGGATGAAGCTGTTCAGCGCGCGGGCCGTGGACTACTTCCGCACCGCCTCCCCCGAGGACCGCCGGTACCTGCTGTTCAACCCGATGACCAAGATGAAGGTCACCACCGAGGGCGAGAAGGTCATCGACCTGATGTGGGACGTCATCGCGGCCAAGGGCTTCGAGGCGGACACCTACTTCGACAAGGCGGCGAAGGACATCCGCGGCCTGCCGAAGCTGGAGGGCACCGTCCACGTCAACCTGGCGCTGATCCTCAAGTTCATGGGCAACTACCTGTTCGCCCCGGCCGACTACGCCCCGGTGCCGACCCGCCTGGACGCGGCCGACGACGCCTTCCTGTTCCGCCAGGGCCCGGCCCGCGGCCTCGGCGCGATCCGCTTCCACGACTGGCGCGCCGCCTACGACCGCCACGCGCAGCTGCCCAACGTCGCCCGCTTCCGCGAACAGGCCGACGGCTTCTGCGAGTTGCTGCTCAGCCACGCGCCGAGCAAGGAGCAGCAGGCGGACCTGGACTTCCTGCTGGAGATCGGCCAGCTGTTCGCGCTGATCGTCTACGGCCAGCTGGTGCTGGAGCAGGCCGAGGCGACCGGCCTGGACGCGGACGTCCTGGACCAGCTCTTCGACGCCCTGGTCCGCGACTTCTCCGCGCACGCCACCGAGCTGCACGGCAAGGCCTCCACCACCGAGGAGCAGGCCGCCTGGGCGCTGGCGAACGTGCGCCGGCCGGTGTCCGACGCGGCGCGGGCCGCGCGGGTGTGGGAGCAGGTCGCGGCGCTCTCGGGCGCGTACGAGATGCAGCCGTAACGACGGCCGCAGCGCCCTGAGGTAGCGCGACTGAGAGAGCGCTACTGCGGGAGCGCTACTGCGGGAGCGTGACTGAGAGAGCGCGACTGCGGCAGCAGTCATGGGAAGGACCCCCGGGGGTGCCGGTCGGCGGACCGGCACCCCCGGTTCGGTGTCCGCGGGTCCGCCCCGTGGGTCGCCCCGTCCGGGAGGCTCGGCGCCCGCCCCGGGGCCTCACCCCGGGCCTCGCCCCGGGCCTCGTCTCGGCCAGCCGCCCGGTCGTCGCTGTCTCAGCCGTCGCCGAGGCCCATGTCGCGGGCCCGGGCGACCGCCTCGGCGCGGGTGGCGACGTGCAGCTTCTCGAAGATGTGCGTGATGTGGTTGCGCACGGTCTTCTCCGCGACCACCAGCTCCCGGGCGATCCGCCGGTTGTCGAGCCCGCGCGCCACCAGGTCCAGCACCTCCGCCTCGCGGGCGGTGAGGTCCGGGAAGAGCTGCCCCGCCTCGCGCATCCGGGCCCCCGCCAGCAGGGCGGTGATCCGTCCGGCCACCTCGCCGCCGAACACGGCACCACCCGCGGCGACCGTCCGCACGGCGTGCAGCACCTCCTCCCGCCCGGCCCCCTTGACCAGGTAGCCGCGCGCGCCCGCCTGGAGCGCGGCGAGCAGGTTGCCGTCGTCGTCCGACATCGTCAGCATCAGCACCGGTGGCGGTGCCTCCTGGGTGGCGAGCCGGCGGACGGCCTCCAGCCCGGACCCGTCGGGCAGCGAGAGGTCCATGATCACCACGCTCGGACGGTGCCGGGCGACCGCCTCCGGCACGTCGGCGACCCGCTCGGCCTCGGCCACCACGAGGACGCCCGCGGCGCTCTCCAGGGCCGCCTTGAGCCCCTCCCGGAAGAGGGGGTGATCGTCGACGATCAGTACACGGACGGGCGCTGCGCCGCCCGGGCCCGAGGGTGCCAACGGCTGTTCTTCATCCACACGGCCGACACTACCAGCAGCAAATCGGCTACTTTCCGTGACATGCTCGGAAGTCGTCCGCGTGGCGGGCGGTGCGGGAACCGATCCGGCACCGGAACCGAGGATCGGGAGCAGGATCCGAGACCACTGCCTCAGGCGCCCGGGACACCGGGCCGTCGAGACTGGAACCTGGCTCGGTTCGCGCCGCCGACCGGCTCGCCGACCGGGAATCCGTACCGCCGGGGGGGTTCGCACCACCGGAGTCCGCCCCACCGGCCCAGCCCGTCTGCGAGGTGGTGCCATGACCACGGTGACCTCCGTCCGGCGCCGTTCCCCGGCCCAACGGCAGCTGACCGCCGCCGCGTTCGCCACGGCGCTCTGCGTCGTCGCCTCGACGGTGTGGATCTGCTACGTGCTCGTCCACCTCGGCGATCCGGGCGTGCACCAACCGCGCGACGAACTCGGCAACCTGATCTACGCCCTCCCGACCGCGGGCGCCGGCATGCTGCTGCACGCCCACCGCCCCGGCAACCCGCTCGGCTGGGTGCTGCTCGTCTACGCGCTGACCGAGATCCTGCCGGACGCCGCGGCGGCACCCGTCTCGGTCGAGATCGCCGACCCGGGCATCGTCGCCGCCGTCGCCGCCTTCGCCGCGCTCTGCAGCTCGGTGAACGTGACGATCTTCTACGTGCTCCCGCTCTGGCTACCCGACGGCCGGCTGACGACCCGGCGCTGGTGGTGGTACATCGGCGCCGTCGCGCTGTTCGTGGTCCCGGAGATGTCCCAACGGCTCGACCGCCCCATGCAGTTCGGGCGGCCCAACCCGCTGGCCGGCAACCCGCCCGCGCACTTCTTCGGCGTCGTGACCGACGCCCTCGGCGGACGCGACCTGCTGGTCAGCGAATGCCTGATCGGGATCGTGACCGTCGTCCTGCTGACCCGTCTGCTGCGTCCGCGCCGCCGGACGGGCGACGAGGGCGAGATGCGTCGGCACCGGCTGCGGGTGGCGGCGATGCTCGGCGCCTACCTGCTCTGGGCCGGCATGCAGGACCTGTACTCGCGGAACTTCGAGGAGCACTACTGGCTCAGCTACTCGCTGTTCGCCGCCGCGGGACTGGTCTGGGCGGTCGCGGTGGCCGTCCTGGTCATCCGGGACCACGGCTGGCGGCTCGACCGGGCGGCCCGCAGCGTCCTCATCGGGCTGCTGCTGGGCACCGGGGTCACCGGGCTGTTCGTGGTGGCCGCCGCCGTGCTCTCCACCTGGCTGCTGCCGGGGCGCGGCGGGGCGGCGCTGCTGCTGATCGCCCTGGTGTACGCGCTCGGCGCGGCCCTGCCCCGGGCGGCGCGGCGGGTCGTCGCCCTGGTGGACCGGCTGTACTACGGCGAGCGCGCGCAGCCGTACCAGGTGCTGCGGACGCTCGCGGGCCGGGTGCGCCAGGTCGTCGACCCGGCGCGGCTGCCGGCGGCGCTGTGCGCGACGGTCGCCGAGGAGCTGCGGCTGCCCGGGGTCACCCTCGCCGTCACCACCCGGGCCGGGCGGCGCACCCTGGCCACCGCCGGACGGCTGGACGGGCGCAGCCAGGACTTCGCACTGGTCCACAACGGGCTGCCGATCGGCGAGTTGACTGTCGGACTGCGCGACGGCGAGGAACGCCTGGAGGCCAGCGACATCGACATCCTGCGCTCGCTCGCCGACCAGGCCTCGCCCGCCGTCGCCTCGCTGCGGCTCCAGGAGGACCTGCAGGCCAGTCGGGAGCAGATCGTCGCCGCGCGGGAGGAGGAGCGGCGGTGGCTGCGGCGGGACATCCACGACGGGCTCGGTCCGGCGCTGGCCGGGTTGCGGCTGCGGGTGGACAACGCGGCCACCTCGGCGGCCGACGGGCTCGCGGACACGCTGCGCGGGGTCTCCGACGGCCTGGGCCTGACGATCAAGGAGGTCCGCCGGATCACCGACCGGCTCGGGCCGGCGCCGCTCGGCGAGTTCGGGCTGACCCGGGCGGTCCGGCAGCTGGCGGACACCTTCGGCGGGGCCGGGTTGACCGTGACGGCGGAGGTCTCGCCGGACCCGCTGCCGGAGCTTCCGGCGGCGGTGGAGGTCGCGGCGTACCGGATCACGGCGGAGGCCCTGAACAACGTGCTGCGGCACGCCCGGGCGCGGACCGCGCGGATCACGCTGCGGGCGGACGAGGAGGCGCTGACGCTGACCGTGCAGGACGACGGGGTGGGGTACCGGGCGGACGGCGGCTCCCCGGCCGACGGCAGCGGGGTGGGCCTGCGGTCGATGGCGGACCGGGCGGCGGAGATCGGCGGGCACTGCACCGTCCGCGCACTTCCGCCGAACGGGGGCACCCAGGTGCTGGCGGTGCTGCCGCGCTCGGCGGCGGCGGACCGGTGACGGGCGGTGTTGGGCGGTGCCGGGCGAGCGGTGCCGGGGGGGCGGGCGAGGAGGTGCAGACATACCGGGAACAGGTAACGCCGAACAGATGACAGAGAACAGACGACAGAGAACAGATGACAGATTTCGAAGTCTGTCATCTGTTCCCTGTCATCTGTTATTCGTTGTCCGTCGGCCGCCGCCCGTCGGATGCCAGCCCCGACGAGTCGCCCGAGAGCGAGCCGGGTCAGGCGTCCGGTCCGGGCGGGGTGGGCGGCACTCCGCAGTTGCCGAGCTTGCAGCCGATGCCACCACCGCCGTTCGGTGTCACGACGGGAGACAGGGCGGAACGGCGACGGGATGCCGAGGCGGAGGCGGAGGCGGAACACGCGCTGCGCAGCGCCATGGCCGCCGCGATCAGGCCTGCCAGCACGCCGGCCGCGCAGATCGCCGTGGTCGTGGTGTTGGTTGCCATGAGGAGGTACTCCCGATTCTTCCGAGTGACCGGTCGTGGTCGATCGATCACGTTCAACTCTGCGGACGAACACGCCCCGAGCGCATGGGCTTGATGTCCCATTCCGGTCCCGACTCGGCGCCGGGGGCGCCGATCCGGCCCAGCACGACGGTCACCGGTTCGTGCGATCCGGCCCGCAGGCCGTAGCGCTCGTGCGCCCTGACGTAGACCAGGTCGCCGGTGCGCACGGGCACCTCGCCGAGCTCGCCGAGGAAGGCACCGGCCCCGGACAGGACCAGCAGGAAGGCGTCGGCCGCACGGTCCTCGTACGGCCCGCAGAGGCCGCCGGGGTCGAGGTCCACGACGCCCACGTCGACCTGCCGCCAGGCCTTGGCGGACTCCGGGCCCGAGCGCTGGGCCGGGATGGCACCCCGGGACGGGGTGGGACGGACGGTGAGCACGGTGGTCGGCGCGCCCCGGACGGCGGTGAGTCGGCAACTGCTGCCGGGCCGGTGGTGCATCGCCTCGCCCGGGGAGAGGATCCGGCCGGCCGCTTCCAGCCGGCCGGAGAGCACCACGGTCACCGACTCGGCCGTCTCGAAGGGGAGTTGGTCGACCCGGACGCCGGGCGGCAGGGTCTCGACGGTCAGCCCGGCGCGGACCGAGGGCCGCTGGTCCGGGTCGATCAGCCGCCGGAGGACGGGTGCCGTGCGGGGGACGGCGGCGGGTACGACGATCACGAGAGGTCTCCTCGGACGGAGGACGTACGGTCCGGGACGGGCAGGAGGGTCAGGGCCGGTCACGGCGGGCGGCGCGGCGGCGGGCCGGAACGGCCCCGGTGCCGGCGCCGCGCCGGGGAACGGCGAGGGTAAGGCAGAGCAGTTCGGCGCCCAGCAGACCGGCTTCGAGCTGCAGCGTGCGGCCCCGGCGGGCCAGCAGCAGATCGCCTTCCGAGGCCAGGTGGTCGGGCTCGTCGGAGAGCCGGCCGACGACGGCGGCGCCGCGCAGCACGTGCAGGACGGTCTCGGCGTCGGGCCGGCCGGTCAGCACGTGGTGGGCGCCCGGACTCAGCCGCAGGTGGTCGAAGGCCTCGCAGGCACTGGTGAGCATCGAGCGGCGGGCCAGGGAGCGGATCCGGACGCGTTCGCCGTTCGGGCCGAGGACGACCATGGCGGCGCCGGTGTCGGTGGTGACGATCATGCGGGTTCATCTCCGCTGGTGGAGGTGCGGACGCCGGCGGGAACGGTCAGGACGGCGTGGAAGTACTCCATCCCGGCGGTGCCGGCGGTGAGGACGGTCCGGGTGCCGAGCGGGAGGACGACGGCGGTGCCCTCGACGAGCGGGATGCCGGCGTCGCGCGGCTCGGGTTCGTACTGCTCGGCGTCGCGCGGCTCGGCGTCACACGGCTCGGGTTCGTACGGCTCGGCGTCGCACCGCTCGGGGTCGTGGGCCTCCGGCGAGGCGTCCCGCCGTACCGCGTACTCGGGCGGTTCGGCGAGGCCGGATCCGGCGGTGACGTAGAGCGCGTGCTCGACGCCGTCGGCGGCCACCTCGGTGCTGTGGCCCGGTTCGAGCCGCTGCAGGCCGACGCCGCGCAGCGGTCCCGCGAGCAGGCGGCCGGGGTCCACGGCGCCGCGTCGGCGGAGATCGGTGATGACGGTGCCCGGCATGTCGGGCGCTCCTTCCGGTCACCGGCGGACCCTTCGGTCCGCCTCTGCGACCCACGGTGCGCCGCCCGCTGTCCCGCCCACACGGGGGTTGCGTCCCGTCCCGCTCCCGACCGCATCCCGGCCCGATCCCGGCCCCCGCCCGGCCCGATCCGGGCCCCCGCCCGGCCCGATCCCGGCCCCGGCCCGGCGCGATCCCGGTCGGATCCCGGGCTGCTCCTGCCCCGTCCCGGGCCGCTCCCGCCCCGGCCGGGGACCCCTCCCGGTGCGCGCCCGGCCCGACCCTGCCGACTGCCGTCCGCGCCGTCCCGCCCGGGCCGCACGCGTCCGCGGCCGCACCCGCGCGTGCCGCCCGGAACGACGTACGGTGGAACCGGAGGCCGTGTCATGCACGTCACCGGAACCCACTTCACGCACTTCGCCGACCGCACCGACGCCGGACGGCGGCTGGCCGCACGCCTCGGTCACGTGGGCGGCCCCGGGACCGTCGTCGTGGCGCTGCCGAGGGGCGGGGTGCCGGTCGCCGCCGTGGTGGCCCGGGCGCTCGACGCGCCGCTGGACATCTGTGTGATCCGCAAGCTCGGCGTGCCCTACCAACCCGAGCTGGGCATGGGGGCGATCGGCGAGGACGGCGTGCGGGTGCTGAACGAACAGGTCATCCGGCTCGCCTCGGTCACCGACGGTCAACTGGCCGAGGTGGAGCGGCGCGAGCGCGCCGAGCTGGAGCGCCGGGCCCGCCGCTACCGGGGCGACCGCCCGAGCGCGGACGTCCGCGGACGCACGGTGGTCGTGGTGGACGACGGCATCGCCACCGGGTCCACCGCCCGGGCGGCCTGCCGGATCGTCCGGGCGCGGGGCGCGGCCCGGGTGGTGCTCGCCGTGCCGGTGGCGCCCCGGGACTGGACGGACCGCCTGGAGGAGGTGGCCGACGAGCTGGTCTGCGTCGACACGCCGTCCCCGTTCTTCGCGATCGGCGAGTTCTACGCCGACTTCTCGCAGACCGAGGACGCGGAGGTGCTACGGCTGCTCTCCGAGGCCCGGGCCCGGGAGCAGGAACGGGAACGGGAGCGGGAGTCGGATCCGGGGAGCCCGGCTGCGGCCTCCGCCGGGGTCGACCGCGAGCTGGTCCTGCCCGCCGCCGGGGTCCTGCTCGCGGGCCGGCTGACCGTACCGCCGGACGCGCGGGGCGTCGTGGTCTTCGCGCACGGCAGCGGCAGCGGCCGGCACAGCCCGCGCAACCGGTACGTCGCCGAGTACCTGAACCGTGCCGGGCTGGCCACGCTGCTGTTCGACCTGCTCACCGAGGCCGAGGAAGCGGACCGCCGCAACGTCTTCGACGTGGGACTGCTGGGCTCCCGCCTGACCGCCGTCGCCCGGCAGCTGAACCCCCGGAGCGACGCCCCGCCCGAGTCCGGCACCGTGCCCGGGACCGACGCCCCGCCCGGGTCCGCCACCGTGCCCGAGACCCGCGGCCTGCCGCTCGGCCTGTTCGGCGCCAGCACCGGGGCCGCCGCCGCGCTGCACACCGCCGCCGAGCTGGGCCCGGCCGTGCGCGCCGTGGTCTCCCGGGGCGGTCGCCCGGACCTCGCCGGGGCCGAGGTCCTGGGCCGGGTGAGCGCCCCGACGCTGCTCGTCGTCGGCTCCCTGGACACCACCGTGCTCGACCTCAACCGGCGGGCCGGGAGTCGGCTGCGCTGCGAGAGTGAACTGTCGGTGGTGCCGCACGCGACCCACCTCTTCGAGGAGCCCGGGACCCTCGACCAGGTCGCTGAGCTGGCCCGGAACTGGTTCCTGCACCACCTCCCCGAGCGCGGTCCCGGGGCCGGGAACCCGTGAACGACCCCTCGACGGTGATTGCGCAGACTTCGTGTATCCCCGGGAAGCGGCAGCACATTTTGCGCAGTGCGAGGCGGGAAATCCTGACCAGCTTGTACACATTGAGCAGTGAAAAACCGACCTGTTGCCCAACCACCCCGACAGGAGCAAGCTCTCCGCAACCACACCGCCCACCCGTACGCGGTGCGGCCGCGATCCAGCGGAAGCCTCGAAGACGAGGCCCGAAGTGGAGGAACGAGCGATGACCACGCAGTCCCACGCCCTTGAGTTGACCCCCGAGGAGCGCGAGGCCGGTCTTGACGCCGACCAGCTGCGCCGCCTCGTCGGCCTCGTCGAGCACGACCAGGCCACCGACCCGTTCCCGGTGACGGCCCAGGACGCGGTCGTCTTCGTGGTCGGCAACGCCACCCAGACGGCCCAGTTCTACCAGGTCGTGTTCGGCATGGAGCTGGTCGCCTACTCCGGCCCGGAGACCGGCCGCCGGGACCGCAAGGCGTACGTGCTCCGCTCCGGCTCCTGCCGCTTCGTGATCAAGGGCGGCGTCCAGCCGGACAGCCCGCTGCTGGACCACCACCGCCGCCACGGCGACGGCGTCGTCGACCTCGCCCTGGAGGTCCCGGACGTCGACAAGTGCATCGAGCACGCCCGCGCGACCGGCGCCACCGTCCTGGAGGAGCCGAACGACGTCTCGGACGAGAACGGCACCGTGCGCCGCGCGGCCATCGCCACCTACGGCGAGACCCGCCACACCCTGATCGACCGCTCCCGCTACCACGGCCCGTACCTGCCGGGCTACGTCGTCGCGCAGAGCAAGGTCAAGCACCCGGAGGGCTCGCCGAAGCGCCTCTTCCAGGCCCTCGACCACGCCGTCGGCAACGTCGAGCTGGGCCGCATGGACGAGTGGGTGTCGTTCTACAACCGCGTCATGGGCTTCGTGAACATGGCCGAGTTCGTCGGCGACGACATCGCCACCGAGTACTCCGCGCTGATGTCCAAGGTCGTCGCCAGCGGCAACCACCGGGTGAAGTTCCCGCTCAACGAGCCGGCCATCGCCAAGAAGAAGTCCCAGATCGACGAGTACCTGGAGTTCTACACCGGCCCCGGCTGCCAGCACATGGCGCTCGCCACCAACGACATCCTCACCACCGTGGACGTGCTGCGCTCGCGCGGCGTCGAGTTCCTCGACACCCCGGACGCCTACTACGACGACCCGGAGCTGCGCGAGCGGATCGGCAAGGTGCGCGTGCCGATCGAGGAGCTGAAGAAGCGCGGCATCCTGGTCGACCGCGACGAGGACGGCTACCTGCTGCAGATCTTCACCAAGCCGATCGGCGACCGCCCGACCGTCTTCTACGAGTTCATCGAGCGGCACGGTTCGCTGGGCTTCGGCAAGGGCAACTTCAAGGCGCTCTTCGAGTCGATCGAGCGCGAGCAGGACCGACGCGGCAACCTGTGAGCGTCGGAGAGCTCTGACGGACGGTCGAGGAGGACCACGGAGATGGCGTACTACCGGCAGCTGGGCAGCATCCCGCCCAAGCGGCACACTCAGCACCGAACCCCCGAAGGCGGGCTGTACTACGAGGAGTTGATGGGCGAAGAGGGGTTCTCCTCGGACTCCTCGCTGCTCTACCACCGGGGCATCCCCTCGGCCGTGGTCAACGCGGTGCCCTGGGAGCTGCCGGACCAGTCCACGGTGCCCAACCACCCGCTGCTCCCCCGTCACCTCAAGCTGCACGAGCTGTTCGCGGGCCAGGAGTGGAAGTCCGCGGACGTCGTCGGCAGCCGTCGGCTGGTCCTCGGCAACGGCGACGTGCGGATCTCGTACGTCGCCGCCGGGGCCCCCAGCGAGCTGTACCGCAACGGGCTCGGCGACGAGTGCGTGTACGTGGAGTCCGGCGCGGGCACGGTCGAGACGGTGTTCGGCTCGATCGAGGTCGGCCAGGGCGACTACGTGATCATCCCGCGCGCCACCACCCACCGCTGGGTGCCGACCGGCGACGAGCCGCTGCGCGCGTACTGCATCGAGGCGAACAGCCACATCACCCCGGTGAAGCGGTACCTGTCCAAGTACGGGCAGCTGCTGGAGCACGCGCCGTACTGCGAGCGGGACTTCCGCGGGCCGGTCGGCCCGCTGGTCGTGGACGCGCCCGGGGACGTCGACGTGCTGGTCAAGCACCGCGGCCCGAACGGGATCGCGGGCACCCGCTACACCGTGCCGCACCACCCCTTCGACGTGGTCGGCTGGGACGGCTGCCTCTACCCGTACGCCTTCAACATCAGCGACTTCGAACCGATCACCGGCCGGATCCACCAGCCGCCGCCGGCCCACCAGGTGTTCGAGGGCAACAACTTCGTGATCTGCAACTTCGTCCCGCGCAAGGTGGACTACCACCCGCTGTCGATCCCGGTGCCCTACTACCACGCCAACGTGGACAGCGACGAGGTCATGTTCTACTGCGGCGGCGACTACGCGGCGCGCAAGGGCTCGGGCATCGCCCAGGGCTCCATCTCGCTGCACCCCGGCGGGCACACCCACGGGCCGCAGCCGGGCGCGTACGAGCGCAGCATCGGCGCGGAGTTCTTCGACGAGCTCGCCGTCATGGTGGACACCTTCCGCCCGCTGGAGCTCGGCGAGGGCGGGCGGGCCAGCGAGGACGCCAACTACGCCTGGACCTGGGCCGGTCGGGGGCCCGGACGATGAGCGGACTGCCGTCGGGGGGTGTCATCCCCGAGCTGTTCCACGGACTCTTCGACGACGCGGCGGTGTTCCCACCGGGGAACCTGCCGGTCGCCGAGGCCGTGCCCGCACACCGCGTCCACCGCGCGGCCTGGTACGCCGAGGCCGTCGGCCCGCTCCTGTGCGGGGCGGGCCGGCTGGGCGAGTTGGCCGCGGCGGTGGCTGCCGCGGGCGGTCCGGCGGGCGCAGCGGGCGCGACGGGTCCGGCCGCCACGGGCGGTCCGGCGGGCGCGGGCGGCGACTCGCGGCTCAGGGTCGGGCTGGTGCTGCCGGGGGGCAGCGCCGAGCTCGCCCGGGCGCTCGCCGCCGCCGCGTCGTTCGACCTGGCCGGTGTCGAACTGGCCACCCGGGACGCCGCCGAGGCGGTCGCCGAGCTGGACCGGCTGCTGCCGCCGGACGTCCCGGCCGCCGTCGAGCTGCCGCGCGAACTCCTGCGCGGGGACGACCTGGACGCCGTCCTGGACGTGCTGGTGGACAGCCCGTACCGGGCGAAGTTCCGCACCGGCGGGCTGGTCGCCGAGGCGTTCCCGGACGAGGCGGAGCTGGCCGCCTTCCTCACCGGCTGCGCGCAGCGCGGACTCCCCTACAAGTGCACCGCCGGACTGCACAACGCCGTCCGGCACACCGACCCGGAGACCGGCTTCGAGCACCACGGCTTCCTGAACGTGCTGCTGGCCGCGCAGGAGACCGACCGGGCCGCGGCCGCGGAGGTGCTGGCGGAGCGCGACGGCGAGGCCCTCGCCAAGGCGGTGCGTGCACTGACTGATCGTCAGGTTACGGTGATCCGCAACTCGTTCACCGCGTTCGGCACCTGCAGCATCGCCGAGCCCCTGGGCGACCTGGCCTCGCTCGGCCTGCTGTCGTCGCCCACTCCACCGCACCAGGAGGACCGTTGACCACCCCCCGCAGCTGGCTCGCCAGCGCCCAGGACTCGCCGTTCGGCGTGCACAACCTGCCGTACGGCGTCTTCACCGCCGCCGACCAGCCCGGGCGGCGCCGGATCGGCGTGCGCGTCGGGGACTTCGTCCTGGACGCCGGGGCGGCGGCCCGCGCGGCCGGTGCGCCCTCCGCGCTGCTGGACGCGGACTCGCTCAACCCGCTGATGGCGGCCGGGCGGCCGGTCTGGACCCGGGTGCGGGCGGACCTCACCACGTGGCTCACGGACGAGTCCTTCCGCGAGGCCCTGTCGCCGGCCCTGCTGCCGGTGGCCGAGGTCGAACTGCACCTGCCGTTCGAGGTCGCCGACTACGTCGACTTCTACGCCTCCGAGCACCACGCCACCAACCTGGGCCGGATCTTCCGCCCGGGCTCGGAGCCGCTCACGCCCAACTGGAAGCACCTGCCGATCGGCTACCACGGGCGGGCGGGCACGGTCGTGGTCTCCGGCACGCCGGTGGTGCGGCCGCACGGGCAGCGCAAGGCGCCCGCCGACCCGGCGCCGAGCTTCGGGCCCTCGCGCCGGCTGGACATCGAGGCCGAGGTCGGCTTCGTCGTCGGCACGCCGTCCGAACTGGGCAAGCCCGTCCCGCTGGCCGACTTCCGCGAGCACGTGTTCGGTGTCTGTCTGCTCAACGACTGGTCGGCGCGCGACATCCAGGCCTGGGAGTACGTGCCGCTCGGCCCGTTCCTCGGCAAGTCCTTCGCCACCTCGATCTCGCCGTGGATCGTCCCGCTGGACGCCCTGCAGCACGCCCGCGTCACGCCGCCGGAGCGCGACGTCGAGCCGCTCGCGTACCTGGACGACCGGGACGGCGAGCCGTGGGGCCTGGACCTGGCGATGGAGGTGCGGCTGAACGGGCACCCGGTCTCCCGCCCGCCGTTCGCCACCATGTACTGGACGGCGCAGCAGCAGCTGACCCACATGACCGTCAACGGCGCCTCGCTGCGCACCGGGGACCTGTTCGCCTCGGGGACGGTCAGCGGGCCGGAGCCGGAGACCCGGGGTGCGCTGATCGAGCTGACCTGGAACGGCGAGGAGCCGGTGAAGCTCCCGGACGGCACGACCCGGACGTTCCTGGAGGACGGCGACGAGGTCGCCATCACCGCCACCGCACCCGGGCCGGACGGGGCCGTGGTCGGCTTCGGCGAGGTGACCGGGCGGGTGCGGGCGTAGCGACGGCTGCCCCCACCCGGGCACATGACGGACGACGGGTGACAGCCGACAGGCGACGGATGACGGATGACAGCTGACAGATTTCATCATCTGTCAGCTGTCATCCGTCTGTCGCCTGCCGTCATCCGCTGTGCCGCACCGCGCCGGCGGCCGCGGGCGGGAACGATCTCCGGCCAGGTGATCACAACGGCCCGGCCTCCCCGGTACGGTGGGCGGCGGAAGTCCATCACCGAGGGGACGGGAGCGGGCCCGATGAGCGCAGAGGTGGCAGAGGTCCAGGCATTCCTGGAGAGCGGGATCGGGCGGATCGTGCTGAACCGTCCGCGGGCGCTCAACTCGCTGACCCACGGCATGATCGGTGCCCTGCGCGCGACGCTGGACGACTGGGCCGCCGACGACCGGGTGCGCGCCGTGGTGCTGACCGGCGCGGGCGAACGCGGCCTCTGCGCGGGCGCCGACATCCGCGCGATGCACGACGACGCCAAGGCGGGCGGAGCCGGCACCCGGGCGTTCTTCCGCGACGAGTACCGGCTGAACGCGCTGATCGCCCGGTACCCGAAGCCGTACGTCGCCGTGATGGACGGCATCACGATGGGAGGTGGCGTCGGCCTGTCCGCCCACGGCGCGATCCGGATCGTCACCGAGCGCTCCACCGTCGCGATGCCCGAGACCCGGATCGGGCTCGTCCCGGACGTCGGCGGCAGCCGCCTGCTCGCCCACGCGCCGGGCGAGTTGGGCATCCACCTCGGGCTGACCTCGGCCTCGATGGGCCCCGGCGACGCGCTGCTGTGCGGGTTCGCGGACCACTACGTGCCGTCGGCCCGGATCCCGGAACTGCTCGACGCCCTCGCCCGCAGCACCTCCGCGAACGCCATGGCGGGCGGCACCAGGGCCGGTGACACCACCGCCGATACCGCCGCCGCCACCGCCGCCGTCAGGGCGGTCGTCACCGCGCACACCGAGCCCGCACCGCCCGCCGCCCTGACCGGGCAACGCGCCTGGATCGACGCCTGCTACGCGGCCGACACCGTCGAGGAGATCGTCGAGCGCCTGCTGAACTCCGGTGTCGCGGAGGCGAAGGAGGCCGCCGGGCTGGTGCTGGCGAACTCCCCCACGGCGGTCAAGGCCACCCTGGCCGCGCTGCGCCGGGCCCGTACGCTCCCCTCCCTGGAGGCCGTGCTCGACCAGGAGTACCGCGTCTCCTGCGCCGCGCTGGACGGCCACGACCTGGTCGAGGGCATCCGCGCCCAGGTGGTCGACAAGGACCGCAACCCGCGCTGGGAGCCCGCCACCCTCGCCGGAGTGACGGACGCGGACGTCGCCCGCTTCCTCGCCCCGCGCGACGGCGACGAGCTGGGCCTGGCCTGACCCTCCGGGCCGTCTCCCGGCCCCGTGACCGGCGTCTCGCATGTCAAGACTGGCGCGGAACAGGGCACGTCGTAGATCGTTGGGTGGTCAGGGCGCGCCCGCGCGGCGCCGAGCAGCAGACATGGGAGTCGACGGCGATGACCGAGACCGAGACCTACGAGACGATCCTGGTCGAGCGCAAGGGCCGGGTGGGGCTGATCACGCTCAACCGGCCCAAGGCGCTCAACGCGCTGAACACCCAGCTGATGAACGAGGTGGTCGCGGCCGCCACCGCATTCGACCGGGACCCGGAGATCGGCTGTCTGGTGATCACCGGCTCGGAGAAGGCCTTCGCGGCCGGCGCCGACATCAAGGAGATGCAGGGCAACCGGTTCCCGGACGTCTACCTGGACGACTGGCTGGGTCCGTGGGACCGGCTCGGTGCGCTGCGCAAGCCGGTCGTCGCGGCGGTGGCCGGATTCGCGCTGGGCGGCGGCTGCGAGCTGGCGATGCTGTGCGACATCCTGCTGGCCGCGGACACCGCGAAGTTCGGGCAGCCGGAGATCAAGCTCGGTGTGATCCCGGGCATCGGCGGCTCGCAGCGGCTCACCCGGGCGGTCGGCAAGGCCAAGGCGATGGAGCTGTGCCTGACCGGCCGGATGATGGGCGCCGAGGAGGCCGAGCGGGCCGGCCTGGTCTCCCGGATCGTCCCCGCCGACCAGCTGCTCGCCGAGGCCCTGGCCACCGCCGAGACCGTCGCGGCGATGTCCGCTCCGGCGGCGGTCATGATGAAGGAGAGCGTCAACCGGGCGTTCGAGACCACCCTCGCCGAGGGCGTCCGCTTCGAGCGCCGGCTCTTCCACGCGGCCTTCGCCACGGCGGACCAGAAGGAGGGCATGGCGGCCTTCGCCGAGAAGCGCCCGCCGTCCTTCACCAACCGCTGACCAACCGCTGACCAGCGGCGGACGACGACCGACGGACGACAGCTGACAGATTTCAGATGATGAAATCTGTCAGCTGAAGTCTGTCGACCCTCACCCGTCACCCAGCACACCCGCCACCGCCCGTCCCACCCGTCACCACCCGTTCCGCGCAGTCACTCCTCCAGCGCCACCGTGTTCAGCCGGGCGAGCCCGCTGCGGGTGGCAGCGACCACGATGCGGTCGCCGGGCGCGAGCTGCCGGGTGCGGTCCGGGAGGCCCCACTGCAGCTGCGCGCCGCGGGCGAAGCGGACGGCGATCACCCGGACGCCGCCCGGGTCCTCCAGGTCGTGCCGGTTCAGGCCGATCAGCCCGCTGCCGTCCTCCACCGTCAGCTCGGCGATCAGCAGCGCGTGCCGGAACACCGAGAGCGTCCCGCGCACCTCGCGCCCCATCAGCGCCGCCGCGAAGGCCGGCGCGGCCAGGTAGGAGACCGACCGCGACGCCGCGTTGTCCAGGGTCTTGTAGAAGTGCCCGGCGAAGTCGTCGTCGAACAGCCGCACCACCACCCGGACTTCGGGATTGCCGTGCCGCGCCTCCAGCGCCGCTTCCAGGTTGGTGGCGTCGTCGCCGCTGACCGCCACCAGCGCCCGGCTGTGCTTCAGCCGGGCCCGGCGCAGCTGTTCCTCGAACGGGCCGTCGCCCATCACCACCGGGATCCCGAGCGCCCGGACGGCGGCGACCCCACGCGCCTGTGGGTCCCGTTCCATGCAGACCACCGGCACGCCCAGGTCGTGCAGCTGGGTCGCGACGCGGGTGCCGACGTTGCCCAGCCCGACGACGATCACGTGGTCCCGGGTGCCCGCCCCGGGGTTGCGCGGCTGACCGCGCCGTCCGGAGCCGAGCACCTCGACCGCGATGGCGGTGGCGACCGGTGCGAAGGTGATCCCGCAGATGGTGATCACCACCTGCGCGACCCGCTGCCAGAGCCCTCCGGTGCCCGTCCCGGCGGCGATGTCGGCGAGCTGGTCGGGCTGGGCCGCACCGGCCAGGTCGAGCAGCGAGACGTAGACGGTCCAGCCGAAGTCCCGGTTGAGGTACCAGAGCACGCCGAAGGACATCAGCACGGCGGCCAGGGCGGTGAGCAGCACCAGCCGCATCCGGGCGCTGGTGAAGAAGCGCATGGTGTCGAGCAGCCGCCAGCGCAACCGCCGCCGCCAGTCGATCGGCTCCCGGGGCTCGATCGGCAGCACCTGCAGCGCGGCGGTGCCGCCCGGTTCCTCCTCCGGTCCGGGGCCGGCCTCGGGCACCGGTTCGCGCCGTACCCCGCCGGGGCGGATCGGCCCGTCGTCGCCGAACTCGCTCGCGAGCCGGACGAATTCGGCCGAGTCGCCCTGCTGCGCGGGCAGCAGCCTGATCCTGCTGAGGTCCTGCCGGTCGATCTGGTCGGCGACCACGCAGATCCGGTCGGAGGTGATGGCGTCGTCGAACGCGATGTGCAGGTAACGCCCCTCGATCTCGACCGAGTTGGGCCGCCCGAGCGCGGCGGCGGCGAACGCCGGGGCGGCGGTGGCCGATCCGGAGAGCGCGGCGCCGTTCCTGAGCAGCCGTTCGATGTTCTCGCCGAGCCGCTGGTTGAACATCCGGAACACGATGCGGATGTCCGGGTTGTGGTTCTGGGCGCTGAGCGCGGCGTGGATGTTCTCCTGGTCGCTGCCCTCCACCAGGGCGAGTCCGCGGGCGGTGCCGATGGACACCGCCCGCAGGGCCTCGTCGGTGATGCTGGTGTACTCCACGACCGCGGCGACGCCGTCGAGTTGCTCGATCCGCGGCGCGTGGTCGCGGGTCCGGTCGGCGACCAGGACGACGACCGGGACCTCGTAGTGCTCGACGAGCTCCAGGATCAGTCGGTGCGCCAGCGCATTGCCCCCGCAGACGATGTAGTGCTGGCTGATCGGCTCGACCGGAGGGGTCCCCCACCCTTCAGAAGTCATACCGCCGGATGATATCGACGGCAAGTGTCCGGAGGATGTCATTCCGGTGGCCGCGGCGGATCCCCCGAACGGCCTTATCCGACAGCCCTGAACGGCCGAATCCGGCGCGCGGCGGGGCGGCGACGCGCAGAGGCTGGGGCTCGTCCTCTACCCCCGCCCGAGGAGTTACACCACCGTGGTCTCTCCGATCATCACCCCCGACGGTTCCCCGGTCCAGGGCCCGCTCGGCATGCTCGCCAAGGCCGCTTGGCAGGTCCTGCTCGTCGCCGGGCTCGTCTCACTCGCCCTCGGGATCGTGGTCTTCGCCTGGCCCGAGGAGACCCTGAGGGTGGTGGGCGTGCTGTTCGGCCTCTACCTGCTGGTCATCGGCATCGTGCAGCTGGTCGCCGCGTTCGGCACCCACGCCGCCACCGCGCTGCGGGTCCTGGCCTTCATCAGCGGCGCGATCTGCGTGATGCTGGGGCTGCTCTGCTTCCGCAGCGCGGCAGAGTCGTTGCTGCTGCTCGCGCTCTGGATCGGGATCGGCTGGCTCTTCCGCGGCATCACGCAGCTGGCCGCCGCGATCTCCGACCCGCAGATGCCGGCCCGCGGCTGGCAGGCCTTCGCGGGCGTGGCCAACACGCTGGCCGGCGTCCTGCTGATGGTGTGGCCGGTCGGGTCGATCAAGGCGCTGACCGTCCTGGCCGGATGCTGGCTGCTGATCCTGGGCCTCATCGAGATCGTGACGGCGATCCAGATGCGCGACCGCGCCAAGCACATCCCGTCCGGAGTCTGACCCCACGGACCTCCGATCGGCGGATCGCAGGGGCTGCCGCTTCCGGCCGGGGCCGCCCCCAGGCGCCGTTACGGGCGCGGGGCGTAACCGAGCCGGAAGGTGGCGGCCTCCAGTCGTTCCGGATCGAGCCGGACGTCGGTCAGCCGCTCGGCCAGGGCGAACGCGGCCTCGGTGTGCAGCTCGTACCGCTCACCGCCGAGGTCGAAGCCGCAGGCCGTCAGCAGCTCGGGGATGCCGGAGGCAGCGGCGTCCGAGCCGTGCCGCTGGTCGGCGAAAAGCGGTTCGAAGTGGAGGCGGCAGCTGCCGTGCTCCCACCAGTGGAAGCTGTCCGCGGCGTTGACGTTGCGGTAGTGCGAGACCAGCCGGGTGCCGTCGGAAAGCCCGGGGACGAGGTCGTGGAGGCTGCCGAGGTACCCGTACGGCTCGACCGCGAGGGCCCAGCCGTCCAGCTCGGTGACGGCGACGAGCAGCCGGTCGTCGTCCTCGCCGAGCAGGGCCGCGGCGTCCTCGTCCTCGCCGTCATCGAACGTCTCCCAGGCCTCGATCACCGCGTCCAGGCCGGAGACCTCGCGACCGGGCAGGGCGTCGAAGCGGCGCAGCAGTTCGTCGGCGGGGATCCCCTGGACGTGGGTGAGGCAGTGGGCCTCGCCCAGGACGGGGTAGCGCTGCTCGAACCAGGTGTAGTCGGTGGCGTGTGCGGCGGTCATGCCCCGATGATGCCGGACCTCACCGACACCACCGGGGCCGGGTCCTCGGTCCCGGGCTCGCCGGGTCCGCCCCCGCCCGGCCGCCCCCGACTCAGAGCCAGACCGGAGCGTCCGTCCCCCAACGCCCGGGCGGGCGCGACCAGTCGGCGGGCGCGCCCTCGTAGCCGATCGGCGGCAGGGCATGGCGCAGCTTCCCGTACGCGGAGTCGGTCTCGGCGAGCCACCCCGACGGGTCGTACGGCTCGGACGGGGCCTCGCCCGGGGTCTCCGACGGGACCTCCGACGGGACCTCCCGTTCGATGCCGTGCAGCAGCCAGGAGGCCGTGCCGGCGAGGGAGAGGCGCAGGTGTCGGCCGCCGGGGCGGCCGGTGTGCCGGTCGGAGAGGGCGCGCAGGACGGCGGCGGCGATGAGGTAACCGGTGCCGTGGTCGAGTGCCTGGGCGGGCAGGACGCCGGGGTGGCCGTCGTCGGCGGCCTCGTGGGCGGCGATGCCGACACCGGCCTGGACCAGGCTGTCGAAGCCGCGCCGCCCGGCCCACGGGCCGGTCCAGCCCCAGGCGCAGAGTTGGACGACGATCAGGTCGGGACGCCGGGCGAACAGTGTGTCGGGGGCCAGGCCGTGGGCGTCGAGGGCGCCGGGGCGGTAGGCGCTGACCACGACGTCGGCGGTGGCGAGCAAGTCCTCGAAGACGGCCCGATCGGCGGGCTCGGCGAGGTCGAGGCGGGCCGAGCGCTTGCCGAAGCCGGTGTCGGCGTGCGCGTCCTCGGCCTCGGGCAGCCGGGGCGAGTCGATGCGCAGGACGTCGGCGCCGAGCAGGGCGAGGGTGCGGGTGGCGACCGGTCCGGCGATCACCCGGGTGAGATCGAGGACCCGGAGCCCGGCGGCGGGCCGGTCCACCGGGGCCGCGCCGAGCGGACGGGCGGAGGCGGCGCCGTCAGTGCCTGCGGTGCCGGCGGTACCGACGCTGCCGGTGGTACCGACGGCGACGCCCGCGACGGCGCCGGGGGCAGCGACTTCCCGGTGCTCCACCAGGGGGTGCACGGTCTCGCTCACCGGCGCGACCGCGACCGCCAGCGCCCCCGCCGCGTACGCACGCTCCTGGACCTGCTCGGCCGGCAGACCGGCGAGCACCTCCGCCAGTCGATCGGGCCCGGCGTCCGCGGCGAGGCCGAGGGCCGACAGCAGCCGGGTGCGGTGGTGCGGGTAGTTGGCGTGGGTCCGGACCCAGCCGTCGGCGGTGCGCCAGAAGCCGGAGTGCGGGGCGAAGCTGACGGGCGTGCGGCCGTCGACCGTCAGGTGCCGCTCGCTGACGAACGCGGTGGCCACCGCGCCCTGGTCCACCCGGACGGCCGGAACCGGACCGCCGCTGCGCAGGGCGGCCAGCTCGGCGGCGGCGAGCGAGCAGACGGCCACGGTGGCCCGGGCGAGGCGCCGCACCGGCAGTCGGGAGGGCAGGACGCCGTCCGGGCCGTGGAAGCTCACCCGTGACAGCAGGTCGGCCGGGCCGCCGAGGGCCGCCCAGGCGTCGGCGGTGGGGCGGTCGGCGGGCTCACCCCCGCCCGGTCCGGCGGGTCCGACGGTTCCTGCGGGCAGCGGATGATCGGTCATGTCGGCATTGTGCTCCCCTTCTTGGTCGCTCGCCGTGACGCCAGTCACGACCGTCGGTGGCCGCGCCGAAACCTCGGCAACCGGCGTGCGGCGTGCAGCACCGCCGGGTCCGGCGCCCGGGCACCGGGGGCGCGGACCGGCCCGCCGGTCGGCGGGTGGCGGGCGGGTGAGCGGCGGGTAGGGTGCGAACGCGGGCCGACGGGAGGCCGACCGGGGGACGAACGGGAGCCGCCCGTCCGGGGGCCGCCGGTACCCGGGCAGAGCGACGCACCGCGACATGGGGGAATGACGTGCACGTGATCCGGCGCCTCGACCTGGGGTACTTCGTCCGACCGGCCTCCGAGGTGGGCGGCCCGGAGCCGCGGGTGGAGCCGGTGCTGGCGTACCTCGTCCGGCACCCGGAGGGGCTGCTCCTGTTCGACACCGGGATCGGCGGCTGCGACCCGGAGACCGAGGCGCACTACCGCCCGGTCCGCCGCCCGCTGCCCGAGGCCCTCGCCACGGCCGGGGTCTCCGTCGCCGACATCGACCTGGTGGTCAACTGCCACCTGCACTTCGACCACTGCGGCGGGAATCCGCTACTGGCCGGCACGACCGTCCTGGTCCAGGCGAGCGAGCTGGCCACCGCCCGGCGCGGCGGCTACACCATCGACGCACTGGTCGACTTCCCCGGCGCCGACTACCGGGAGCTCGACGGCGAGGCGGAGATCTGGCCCGGCGTCCGGGTGCTGCCCACCCCCGGCCACACCACGGGCCACCAGTCCCTGCTGGTCGAACGCCCGGGCGGCGGCCCGGTCCTGCTCGCCGGGCAGGCGTACGACTTCGCCTCCGAGTACGGGCAGGCACTGCTCGCCCGGCGGGCGGCGCGCGAGGGCGTGGCGGCGCCGCTGCCCGGCTACCGGGCCTGGCTCGACCGGGTGGCGGAGCACCGTCCGCGCCGGGTGCTGTTCGCGCACGACCACGCGGTGTGGGAGCCGGGCGGGTAGCGGTGCCCGGCGCCGGGGCGTCGCAGCCCCGAGGACCGCCGGGGAGACGTTCAGCAGGTGAAGCGCAGCGAGCGGACCCGGTGGTCGAAGCTGGACGGGACGAGCTCCGGCTCGCCGACCGAACGCGCATCGGGCAGACGGGTGAACAGCTCCCGGAACAGCGCCGTCATCTCCTGCCGGGCCAGGTGCGCGCCGAGGCAGTAGTGCGGGCCTCCACCGCCGTAGCCGAGGTGGGGGTTGGGCGTGCGGGTGATGTCGAAGGCGTCCGGATCGGGGAAGACCGCCTCGTCGCGGTTGGCCGACCCGTAGAACAGCGCGACCTTCTCCCCCGCGCGCAGCAGCGTGCCGCCCGGGCCGCCGAGCTCGTGGTCGACGGCGACGGTCCGGTGGAACTGGATGATCGGCGTGGCGTGACGGACCATCTCGTCCACCGCCCCGCCGAGCCGCCCGTCGAGGTCGGACAGCAGCAGGGCGCGCTGCTCGGGGTGGACGGTCAGGAGGTGCAGACCGTGGGCGAGCGCGTTGCGGGTGGTCTCGACCCCGGCGACCAGCAGCAGGGTGAAGAAGGCGCCGAGCTCGCGGCCGGTGAGCCGACGGCCGTCCACGTCGGCGGTGACCAGCGCGGAGATCAGGTCCTCGGCCGGCCGGCGGCGCCGCTCCCGACCGATCCCGGCCACGATGGCCTGCATCCGGGCGAGCGCCCGCAGCCCACGCCCGGGCGCCCGCAGCCGGTGGCGCAGCGTGCGGGCCACCCCGATGTCCGCCGAGGTGCGGTTGACCAGGTCGAGGATGGCGCGGCGCGGCTGCTCGGGGATGCCCATCATGGTGCAGATCACCTGGAACGGGAGTTCGGCGGCGACCGCGGACACGAAGTCCTCCGGCCGGTCCCGCTCGACCCGGTCGACCAGGGCGACGCTGATCCGCTGCACGTCGTCCTCGACCCGGCCGAGCAGCCGCGGGGTGAACGCCCGCGAGACGATCCGGCGCAACTGGGCGTGGCGCGGGTCGTCCAGATTGACCATCGAGTCGCCGAACAGCAGCCGGACCCAGCGGGCGGGGGCGGGGGTGGTCACGCCGGGGCCGCTGAGGAAGACGGCCGGGGTTCGGCTGGCCTCGACCACGTCGGCGTGGCGGACCAGGGCGTGGAAGCCCTTGCCGGTGGCGCGGTCGCCGAAGAACAGCGGGCCCGGGAGGCGGCGCAGCTCGGCGAAGGCGGCGGCGCGGGCGGGGGTGGGCAGCCGCCAGAAGCCGGGGTCGGCGAGGTCGGGGATCCCGGGCGCGCCGGCGGTCCTGGGGATCCCGGCCTGGTCGGCCTGCACACCGGGGCCGTCGGCCGGCGCACCGGGGCGGTCGGCCGGCTCGGCACGGTCGGCGATGGGCTCGGCGGCCTGCGTCGGGGTCTCCACGGCCGGACCTCCCTGCTTCTGGACGGCATCGCTCCGACACGCCCGCACGGAACGCACCGGATCGTGACATCTAGTGAGCATGCGGTGACCACTTGTCAAACCGTGCGGATGGTCGTACGAGCGGTTGTTCGGGTCGGTGCAGCGAGCGGGACGGCAGCCGGGCGGACCTCCGCGCGGGCCGCCCGGCCTGCCGCCTGGCCGCCCGGCCTCTCGCCTGGCCGGTCACCGGGCGAGCGGCCGGGCATGGTCTCACGGGGCGGAACCGGCCATGACCGGAGGGTGCGGTGCGCACCGGGCGGGGTGGGTGCGACGATGAGTGCCATCGTGATGACCGACCGGATCCGCCTGCTGCGCGCCGTGGTCTTCGCCGCGCTGTGCGTGGCAATGGCCGCCACCGCGCACGTCGCCATGGCCGGGGCCGGTGTCTCGCCGACCGTGCTGGCCGGTGCGTTCGGGGCGATCCTGGGCTTGACCTGGCTGCTCGCCGGGAAGCGCCGCGGGCTCGCTGTGATCAGCGTCTGGATGGTCGCCGCGCAGATCGCGCTGCACCAGCTGTTCGAACAAGCCGGGGCCCTCGGCCGAGGCAGCGGCGGCGGCCTCGGCCGGCTCGCCACCACGGACTGGGCCGCCCTGCTGCTGTGCAACCCGGACCGGGTGCCCGACGGGCTGTCACCGGTCGAGCTGGCGCGGATGGCGGGCATCGACCCGGACGTCCCGCCGTCCACCGGCGGACTGCGCCCGACGGCCGGGATGCACGGGATGCACGGGATGCAGCACGGGGCCGCGGGTGCAGGAGCCTCCGCCGACGGGGCGGCCATGGACCTGGGCCTGCCCGGGACGGCCGGGATGCCCGGCATGTCCCACCCGATGCCCGGCGGGATGCCCGACGCCACGACGGGCGGCCTGCCCCCCGGCACCTCCCACGGGATGGCGCACGGAATGTCCCACGCCATGTCGCCGGGGATGGCCGTCGCCCACGTGCTGGCCGCCCTGGCCTGTGCACTGCTGCTCTGGCGCGGTGACGCGGCGTTGGTCCGGCTCTTCGAGCTGCTCGGTTCGCTCGGCGCCGTCGTCGCGGGTGCCTTGTTGCTCCCCCTGCTGGCGCTCTTCGCCCGGCCGTTCGGCTACCGGGCCCCGGCACCGCCCCGGCCCGCCCCGGACACGGCCCGGCCGCCCCGGTCGGTGCTGCTCACGCATGCCGTGGTCCGGCGCGGGCCGCCGGCGTTCGCCCTCGCCTGCTGACGCGCCCGCCGCTGCATCCCCCGGCCTCCCCCGGTTTCATCCGGCCACCGGGGCCCCGCGACGGGCAGGTCGCCCCGCCGTACGGCCGCGCCTTCCGCCGCCGTGACGCCGGGGTTCGGGCCCGCGCCGCCCGCCGCCGTTCCCCGGTTTCCCCGGGAGGTGTGGGGTGCCACGCGCACGGCCCATGGACGCCGACGGTGCCGCCCTGAGCGGTGCCGTTCCAGCCTTCCCCTCGGGACCCTTCCATGTCTGACCACGACGACGCGCCGGCTGCGGTCGGCGCCACCGTCCTACCGCTCCGCGGCCTGCGGGCCCTCCGGAGCGCGGCCGTCCGCCCCCTCGGCCGGACCGGCACCCTTCGACTCGAACCCCTCCGGCCCCGCCGGCAGGCGGACCGACCACTCCGGCGACGGCCCGACGGCGGCGGCCGCCCGGACGTGGCCGCCCAGCCGCTCCGCCCGCTCCAGCCACTCCCGGCAACCGGTGCAGCGCGCGACGTGCTTGTCCAGCCGGGCCTCCGGGAGACCGCTCGGTTCGCCGTCGAGGCGGGCGGACAGAGCGGTACGGAACTGCGCGCATCTCATGTGACCATCGTCCCGCACGGCCACTGCGGCGGGACCGGCCGGTCCGGAGGCCGCCGTGGATGACGAGCAGCTCACCGCACTCGCACTGACCGCCCGCTCCGGCCGGGCGGCGGACGTCGAGGCCTTCGTCCGCGCGACCCAGCGCGACGTCTGGCGCTTCGTCGCCCACCTGACCGACGTGCAGTCCGCCGACGACCTCGCGCAAGAGACCTTCCTGCGCGCGCTGCGCGGCCTGCCCGCGTTCGCGGGGCGCTCCTCGGCCCGCACCTGGCTGCTGTCGATCGCCCGGCGCACGGTGATCGACCGGTACCGGATGGCCGCCGCCCGCCCTCGCTGTGCGGCGCTGCCGGACTGGCAGGAGGCGGCGGAGCGGCAGGGCGGCGGCCCGGCGGCCGGGTTCGAGGACGGCATCGCGCTCGGCGACCTGCTCGACCGGGTGCCCGCCCAACGGCGGGAGGCCTTCGTCCTGACGCAGGTGGTCGGGCTGAGCTACGCCGAGGCGGCCGAGGTCGCCGGGTGCCCGGTCGGCACCGTCCGCTCCCGGGTCGCCCGGGCGCGGGAGGAGTTGGTGGCGCGACTGCGGGCAGCCGAGGCCGGGGAGCTCGCGGCCGCCTGCTGAGCGGTGCCGGCACGTGGGCGGCAGGCGGACGGCAGACGGCGACCGATGACACGCGGCGGATGACGGGGAACAACTGACAGATGACAGCTGACAGCTGACAGCTGACAGCTGACAGATTTCAACATCTGTCAGCTGTCAGCTGTCATCCCTGCCATCCGTCACCCGCCGTCCGAACCCCGCCGCCCGAACCCCGCCGAAAAATTCCCCCAAGTGTTCGGAACCGGAGCCGCCGCGCCCCCGACTGCTGTACCGGACCCCGCCGCCGAGGCGGTGTCCGGCACGGCAACCCGGGAACGGAGGGACTCCATGGCAGCACAACAACCCACGTCCGCCGTCGAACTGACGATCAGTCAGCCCGAGTCGGTCGACCGCTGGAGCCTGGTCGTGGCCGCGGGCCTGCTCTCCTTCGTCGCGATGCTCGACATGAACGTGGTCAACCTCGCGCTCACCGACATCTCGTCCGGCCTGCACGTCTCGCCCGGCCTCGCCCAGTGGGCCGTCCTCGGCTACCAACTCCCGCTCGTGGCCCTCCTCCTGCCCGCCGGTCGGTGGCTGGACCAGGTCGGCACCCGGTCCGCGCTGCTGCTCGCGGTCGGCTGCTTCGCCGCCTGCAGCGTGCTGGCGGCCGCGGCCCCCTGGGCCGGTTGGCTGATCGCCGCCCGGATGCTGCAGGGCGCCTTCGGGGCCGTGCTCTTCGTCCTGATGCCGGTGCTCGCCGCGACGTCCGTCCGGCCCGAGCTGCGCGGGCGGGCGATGAGCGTGCCGGCCACCCTCGGCCCGCTGGGTGCCGTGACCGGCCCGGTCATCGGCGGACTGCTGCTGGACCACCTCGGCTGGCGGGCGGTCTTCCTGGTCAAGCTGCCGGTCTGCCTGGCCGCCGTCCTGATCGTGCTCCGCCACGCCCCGCGGCGCGGCGGACTGCGCCCGCCCGACCGGGCTTCGCTCGGCGACGCCGCCCTGATAGGCGGCGCCGTGGCAGCCGTCCTGCTCGGGCTCACCCTGGCCCCGGAGGCACCGCAGTGGCTGCTGCTGACGCTGCCCGCCGCGCCGCTGGTCCTGCTGTGGCTGCGCCGCCCCGGCGGCCGTCCGGTGGCCGAGGTGCTGCGGACCGCCGGGACCGCCGGGGTCAACGCCTCGGTGCTGTCGCTCGCCGCGGGCTTCGCGGCCTGCCACTACCTGCTCGCCCAGCACCTGCGCGGCCCCCGGGGCGAGAGCGCCACCACCACCGCGCTGACCATGCTGGCGTTCCCGCTCGGCATGGTGCTGGCCGGACGGGTCGGTGGACGGCTGGCCGACCGCTGGGGCGCCCGGCCGACGGCGCTCACCGGCGCCGCCGTCACCACCCTGGGCCTCGCCCTGCTCATCCCGTCGGACACCGGCTGGTCCACCGTGGACATCGCCGCCCGGCTCGCCCTCGCCGGGGCCGGGATGGGCCTCAACGGCGGCCCCACCCAGGCCCTGGTGATGGCCGCGTCCCCGCCCGGGAAGCTCGCCACCGCAGGTTCCGCCGTCCAACTCGCCCGCAGTCTCGGCTTCGCCCTCGGCCCGGCCCTCGCCACCGCCGCCGCCTCGACGGCCGGCGGCGTGGCCGCGAGCGGCACCACCACCGGGACCGGCACGGGAACCAGCGCCGGGATCGCCCTGGCCGCCCTGGTCGCGGCGACCGCCGTCGCCCTGCTCGCCCTGCACCGCCGCCCCAGGCCCTGACCGTCCGCACCCCACCGAAGGACCACCCCGGATGACCGACACGATCCCCTCCCCGGCCACGACCGACGCCCCGACGGCGAACCCGAACCCGGCCGCGACCGACGACGCCCCGCGCTGCCCGTACGGCCACGACCGCCTCCCCTCCCCCGTCCCGCTGTACGGCCCGGCGTACAAGAGCGACCCGTACCCGCTGTACCGGCAGATGCGCGAGGCGGGGCCGGTGCACCGGGTGGAGTTCCCCAGCGGCATCCACGCCTGGCTGGTCACCGGCTACCGGGCCGCCCACGCGACCCTCAACGACCCGCGCCTGGGCAAGAACCACGCACTGGGCAACGAAGGCTGGCGCCGACTCGCGTCGATCATGCCCGAGCCGCAGCACTCGCAGCTCCAGGTCCACCTGCTCCACCAGGACCCGCCCAAGCACACCGCGATGCGCAGGCTCGTCCTGGACGCCTTCGCCCCGCGCCGGGTGGAGGCCCTGCTCCCCCGCCTGCAGGAGCTGGCCGACGCGCTGGTGGACGAGCTGCCCGAGACCGGCGGCGCCGACCTGGTGGCCGGCTTCGCCGCCCACTACCCCTTCCGGGTGCTCGCCGAAGTCATCGGACTCCCGGCCGACTTGGCGAGCCGCTTCGACCGCGACTGGGGCAAGGTCGTCCAGCCCGTCGGCCCGCAGGACCCCGGCCGCCCGGCGTACGAGGCACGGCTGCGCGGCCTGCAGACCTACATCGCCGACGTCGTCGCCCGCAAGCGCGCCGACTGCCGGGAGCCCGGATGGACGGACACCGAGGACCTGCTCGGCCGGCTCGTCGCCGCCCACGACGGGGGCGAGTTGAGCCGCGAGGAGCTCGACTCCATGGTGTTCCAGCTGCTGGTCGCCGGGCAAGAACCGGTGACCAACCAGATCACCACCATGCTGATCGCCCTGCTGCGCCACCCCGAGCAGCTCGCCCGCCTGCGCGACGGCCTCGACGAGCCCGGCCGGCTCGCCCGGGCGGTGGAGGAACTGCTGCGCCACGACGCCGCGTTCGAGCTCACCACCTGGCGCTTCTTCGCCGAGGACAGCGACCTGTTCGGCACCACCGTGCCGGCCGGCGACTCCGTGATCGTCTCGCTCTGCGCCGCCAACCGCGACGACACGCAGTTCACCGGGGCCGACCACCTCGACCTCGACCGCTCCCCCAATCAGCACCTCGCCTTCGGCCACGGCGTCCACTACTGCCCCGGCGCCGCCCTGGCCCGGGCCGAACTCCGGATCGCCATCGGCACCCTGCTCACCCGGCTGCCCGGGCTGCGCCCGGCCGAGGCCCCCGGGGACGGCCTGGCCGACCTCGCCTGGATCCCCGCCGTGCTCGCGCGCGGGGTCAACCGACTGCCCGTCGCCTACGACCGCCGCCGCTGACCCCGGGACACCCCGTCGCCGCGACCCGCCCGGCTGCGCCCACCCGAAGCCCGCACCAGACCACCATCCGTGGAGGACCCACCATGCCGCCCGTCGGCACCGCGACCGCTCCCACTCCCGTCACCGACGCCGTGACCGGGCCCGCCACCTCCGCCGGGCCCGAGCGCCTGGCCGCCCGCATCCTCGGCCTCCTGCTGCCGCACCGCCGCGCCGCCGACCCGGAGTTCGCCGCCCGCCCCGAGCACTTCCCGCTCCAGCTCGCGCAGTTGGCGGACTTCATCGCCGCCGGTGAGCCCATCGTGTTCACCCTGCCCGGCTTCCCCTGCAAGTCGCCGAACCCGGCGAAGGTGCTGGGCCACCTGCCCGACGAGGGCGAACGGCTGTCCCTGACCTTCCTCGACCGGCTCTGCGCCGAGATCGGACGCCTCCACGAGCCCGGCGCCCGGATCCTGATCTGCTCCGACGGGCACATATTCGGCGACCTGATCAACGTCCCGGACGACCACATCGACGCCTACTCGGACGAGTTGACCATGATGATCGCCCGGGAGGGCCTGCGCCACCTCGCCACCTTCGACCTGAGGGCCGTCCTCGGCGACCTCCCGTACGACGAGAAGCGCGCCCGGGTGCACGAGCGCTACGCCCCCACCGTCGAGGAGTTGCGCGAGCAGGTGCTGACCGAGGAGGAGACCCTGCGGCTCTACCGCGGCATCACCCGTTTCCTCACCGAGGACGCCGTGGGATTCACCGGCACCCGCTCGGCCCTGCAGCGGGAGTGCCGCCGCCGTGCCTACGCCGTGATCCAGCGCAGCCGCGCCTGGGGCGAGTTGATCGCCGAGCACCACCCGCGGGCCGTACGGCTGTCCATCCACCCGCAGCCGGCCGGGGTCGCCAAGTTCGGCATCCGGCTGCTGGCGGCGGCCGACGCCTGGACCACCCCCTGGCACTCCGCGGTGCTCCACCGACCGGACGGTGGCTGGGAGTTGCTGCGCAGCGAGGAGGCCGCACGGCTCGGCCGCGCGGTCCTGCGCGACGGCCGGCCGAGCCACTACGAGGGCCACGCGGACAGCCACGTCGGCCGCTGAGTCTCCCCTCCCCCTCCCCCTCCCCCTCTCCCTCCCCGAGGACCGGCTACGTCACCGCCACGGAGGCCACCGCACCGGCCGGGGTGCGGTGGTCGAAGGCGATCAGCGGATCGCCGGTGAGCGGGTGATCGATCACCGCCGCCCGGACGCCGAAGACCTCCGCCATCAGCTCGGGGGTCAGCACCTGGCGCGGAGCGCCGGAAGCCACCAGGGCGCCGCGGTGCAGGACGTGCAGCCGGTCGCACACCGAGGCGGCGGCGTTCAGGTCGTGGAGGGCG
This sequence comes from Kitasatospora sp. NPDC096140, assembly GCF_040303045.1. NCBI lineage: Bacteria > Bacillati > Actinomycetota > Actinomycetes > Kitasatosporales > Streptomycetaceae > Kitasatospora > Kitasatospora sp. NPDC096140. Next base: position 145,687 of record NZ_JBEOUW010000001.1, read on the forward strand.
ACCAGGGTGGTCCGGCGCTGCTCACGCAGCAGGGCGAGCAGTTCGACCTGGTGCCGGACGTCCAGGTGATTCGTCGGTTCGTCCAGCACCAGGACGTCCGGCTGCTGCGCGAGCGCGCGGGCCAGCAGCACCCGTTGCCTTTCCCCGCCCGACAGTTGGCCGAACCGGCGGTCGGCGGCGCCCGCCATGCCGACCCGGTCCAGCGCCCCGGCGGTGATCCGGTGGTCCTCGGCGTCATCGGCGGCGAACGCCCGCTTGTACGGGGTGCGGCCCATCGCGACCACCTCGCGGACGCTCAACTCGAAGTCCCCGCCGCGCTCCTGGGGCAGCGCGCCGATGTGCCGGGCGGACTGCGCGGGCCGCAGCTCCGCGAGGTCCCGCCCGGCCAGCAGCACCCGGCCGGCGCTCGGCCGCAGGTGCCGGTAGACGGTGCGCAGCAGGCTGGACTTGCCGCTCCCGTTGGGCCCGACCAGCCCGGCGATCTCCCCCTCCTCGGCGACCAGGTGGACCCCGGCCACCACCGTTCGCCCGGCCAGGGTCACGCTCAGGTCCTCGACGGCGATCCTCACGTGCGCTCCAGTCGTCGGTCCAGCAGGTAGAGCAGGGTGGGGGCGCCGAGGACGGCGGTGACCACGCCGATCGGCAGTTCCTGGCCGTCCAGGGCGGTACGGGCGACGGTGTCGACGACGACCAGCAGCAGCGCCCCGGTGAGCGCGGACAGCGGCAGCAGACGCCGGTGGTCGCCGCCCAGGAGCAGGCGGCACACGTGCGGCACCATCAGGCCGACGAAGCCGATCGCGCCGGAGACGGCGACCAGGACGCCGGTCAGCACGCTGGTGACGACGAACACCTCGCGGCGCAGCCGGGCGACGTCCACGCCGAGCCCGGCCGCCGTCTCGTCACCCATCAGCACCGCGTTGAGCCCCCGGGCACGGGCCTGCAGCAGGGCCAGGCCGAGAACCACGGCGACGGTGGGGACGGCGAGTTGGGCCCAGACGGCGCCGCCGAGACTGCCCATGAGCCAGAACAGCACGCCCCGGGTCTGCTGCTCGTCGCGGGTCTGCAGGACGAGGTAGCTGGTGATGCCGCCGAGGAACTGGGCGATGCCGATGCCCGCGAGGACCAGGCGCAGCGGGGAGAAGCCGCCGCCCCGCCGGGCCATCAGCCAGACCAGCGAGAACGCGGCGAGCGCGCCGGCGAACGCCGCCAGCGAGACGGTGAGACCGAGCGCGCTGCCGAAGGAGAGCTGGAGCCCGAAGGTGGTGCCGAGGACGATGGCGGCGACCGCCCCGAGGGAGGCTCCGGAGGAGATGCCGAGCAGGTACGGGTCGGCGAGCGGGTTGCGGACCAGGGCCTGGACGGCGGTGCCGACCAGGCCGAGTCCCGCGCCCACCACCGCCGCCAACAGGGCTCTCGGCACGCGCAGTTGCCAGACGATGAGGTCGCGGGTGCCCGGTTCGGCGGCCCGACCGGTGAGTCGGCGGGCGACCACCGACCAGACCTCGCCGGGCGGGATGTCCACCGCGCCGAGCGAGACGGCTGCGGTCAGCGCGAGCACCAGCGCGACGGCGAGGACGGCGGCCGTCGGCCCGGCCCGCAGCGTGCGGGCCGGACGGCGGGTGACGGCGGCCTCCGTGTGAGCGGCCGGAGTCACGTTCTACTGGCCGTTCTTGACGAGGTCGGGGTGGACGGTCGCGGCGATCTGCCGGACGGCGTCCGCGTTGCGCACACCCGCGATGGTGGTCACCTCCGAGCCGAGGCGGACGAAGTGCCCCTCCTGGACGGCCTTCAGGCCCTGGGTCGCGGGGAAGCTCCTGAGGAACGCCTCGGCGTCGTCGAAGGCCTTGCGGGTGGCCTCCTCACTGCCCCGGTTGCGGACGGCGAGCTGGATCCAGTCCGGGTTCTTGGCGACGACGTCCTCCCAGGAGCCGGGCTTGAAGTCGGCGTCGCAGTCGGCGAACACGTTGCGCGCCCCGGCCTGGGTGATCACCGCGTTGGCGACCTGCCGGCCGCAGACCGCCACCGGCTGCTTGGTGCCCGCGTCGAAGTCGAAGACGAAGTAGCTCGGCCGCTGCCCCTCCGGCACGGCGGCGAGCGCGGTGCGCACCTCGCCGATCTGCCGCTCCATCCCGGCCACCAGTTCCTCCGCCCGGGCCGAGGTGCCGGTGACGGCCCCGAGCCGGCGGATGTCGTCCTCGATCCCCGCGAGGTCGGTGCGCGGCGCCTTGGCCGCCTTCGGGGTTCCGGCGCAGGCGGTGGAGAGCAGGTAGACGTGCTGGATGCCGGCCGCCGCGTACTCCTCCTCGCTCGGCCCGGTGGCTCCCCCGCCCATCATCGGCATCGCGCTGAAGGTGTCCACGTAGAGGTCGGCGCCGGAGCCGAGCAGCTTCTCCTTGGGGATCACCTTCTCCCCCAGGACCGGCACCTTGGCGCCCTGGTCGGCGAGGTCCGCCGGCAGGGTGCCCTTGCCGGGCGGGAAACCCGTCCCGATCACCCGGTCGCCGGCACCGAGCCGGAGCAGCATCTCCAGGCTCGACGCGTTGCTGGTGACGATCTTCGTCGGCGCCTTGGCGACGACGGTCTCCTTGCCCGCGCAGTCCGCGACCTTCACCGGGTAGGCGCCGGCCGGGGCCGCCTGGGCCGCGGCGGTGACGGAGGCACCCTGCGGGCCCCCGCCCCCGCTTCCGCAGGCCGTGGCGAACAGGGCGACGGCGGCCGCGATTCCGCAGACAACGCGTGGGCGCATGACAACTCTCCTGGTCGGTGGTCCGTGCTCGGGCCCGTGCAGCGGACCCGGACCAGGTAGTCGGACGCCCCGGGCACCGGGTTCCCGGGAATCCGCCGGAAAGGGCGCCACCGACCGTCGCAGCACGGACGTAGGCTGACCGGATGGCCGACCCCACCGCCCCGCGCGACGACCTCGACCTCCCCGTCCGGCTCGGGTCACGCCCGCCCCGCCGCGTGGTCTCCCTCGTACCCTCGCTGACCGAGGCGGTCGCCGCCACCGCGCCCGGACTGCTGGTCGGCGCCACCGACTGGTGCACCCACCCCGCCGATCTCGCCGTCACCCGGATCGGCGGCACCAAGAACCCCGACGTCCCCGGTGTCCTCGCGCTCGAACCCGACCTCGTCATCGCCAACGACGAGGAGAACCGGCGCCCCGACCTGGACGCACTGCGGGCGGCGGGCGTCCCCGTCTGGGTCACCGACATTCGCACCCTGGACGACGCCTTCCGGTCCCTGGACCGGCTGCTCACCGTCGCCTGCCGACTGCCGCGCCCCGGCTGGCTGGACGAGGCGGAGGCGGCCTGGGCGCCGCTCGGACCGAGCCCCGACGAGTCCGAGAGCTCCGGCGCCTCCGAAGGCCCGACGGCGGTCGTGCCGATCTGGCGCCGCCCGTGGATGGTCCTCGGCCGCGACACCTTCGCCGGGGACCTGCTGCGCCGCCTCGGCCTGCGGCTCGTCCACGCCGACCACCCCGAGCGCTACCCCGCCGTCCCGCTGCCCGAACTGCTCGACTGTCGAGCAGAGTTGGTGGTCCTGCCGGACGAACCGTACCGCTTCACCGCCGAGGACGGCCCCGAGGCCTTCCCCGGCACGCCGGTCGCACTGGTCAGCGGGCGACACCTGACCTGGTACGGACCGTCCCTCGTCACCGCCCCGGCCGTCCTACGGCAGGCGATCGACCACCCGTTCACACCAGACGCGGCCGACGCCTGACGGACGGAGATCCGCTCAGCGCCGCGGGACCGCCGACGACATGGAAGAGCCCGGGACGCGAAATCGCGTCCCGGGCCCTGTGGGGCAGGCGAGGTCAGCCGCGTGCGGCGGTGACGGCGGCGCCCAGCGCCTCCTTGATGCGGGGGCCGAGACGGGCGAAGCCCAGCTCCTTCATGGCCGCGCGCAGCAGCTCCTCGTCACTCCGCTCGACCCCGTCGCCGTCCACCCACCGCACGACGGCGAGCAGCTCGTCGGCCGAGTAGGCGGTCACGGGACGACCGGGCGTGAAGTCCGGCTTCACGCGACCGGCAGCGGGCTCGGCCTCGGGTGCGGCCTCGGGTGCGGCCTCGGGTGCGGCCTCGGGTGCGGCCTCGGGTGCGGCCTCGGGCTCGGGCTCGGCCGCGGAGGTCTCCGCCTCGACGACGGGCTCCTCGACGGCCGGCTCCTCGACGACGACCTCGGCAGCGGGCTCCTCGACGACGACCTCGGTCACCGGCTCAGCCTCGGCAACGGGCTCAGCAGCCACAGCCACCTCGGCGACGGGCTCCTCAACGACGGCCTCGACAACCGGCTCCTCAGCGACGGGCTCCTCAGCAAGGACCTCGGACTCGACCTCGGCAACGGCCTCCTCGGCGACAACCTCGGCCACCGGCTCAGCCTCGGCAACGTCCTCAGCAGCCACGGCCACCTCGGCGACGGGCTCCTCGACAGCAGCCTCGGGCTCGACCTCGGCAGCGGCCTCCTCGGCCACCGGCTCAGCCAGCGCGGCCTCGGCCTCGACGACCGGCTCCTCGGCCACGACCTCGGCCACCGGCTCAGCCTCGGCGACATCGTCAGCAGCCACGGCCACCTCGACAACCGGCTCCTCGACAGCAGCCTCGGGCTCGACCTCGACCTCAGCCTCGGCCTCGGCCTCGGGCTCGGGCTCGGGCTCGGCCACCAGGGCCTCCGCCTCGACGGCGGGCTCCTCGATGACGACTTCGGTCTCCGTCACGTCGGCCTCGGCGGCGGGCTCCTCGACCTCGACGGCCGACTCCGCGTCCTCGGCCGCCGTCTCCTCCACCGCTGCGACCTCGGCCAGGGCGGCCGTCGCCGCGGCGACCAGGTCGTCGGCGGCCGGGGACGGGGCCGGGAGGGAGACCACGGCAACCGGGGTCTCTTCCGTCAGCTCCTCCGCGGCAGCCGTCTCGACGGCGGCGGCGTCCGTGTCGGAGTCCGAGCCCGACACCGCCTCAACACCGGTCTCAGCCTCGGTCACGTCCTCGGCCTCAGCCTCGGCCTCGACGTCGACAGCCGCATCGACCTCGACGGTCTCCCCGGCGGGAGCGGTCACCGGGGCCGGGACCTCCTCCACGAGACCGTCCCGCTGCCCACCGGCGAGCGCCTGACGCGCAAGCGCTTCAGCGTCGGCCTCGGCACCGGCCTCGGCACCGGCCTCGGCACCGGCCTCGGTCTCGGTCTCGGCAGCCGATTCCTCGACCGCCGACTCCTCGACCGTCGGCTCCTCGGCGACGGTCTTCTCCGCCAGCCCGTCCCGCTGCCCGCCCGCGAGCGCCTGGCGGGCCGAGTACGCGGCCACGGCGGCGCGGCGGTCGGCCTTGGCGGCGGCGAGTTCGGTGAGCAGTTCTCCGAGACCGGCCTCCTCCAGCGTGGCGCGCAGGCCGCGGATGGTGGGGAGGCGGTAGAGGGTGCCCTCGTCGGCCGCGAGCCGCTCGACCAGGTCGATGAGCTCGGCGAAGGGCAGCCCGTCCAGGTCGTGGTCGGGCAGGAGGCGGGAGAGCTCGCGCAGGCCGGTGTTGATCGCCTCGAAGGCCTGGGCGGTGCGGTCGATCAGGGCGCCGTCGGCGGGCGCCACCGGGAGGCTGCCGGCCGGGGCGAGGGCGGCCCAGGCGCGGCGCTCGATCTCGGCGGAGGTGAGCGCCTCGTGCAGGTCCTCGCGGCGGACGCGCCGGTCGGTGGCGAGGGCGGCGGCCTGCTTGCGCAGCAAGCGGCCGCGCAGCCAGGAGAGCTTGACGCCGTTCTCGCGGCGCCAGGCGCTGTCGGCGGTGGCGGCGGCGAGGGCGCCGAGGTCGGCGTCGTACGCGGCGGTGGTGAGGGTGGCGGAGGTGCGGTGCACCCGCTGGAGCATCTCGACGAGGAGCGCGGTCTTGGCGACGGTGTCCGGCTCGTCGAGCTTGACCTCGGCGGCCAGGGCGGTGACGGCCTCCCAGGTCTGCTGCAGGTCGCTGCCGCGCAGCTCGGCGAGCGCGGTGGAGGCGGCGCGGGCGTCCTCCGGGGTGGAGACGGTGTCGACGGCCGCGTACCAGGCGTGGGTGTCGGCGGTGAGGGTGAAGGCCCCGAGTTCGGCGTAGCGGCCGAGGTCCTCGCGGAGGTCGGGCTCCGCGGCGGCGTCCTGGGGGTCCTTGACGTCTGCGGCGTCGGCGACGTCCGCCGGGTCGGCTGCGTCGGCGTTGCGCGAGTGAAGCACTGTCATGTGAGGTCCGGTTCTGGGCGACGACGGCGGGGCTGGCGGCGAGGGGGCGGCGGACCGGTTGCGCGGGGGTGCCCCGGGGAGGGGCGAGGGGGCGCGCGGGCGGGCTGCCGGTGTGGAGGCCCAGAATACGGGTGCCCGTTCGAGCCATGCACGCACCCACCGCCCCGACGGGCCGGTGTCGTGTGCCATACCGCCCGCCTGGCCGCTACTCGGGGGACCCTCCCGGGTGGTCCGGCGCTGGTCCGGACGGGTGTCCCGGCCTCCGAACGGCGGACGGACCGGGGCGGCGGCCGGGCCTTCGCAGCCGTTCCAGCGGGACCTCGCGGACGCCGCGGCGCGGCCGGCCGAGCGGTGGCCGGTACCCGGCGCGGCCGAGGGCGGGCAGGTCGACCGGCGCGAGGTACTCGCTCAGAGCGGTGCGGCGCCACCACGCGCCGGTTTCCCGCAGTTCGCGCCAATCGGTGAACCGGTAGAGGTAGAGGGTCGCCCGGACGTGGGTCGGTGGGGCGTCCGGAAAGGGGTTGTGGCGCAGCAGCCGGAGCGTGGCCGGGTCGCCGGAGAGCAGGCGGGCGACGAGGGGCAGGAACCAGGGGCGGGCGTAGCCGGGCGAGATGCCGGCGAACCACATCAGCCAGTCCAGCCGCAGGTGGTAGGGGGCGTACTGACGGGGCAGGCGGCGCACGTCGCCGGGTTTGCCCTTGAAGCCGTACTCCCGCCACACGGTGCGCGGGGTGAGGACCGCCTCGTCGGTGCCCTCGACCACGACCTCCTGGCGCAGGCGGTTGACGCTGCCGAAGGCGCCGTAGGTGTTGACGAGGTGGAGGCGGTTGAAGGACCGGTTCATGACCTGGCCGCGGGAGACCATGTTCCGCACCGGCCAGTAGCTGAGGACGACGACGGCCGCGGTCAGCGCGATCACCAGCGCCTCGTACCAGAGCGGGGTGCCGGGGTAGGCGCGGGCGTGGACGGGCAGGCCGAGGCGGGCTGGTTCCACGGCGGCGATGGCCAGGGTCACGGTGAGCCAGTTGAGCCAGGCGAAGTTGCCGGAGGCGATCAGCCACAGCTGGGTGGCGATGACGGCGCAGGCCGCGTAGCTCGCGACCGGCTGCGGGAGCAGCAGGGCGAGCGGTACGACGAGTTGGACGAAGTGGTTGGCGGCGACCTCGACCCGGTGCAGCGGGTCGGGCAGGTGGTGGAAGAACCAGCTGAGCGGTCCGGGCATCGGCTGGGTCTCGTGGTGGTAGCGGAGGCAGGTCAGGTCGCGCCAGCAGCTGTCGCCGCGCAGTTTGATCAGTCCGGCGCCGAACTCGACGCGGAGGACCAGCCAGCGCATCAGCCACAGCACCGGGGCGGGCGGTGCGGTGTCGGCGTTGCCCAGGAAGGCGGCGAGGAAGCCGGCTTCCAGCAGCAGGGACTCCCACCCGAAGGAGTACCAGGTCTGCCCGACGTTGACGATGGAGAGGTAGAGGGTCCACAGCACGGCCCAGAGGAGGATCGAGGCCCAGAGCGGCACCGCGTCGCCGAGCCCGGCCGTGACGGCGGCGGCGAGGGCGGCCCCGCTCCATGCGACGGCGGCGAAGAAGCGGTCGCTGTAGTGGAGGTGGAAGAGGCCGGGTGACTGCCGGAAGGAGACGCGCGCGGTGAACCGGGGCACCGGCAGCATGCCGTGCTCGCCGATGAGGGCGCGGAACTGCGCGGCGGCGTTGAGGAATCCGATCAGGTAGAGCGCGGCGAGCAGGCGTTGGACGAGCAGCCGGCTCAGCCAGTAGTCGGGGGCGGCGAACCAGTCCATGCGGCCCATGCCTACCACCGCCGTCCGGCGGGCGGGCCCGGCCGGGGCGCGGGCGGCGGACGGTTCACCCGCTCGGCCCGGCCGGGGCGCGCGGCGCCGCGGGTGGCGGAGTTCCGGCGGTACCGGGACGGCACTGTGGCGGGGAGCCTCTCATCGGGGGTGAGAGGCGCCCCGCCACGGTGGTGGGTGGTGCGGGTGGCGATGACGGCGCGGATGGTGCGGATGGTGCAAGTCGCGCAAGTCACGCAAGTGGTACGAGCAGTACGACTGGTGGACGGACTGTGCGTAGTGCCTGTCGTGCGGGGGACGTGGGTGATGCGGGTGATGCGGGTAATGCGGGCCAACCGGCCCGCACGGACGGATCGGGCGGTTCGGGCGCGGGCCTCGATGCCGCACGCGGGCGACCGGTCGGCGGCTCAGCCCGGCAGGACGAGTCCGGCTCCGCCGGCGATGCCCGGACGGCCGGTCGCGGTCGCGGCGCCGTTCTGCTGCAGCCGGTCGACCAGCAGCGCGGCCAGCGTGCCGAGCTCCTCCTCCGTGCGGGACTGTGCGGTGACGTCCATGCCGACGGTGAGGACACCGTTGACCTGGCCGGTGCGCGCGGCCCGCAGCGGGGTGCAGGTGAAGCTGAAGATCTGCTGGATGCGCTGGGCGTCGGGGCTGGTCGACTGCACCCGGACGTCGTTGAGGACGGTGGTGCGGCCGGTGCGGTACGCCTCCGAGACGGCCTGCTGCAGGCCGGCCACGCCGAGTTGCGGGTAGGCCTGACCGATCGCGCCGTACGCCACCGGGGCACCGAAGGCGTTGGCGTGCTGGGCGTTGGCGTAGCGGATCTCCTGGCCGGGGCCGTCGGTGAGCATGATGGGGAACGGGGAGCCGTCGAAGGCGGCGAACATCTCCTGCTGCTGGGCGAGCAGGTTGTCGCGCAGCCGGATCTCGGAGAGCAGCGCCTCGGCGAGGTGCTGGATGTCGCGCAGCCGCTCGCGGCCCCACTGCCGGGGTTCCCGGTCGAGGACGCAGACGGTGCCGATGACGGTGTTGGTGTCGTCGACGAGCGGGGCGCCGAGGTAGGCCCGGACGCCGAGTTCGTCCACGACGGGGTTACCGGCGAACCGGGGGTAGGCGAGGATGTCGTCCAGCGCGAGGGGCGAGCGCTGGGCGACCACGTGCGGGCAGAAGCCGTGGCTCATCGGCATCTGACGGGTCGGAAGGTCGAAGGCGATGCCCCGGTCCGCCCACGAAGCTCCCTCTTCGGCCGCGATCTCGGCCGAGTTTGGCGGAATGTAGAGCCCCCGGAACATCTGGCGCTCGTCGTTGATGAAGTTGACCATCGCGATGGGAGCGCGGGTGATGCTGGCTGCCAGGTGCGCGAAGCGGTCGAAGGCCTCGTCCGCGGACGGTTCGTTCAGACCCAGGCTGCGCAGCCTGCGGGTCCGCTCGGACTCCCCGGCGGCACCCGGGAACTGGCCTTGAGTGCTCATCACATCAGTCATGGCGCACATGTAATCAGACATCCGGGCCCTTCGGTGCTACCGGTACCGGTCACCAGCGTTGCTGATGCACAGTCAAAGCCGCATGTGAACGGGCGCTCAGCCGGGTTGCGAGGAGGGGAAAGATCATTCCCCTACCCACATGGGAACGAAACCCGTGAGTAACTACGACGCGCCGAATCTCGCCATTCCAAGATCAACTAGCTGTGAAGGGGGTGTTCACATATGACAATGAGCCCTGCCGGAGACACGGACGGTATTCCTCTCCCCCCGGGAAACCGCGCCAGGGTCCGCATGCACCGATTGCAAGGGAGCGATCGGCCGCCACACCTCCACACCCCCACCCGATATCCCCGGGGCGCGGCCGGAGCGGCATCGACGGCATGAACGGAGGCACGACACCCACTGGAACGAGAGGACCAAGCATGGCTATGGACTACTTCACCGACGAGCGACACGAGAGCCTCCGGGCGGAGGTCCGTGAGTTCGCGGAGAAGGAGGTGCGTCCGCAGGTCGCCAGAATGGAGGCCGACCGGGAGGTCGAGTTCGAGCTCTCCCGGGAGATCGCCCGCCGCGGCTGGATCGGCGTGACCATCCCCAAGGAGTTCGGCGGCCTGGGGCTGGGCCACCTGGCCAAGACCATCATCGTGGAGGAACTCGCCCGCGTCAGCGGCGCGATGGGCGCCATGGCGCAGGCCTCCCAGCTCGGCGTCGCCAAGGTCATCCACTTCGGCTCGGACGCGCAGCGGCGCGAGTGGCTGCCGAAGTTCGCCTCGGGCGAGTCCCTGCCGACCATCGCGGTCACCGAGCCGGAGTCGGGCGGGCACGTGCTCGGCATGGCCGGCACCGCCCGCCGCGAGGGCGACGAGTACGTGATCAACGGCCGCAAGTGGTTCGTCGGCAACTCCCACATCGGCGACGTGCACGGTGTGGTCTTCCGCACCGACAAGGGCAGCGGGGGGCTCTCCGCCTTCCTGGTCGAGAGCGACCGGCCGGGCTTCCGCACCGGCACGCTCGGCACCCAGGGCGGCCTGCACGGCTTCAGCTTCGGCGAGCTGATATTCGAGGACTGCCGCATCCCGGTCGGCAACCGGCTGGGCGAGGAGGGGCAGGGCCTGGACGTCGCCTACTCCTCCTCCACCCTCTACGGCCGCCTCAACCTGGGCGCCGTGGCGCTCGGCATCCACGTCGCGATCGTCGAGGACGTCGTGCGCTACGCCGAGGAGCGCGTCCTGTACGGCAAGCCGCTCAACCAGCTGAACAGCGTCGCGCTGAAGCTGGGCGAGCTGCAGTCCAAGCTGATGACCGCCAAGCTGGCCGCGTACCACGCCTCGCACCTGCTGGACAACGGCAAGCCGTGCGACGCCGAGCTGATGAACGCCAAGCTCATCAACACCGAGTACGCGATGGACTCGGCGCGCAGCGCGATGGAGATCCTGGCCGCCCGCGGCACCCAGGAGGAGTTCAACATCATCCGCTACCTGCGGGACGCGACCCACATCTACGCCCCGGCCGGCACCTCGGACGTCCAGAAGCTCCGGCTCGGGCAGGTCGCCTCGGGCACCTACGGCAAGCAGTGGTCGGCCGAGCTGTCCGACCTGGCGAGCTGGGCGTGGACCGAGCTGAACCAGCTGGAGGCCGAGGGCCGCGACGAGAAGGACGGACGGGTGGTGCCGATCTCGCTGGCGGGCTGATCACCGGTACCGGTCCGGGCGCCCCCCGCACCTGACCGGGCTGATCAGCGGCACCCGACCTCCGGCCAGGGCCCGGCCGGGACAGACGGTGACGATCCTTCAGCATACGATCGTTTGACCTGTTCCTGACGGCCCTCCGGGAAGCGCACCCCGCCTCCCGGAGGGCCGTCCGCATGTCACGACGAAGGCGCTGAGCTGCGGCGATCCGTCGGCGAACGCTCCGGCCGCCGAGAACCTCCCGGGTCATCAGCCGTTCACATATCGTCAGTTGATGTTGCGATGAGGCCACCTGGGACTGATAGGTTTCCTGCCGTCGGCGGCCGTGGCTGTACACCGCCCGGACGGTGACACCGCGTCACCCCGTCCGGCGGCCCCGGCCTCGGCGCCCTGAAGCCCGCCCGGGCCGCACGGGCCGATCCGTCGTTCGGACCCGCGACCCGGCCTGCAACTCGGCCCTGCAACAAGGAATCAGATGCCAGGCATATCGGCCCCCCGCACGGGCCACCGCGCCGGCCGGTCCGGCTCCCTCCGCAGCTCGCTCCTCGCCCTCGTGCTGGTCCCCAGCCTGGGCCTCGCCGCAGCCTGGGGCTACGCCGCCTACCTGCTGCGCGACGCCGGAAACCGCACCGCGCTGCTGATCGGCACCGCCGTCGTCGCCGTGGTCCTGCTGTTCAGCCTGATCCGCGGCATCCGGGCCGCCCGGATGCTGTCCGGCCGCCTCTCCGGGCTGCGCGCCGACACCCTCGCGCTCGCCCAGCAGGAGATCCCCGAGGTGGTCGGGCGACTGCGCGCCGGCGAGCCGGTGCCCACCCCGCCCGCCTGGGCGCCCTCCCGCCGGATCGGCGACGAGGTCCAGCAGACCGCCGACGGCCTCGCCGCCGTCCGCCAGGCCGCCGTCGCCGCCATCGTCCACCAGGCCCAGGGCCGCGAGGGGACGAAGAAGGTCTTCCTCAACATCGCCCGCCGCACCCAGATCCTGATCCACCGCCAGATCAGCATGCTCGACGCGCTGGAGCGCGAGCACGAGGAACCCGAGCTGCTGCGTGAGCTGTTCGCGGTCGACCACCTGGCCACCCGGATGCGGCGCAACGCCGAGAACCTGGTCATCCTCGGCGGCGCGCTGCCCGCCCGCCGTTGGCGCAACGCCGTGCCCATGGTCAACGTGCTGCGCAGCGCCGTCTCCGAGACCGAGAACTACGCCCGTGTCGTCGTCCAGGGCGTGCCGCGCGCCTCGCTCAGCGGACAGGCCGTCGCCGACGTCATCCACCTGATCGCCGAGCTGATCGAGAACGGCACCACCTTCTCCCCGCCGTACACCCAGGTGCAGGTCTCCGCGCAGGAGGTACCCAAGGGCCTGGCGGTCGAGGTCGAGGACCGCGGCCTCGGCATGGGCGAGGAGGAGTACGAGCGGCTCAACGAGTACCTGGCCAACCCGCCGGAGCTGGACGTCTCCGCGCTCGGCGACGACCTGCGCCTCGGCCTGTTCGTCGTCGCGCGGCTGGCCGCCCGGCACGACATCCAGGTCACCCTGCGGCCCTCGCCGTACGGCGGCACCCGGGCCGTGGTACTGGTGCCCTCGGCCCTGCTGGAGCAGGCCGAACAGCCGGCCGCGGTGCCCGGACTGCCGTCCGGCGCACGCGTCACCCGCACCCCGGTGCCGGACGCCCGGGCGACGGGAGACGGCGACCTCGGGGAGGTCGACGAGGAACTGTCGGGCGCGCTCGCCGGAGTGCTCAGCGGACTGCTGGGCAACGGGCCGACCGGACCCACCGGGCCGGCCTCCCCGGAGACCGGGCTCGACGGTGCTCCGGGAACGACCACCGGCGCCGTCGCGGGCGACGGCACCGTGATCGCCGGCGAGCTGGTCGACCCGCGACCCGCGGACGGCGGCCGGACGGACGGCGGTCTCCTCGACGGCGGACTGATCGACGGCGGGCTGCTGGAGGGCGGTCTGCTGGACAGCGGGCTGATCGACGGCGGACTCCTCGACGGCGGGCCGCGGGACGGTGCTCCTGCGGCACCGGCCAACGGCGGTCTGCCCGTCGGCGCCCGGATCCCCGGACTGCCCGGTGCCGTGGTCGTCCCGCGGCCCGCCCTGCCGCGCCCGTACGACGTCCCCGGCGGCGCGGGTGGCGACGTCCCCGCGGACGCCCTCGCCGAGGGCCCGTCGGCGGGCCACTACGGCACGGAGTTCGCGGGCGAGCCGGCCGCGGTGCCCTTCGACCCGGCGCCCTTCGACCCGGCGCCCGCCGACCACTCCGCGACGACCCACGAACGCCCGCAGGAGGACCGCGTGGAGCACGGCCCGGACGGCGAACTGCGCACCCCGCGGGTCCTGCCGCAGCGGGTCCGCAACGCCAGCCTCGCCGAGCAGCTCCGCGAGGCCAACGCGCCCGGTGCCCTGCTCCCGCCGTCCCTCGGCCACCCCGGCCATGCGGGCCCCACCGGCGCCGTCCGACCTGCCGCGCCGGGCACCCCGGCGGCTCCGGCCGCCCCGCTCGCGCCCCGGTACGGCGGTGCCGAAGCCGACGCCGAAGCCGAGGACCCGTCACCGCAGCGCTCCCGCGCCACCATGGCCGCCATCCAGCGCGGCACCCGGACCGCCCGCGCGGCCGCCACCGAACCGGGCGCCCCGGCCTCCCCGGCGCCCGCCGCCCCCCGCACCCCGGCCGCACCTTCCGCCGCTCAGGAAGCCTCCGCCGCTCAGGAAGCCAAGGAACAGCAGTGATGACGCAGCACACCGAAACCCAGCGCGACCTCAACTGGCTGCTGGACCAGCTGGTCGCACGGGTCCCCGAGACCCGGCACGCCATCGTCCTCTCGGAGGACGGCCTGCTGGTCGGCATGTCCCAGGGCCTCGACCGGGCCGACGCCGAGCACCTGTCCGCCGTCGCCTCCGGCCTGCAGAGCCTCGCCCGCGGCGCCGGGCACCGCTTCAACGGCGGACGGGTCCGGCAGACCGTGGTCGAGATGGACCAGCTGTTCCTGTTCGTCACCACCGCCGGGCAGGGCGCCCGGCTCGCCGTCCTGACCAGCGAGCAGGTGGACGCCGGACTGATGGCCTACGAGATCAACATGCTGGTCAAGCAGGTCGGCCAGTACCTGACCGCGGCGCCGCGCAGCGATGCCGGCCAGGTCGGCGTGGGTGGCGGTGCGTGACCACCGCCGACACCGACGAGGGCTGGTTCTACGACAAGGACGCCGGCCATCTGGTCCGCCCCTACGCGATCACCAACGGGCGCACCGGGCCGGTCCGTGACGGCTTCGCGCTGATCACCCTGGTGGTCACCGCCGACCCGCGCACCGACACCACCCGGCTCTCGCCCGAACCGGCCGCGATCATCGACCTGTGCCGCGAACGCCCGCTGGCCGTGGCCGAGATCGCGGCCACCCTCGACCTGCCGGTCAGCGTGGTCAAGGTGCTGCTGGACGACCTGGCCGAGGCCCGGCTGATCCTCACCCGTGCCCCGGTCGAGCTCGCCGAAGCGCCCGACATCTCACTGATCCAGGCCGTGATCGAGGGAGTCCGCAGACTCTGAGGGGCGGTGCCCCCGCCGCGGCCGTACCGACGGCCGACGGGGGCACCGCCCGACGCGGCTCCGGTCGCGCCGACGGCCCGGTTCCCCGGTCGGCTCCGGTCGGCTCCCGTCAACCCGGGCGGCCCGGCCGGCCCCAGGCGGACCGGCTGCCCCAGTTGCCCCCCGCTCTCCCAGTTCCCTTCCAGGAGACCCGAATTGACGACCAAGAGCCTGGTGCCAGGCGCGGTCAAGATCCTCGTTGCCGGCGGCTTCGGCGTCGGTAAGACCACCATGGTCGGCTCGGTCAGCGAGATCGAACCGCTGCAGACCGAGGAACGGATGACCCGCGCCAGCATCGGGGTCGACAGCCTCGACGGCATCCAGGACAAGTCCACCACCACGGTGGCCATGGACTTCGGGCGGATCACCGTCCGCGAGGACCTGGTGCTCTACCTCTTCGGCACGCCGGGCCAGTTCCGCTTCTGGTTCATGTGGGACGACCTGGCGCTCGGCGCCCTCGGGGCGATCATCCTCGCCGACACCCGACGGCTCGAATCCAGCTTCGCCGCCGTGGACTTCTTCGAGCAGCGCGGCATCCCGTTCGCGATCGGCGTCAACTGCTTCCACGGCCGCCGCGACGCCACCCCCGACGAGGTGCGCCGCGCCCTCGACCTCGGGCCGGAGGTCCCGGTCGTGCTGTGCGACGTCCGGGAGCGGGCGTCCAGCAAGGAGCTGCTGCTCGCGCTGCTCGACCGGGTGCACCGCAACGCCCTGGCCTCCGGGCGGCGGTGAGGGCGGTCGCCCGCCCCGCGGGCGGCCCTGGCTGCGCGGCTGGCCGTGGCTGTACGGGTGGCCGTGCCGTCGGCCGCGGGCTGCGCGGGCGGTCGGTCCCGACTGCGGAGCCGTGCGGCTAGGCGTGCGCCGGGTCGAGCTCGGCGAGCGAGCCCACCAGCGGAGCGAGCTCGGGGACCTCGGTGGCCCGGGCCAGGGTCGCCTCCAGGACGGCGTCGTGCACGGGCCGGGCGACCGCCAGCAGGTCGCGGCCCGCCGGCGTCAGCTCGGTGTAGATGCCGCGCCGGTCGTCCGCGCAGAGGTAACGGCCCAGCAGGCCCCGGTCCTCCAGCCGGCTGACCAGCCGGGTGGTCGCGCTGCTGCTGAGCGCCGCCGCACGGGCCAGCTGCTGCATCCGCATGTGCCAGCCGTCCTGGCGCGAGAGCGCCTCCAGCACGGTGTACTCGACCACCGAGAGCTTGCACTCGGCCTGGAGCGCCTTCTCCAGCGCGGTGTCGATCATGCCGTGCAGGGCGGCGAGCGTACGCCAGCCGCGGGCCCGGATCTCGGCCGCGTCGTCCCGGATCCCCATGGCGCGCCGTCCTTTCCGCTGCACCGCGTGGTCGGTGCCTCCTGGGCGACAAGTATGCCAGTCAGCGCGGACTACCGGTCCCTGCAAGCAGTTCGGCCGATGGCTCACCCCTCCCCGGCCCAGGCCGCCGCGCAGAGCGCCGTGGCCAGCTCCTCCGTGTACCAGGCAGCCGCCAGCCAGGCGGCGGCGAAGGCGTCATGGTCGTCCACGACGACCCGGCCGAACACGTCACGCCGCTGGTCGGCCGCGGCGGCCCGCAGGCCGTCCAGCAGCTCGGCGGCGGTGGTCAGCCCGGCGGCGCGCAGCAGGCCCCGGTCGGCCGCCGCCGTGGCCCCGCTCGGGCCGAGGGCGTGCCGGCCGGTGGTGACCGTCTGCTCCACCCGCCGGCCGAGCACGTGCACGGGCGGACCGTACGGCGCGGGGGCGTCGGAGCGCTCGGGAGCCGTACGGTCCGTCACGCCGGGGAGCGCGTCGGCGGTCGGAGGGTCCGTCGCAACGGGGACGGTGAGGTCGGCGGTCTGCAGGCGTTCGAGGCCGAGGTTGACCCGGCCCGCGCTGTCGGCCACGGCCAGCGGGTCGGGCGCCTGCGGCGGCGTGCCGATCGCGAGCAGGCGCAGCTCCGGGCGGTCCGCGCGTTCCAGCCGGCCGACCACCCGCAGCCGCAGGCCGGGCACGGTGGCGAGCAGCGCGAGGTTCGCCCGGAACGGCAGGTCGGGGTGCTCGTGCGCCGCGCGCAGGGCGATCACCGGCCCGTCCTCCGCGCACCGCGCCAACAGCTGCGGCGCCCCGCCCGGCCCGGTGGGGGCCGGGCCCAGCAGGGTGACGTCCAGGAAGAGCAGGTCGCTCCCGGCCGGCCGGCTCTCGTACGGAAGGTCCTGCGCCCCGAGCGCCCGTGCCACCTGGGCCGCTGCCGGTTCGGCCCAGAGCCGGGCCGCCGGCTCGGCCGCCCACGCCGCGCCCGCCGCGCGGACGGCCCGGACGGCGGCGCCGGCCCCCAGCCGCCCGGAGGCGGACCGGGTCGCGCCCTGGACGACCAGCCCGGCGCGGCTGAACTCGCGGTGGCTGAGCGCGGCGTCGCCCAGCCGGACCGTCCGGTTGCCAGCCCCGACCGCCTGCGGGGCGGCCGCCGCCGCGTCGTCGTGCGGCATGACCTCGGCGATCGTGCTGAGGCGCCCGTCCGCGTCCACCGCCCAGCTGACCGCGCCCGCGTGGGTCGCCGTCAGCACCGGCTCGGCGAACAGTCCGTAGAGCCGCAGGCCGCCCTCCTCCCGGTAGGCCTGGCGCGCGGTGCCGCGCAGCTCGGCGACCGGGCCGACACTCGCGGTCAGCGCGGTGGTGAGGCCGAGCAGCTCGCGAAGGCCGGCCACCAGGTCCGCCAGCCGGTGGTCGGGCGCGCCGGTGCGGGCCGCCCGGACCCCGGTCACCACGGCGACGGCCGCCGCGGCCGGTCGGTGCAGGCCGGCGAGCCGGGCCCGGTGGCCGGCGCGCAGGAGTTCGGCCTGGACGACGGCGCCCGCACCGCTCACCCCGGCGGCGAGGACGGCGGTCGCGGCCCGGTGGAGGTGGCGGGCGGCGTCGAGCTCGGCGGTGGTGAGCGGGGTGAGGGGGGCGACGGGGGCCTGCGGTTCGACGGGCGCCGGGCCTGCGGGCGCGGCTCCGGTCGTCCCGGGTGTCCCGGGCTGTTCGGTCGTCCCGGTCGTCCCGGGCGGCTCCTCCTCCGCGGTCGGCTCGGCAAGCGGGCAGAGGGTGACGGCCGCGGCCCGGTGCACGCAGGCCGGGGCGAGCAGGCAGCCGCAGCGGACGTCCGCCTGGTCGGCGACCGTACCGCCCGGCGCGTGCAGGACGAGCACCGTCTCCTCGTCCACCTCCACCCGCCACTCGTCGCCCTCGCGGGCCACCGGACGCCCCGCCAGCTTCGCCGCCGCACCGTCCACCCGTTTCTGCAGCCGGGCGCTCAGCCCCGCCACCACCTCGGCGACCACCTCCGGCCGCACACCCGGCCAGTCACTCGTCCGCGCAATCACGCTCATCGCACCTTCTCCCCCACCCAGCGGGCCAGTTCCAGCGGGCTCAACGCCGCCACGGGCATTCCGGCCGCGACCAACCGGCTCGCGACCGCCTTCGAGTAGCGGGCCGTCCCGGTGTCGTCCAGCGCCGCGCAACCCAGCAGGTGCACACCGGAGTCCACCAGCGCCCGGGTCTGCGCCAGCAGCCCGGCCACCGGCCCGCCCTCCTCGAAGTCGCTGACCACCGCGACCAGCGTGCGGGACGGCACCGTCACCAGCTCCCGCGCGTAGCGCAGGCCGCTCGCGATGCTGGTACCGCCGCCGATCCGCACCTCCAGCAGCAGGCTCAACGGATCCTCGACGCGCTCCGTGAGGTCGACCACCTCGGTGGAGAACGCGACGAAGTGGGTGCTCAGCGAGGGCACCCCGGCCAGGATCGAGGCCGTCAGCGCCGCCCAGACCGTGGAGGCCTCCATCGATCCGGAGACGTCGACGACCAGGATGAGCCGCCAGTCGTTGGCCTGGCGCGCCCTCGTCCGGAACACCGGGCGCTCGGGCACGATCAGGGTGCCGCCGTCGGGCGAGGGACGGGCGGTGGCCAGGTTGGCCCGGATGGTCCGGTCCAGGTCCAGCCGGCCGCCCGGCCGCCGGGACGGGCGCGGCACCGCGATCCCGGTCAGCGCCGGGCGCAGCGTGGTCGCCAGCTGCCGGGTCAGCTCGTCCACCAGCCGCCGCACCAGCGGGCGCAGCCGCGCCAGCCGGGCCTCGGGCAGGCCGCCCGCGTGCTCCAGGACGGTGCGCAGCAGGTCGACGGACGGGCGCACGGCGGACGGGTCGATCGCCTCCAGGACGTCGGTGCGGCCCTGCGCGACGGCGGTGGCCAGCACCTCCTCCCGCAGGCCCGGTCCGAACAGCGACTCCAGTTCCTCGGCCCACTCCCGCACGCCGGGGTAGGGGGCCTCGCGGCCGCCCCGGCCGCCCCGGCTCTCCAGTCCGGGGCCGGAGCCCTCGCCGTGCCCGCTGCCGTACAACTCGTCCAGGGCGGTGGCGATTCGGGCGCTCCGGCCGCTCAGGCCGCCGCTGCCGGGGCGGCCGAGGAGCAGCCGCCAGCGGTCGGCGGGGGCGAGGGTGTGCCGGGCCGGGTCACCCACCACGGGGGTGGGCCCCGCCGCGTGGGCCCGCTCGGCGTCCCGCTCGGGGGCCGCCTCGGGGGCCGGCGGCGCCGCCGGCAGCAGGCCGCGGCGGGCCAGCGCGGAGCGGGCCGCGAGGTCCGCCCGCACCCAGCCGGCGACCACGGCGGGGCCGGCCTCCTCCGGCAACGCGGTGAGGCGGGTGCCCAGGCGCTCCTCGACCAGGGCCAGCAGCCGGTCGCGGGCGGCCGGGCTGAGCGTGTCGAAGCCGCCGCGCAGCGCGGGCAGCCGGTCCAGGAAGGCGTCGTCGGGCAGCGAGGTGACCCGCTCCAGCACCGGCTCCAGCGCTTCGGGAGCGGAGTCGAACAGTCCCTCCGCCGCCGTCAGCAGCCCGACCAGCGCCCGGCCGAGCGCGTGCCGCGCCTCCGGGCCGGTCGCGCCGTCGACCCAGGAGGCCGCCCGGCCGCCCAGCGCCCCGGCCTCGTCCTGCCCGAGCAGCACCCGCACCGCGCCGGCCGCGCCCCGCACCAACGGGCTCCCCCGCTCGGCGAGTTCGGCCAGCACGTACGCCAGTCGCACCCCGCCCAGCCGGTCCGCCCGCCGCACGAGTTCCACCAGCGCCCGGGCGTCCTGCGGGTCGTCGGACCCGCCCAGCCCCTCCAACTGCCGTACGGCGGCGACCGTCAGGACCTCCCCGGCGGCTGCCAGGGGGGCGGCCGAGAGCGGCTCGACCGGGAGGGGGGAGGAGGATCCGGACTCCTGGGCGCGATCGGCGTCGACCGCGCCACCGGAGGGCTCGGACTCCCCCGACGGACCGGCGGTCGTCGCCTCGGCCAGGGTCCGCGGAAGCGCAGCTCCGCCCGGCGCAGGGGTGGCCGTCGCCGGTGCCGTCCCCTCGCTCGGGGCGCAGCCCGGGAAGTGGCCGGCGGCGAGGCGGTCCAGGAGGGAGAGGGCGTCGAGGAGGTCGGGGAGGGTGGCCGAGGTGGGGAGGGTGGTGGTGAGTTGGGTGAGGCGGGTCGCGGTGAGGGTGGGGAGGGCGCAGGAGGCGGCGGCGGTGAGGCCGTCGATGATCTCGCGCGGGGACGGGTCGGCGGTGAGGCGGCTGCGCAGGGCGCCTTCGGCGGCCTGGGCGGGGGTGACGCCCCGGGTGCCGGCGACGGTGAGCATGGCGGCGGTGGCGGGCGTCCAGTGAAGGTTCCAGCGGGTACCGAGGGCTTCGGTGCCGCCGGCGCCGGTGGTGGCGACGGGCTCCCCGTAGGGGACGTCGCAGGCGGTGAGCCGGTGGAGGAGGATCTCGCGGCGGCGGTCGAGGGGGCTGCGCAGCGGGTCGAGGCGCAGGTCCCGCGGGCCGGGGTCGCCGGGGCCGGGGAGGCCGAGGTCGGCGAGGAGGGTCTCGACGGCGGGGGCGAGACCGCTGCGCGGGGCGGCGGGGGTGGGACGGCCGGTGCGGGTGCCGATCAGGACCTGTTCGAGGGCGCGGGCGACGGCCCGGCCGCGGCCGAGGGGTTCGCCCTGGGCGAGGACGGTCTGCACCGCCTCGACCAGCTCGCCGCGGCCGGGGGCGGCGTGGCCGCGCAGCCGGGCGAGGTCGCCGGCCAGGCGGACGATCTCGCGGGCGTCCGCCGGGCCGCTGGGGTGGTCCTGGGCGCGCAGGGCGGCGCAGATCCGGACGGCGGTGGTGGTGAGTGCCTCGGCGAGCCGTTCGGGGTCGCCGCCGGCGTCGAGGACGGTGTGCTGCCACTCCGGGTCGCGGATGCCCGCCGGGTAGCCGGAGCGGGCGTCGAGCAGCGGGTAGGTGTAGGGGATCAGGGACAGGACGTGGCCGGGGTCGTCGGGCGTCGCTTCGTCGGCGGCGACCGGCCCGTCCAGCAGGGCGGGGGCGTGGAAGGCGCCGATGACGGCGGCGATCCGGCGCCCGCCGGCCGAGGCGGCGCGGATGCGGGCGCGCATCCAGGCCTCGCGGCGCAGGTCGTACGGGTCGACGCCGGGACCGGTCTCGGCGTCGTGGCGCAGCGCCCAGCCCACGAGCAGGGCGGCGCGCCGGACGGCCTCCGGGCTGGAACCGGGGGCGGCGGTCTCGACCAGGCGGTCCCACAGGTCCTCGTCGGAGTCCCGGCCGGTGAGGCGGTGGCGCAGCGCGTCGGCGACGCCGGGCGCACCGGCCGTGCCGGGCTCGGCGGCACCGGGCTCGGCGGTACCGGGCCGGCCTGCCGCGGCCCGGGCGGAGCGGCGGGCGAGCGGGAGGTCGCAGGCGATGGCCTCCACGCCGTTGCGCCGGGCCCACCGCAGGGCGGCGAGTTCCGGGGAGAAGTCGGCGAAGGGGTAGAAGGCGGGCCCGCCCGCCTCCTCGGGCCCGGCCGGGGCGGCCGCGAGGGCGACCGGGGCTTCGGTCGCCTCGTCGGCCAGCCAGTCGAGCCAGGGTTGGAACTCGGCGGGCAGTTCGACCAGGACCGCCTCCGGCCGGGCGGCGTCGAGCAGCGCGGGGACGGCCGCGCTGAGGGACGGCGCGTGGTGGCGCACGCCGATCAGGTAGGGCCCCGGTCGGCCGGTGCCGGAGGCGGCCAGCCGGTCGGCCTCGGTCCGGACCGTCCGGTCCGCGTCGTCCGGGGCGGGTGTCACCGCGCTGCTCGTGCTCATCGGCTCAGGCCTCCAGTGCCGAACGGAGGTCCCACAGGGTGCGCCAGGTGGCGGCGCCCTGCTCGGCGCGGCGCCGCACCGGCCCGTCCCAGTAACCGAGCAGGCGGGCCGCGTCGGCGGGGTCGTCCTTGCGGACCACGCCGAGGAGTTGGCCGGGGAGGCGGCCGAGCAGGTCGCCGCCGTCGGGCAGGTACGCGGCGGTGACGCCGAGCGCGGTGGCGACGGAGACGGCCTCGGCGGTGCTCATCACGGTGGACGGGCGCTCGACGTCCCAGCCCTCGGTGGAGCGGCCGCTGCGCAGGTCACGGAAGGCGGTGACCAGGGCTTCCAGGACGGCGTCGTCCACCGCGTAGGCGGCGCCGGCCCGGGTGACGGCGACGGTGGACTGGCGGCGGACCAGCTCGACCTCGGCGGTGAGGCTGCCGATCGGGCCGACCGTCTCGAAGTTGAACCGCCGCTTGAGCGCCGCGGACATCTCACTGACGCCCTTGTCCCGCAGGTTGGCGGTGGCGATCAGGGTGAACCCGGCCGCGGCGTGCAGCTGCCCGTCCGGGCTGCCCGCAAGCTCGGGGACGGCGACGCGCCGCTCGGAGAGCAGGGAGACCAGGGCGTCCTGCACCTCGGGCAGGCAGCGCGTCACCTCCTCGACCCGGGCGACCGCGCCGGTGGTCATCGCGGTGAGCACCGGGGACGGGACGAGGGCGTCGCGGCTGGGGCCCTTGGCGAGCAGCAGGGCGTAGTTCCAGCCGTACTTGAGCTGGTCCTCGGTGGTGCCGGCGGTGCCCTGGACGGTGAGCGCGCTGGTGCCGCAGACGGCGGCGGCGAGCAGTTCGGAGAGCATCGACTTGGCGGTGCCGGGCTCGCCGACGAGCAGCAGGCCGCGCTCCCCGGCGAGGGTGACGACGCAGCGCTCGACCAGGGCGCGCTCGCCGACGAACTTGGGCTCGACGGCCAGGCTCCTGCGCCCGGCCTTGAGCTTCTCGCCGGCGCTGCCCATCACGAAGGTGACGACGGCGCGCGGGGTGAGCCGCCAGCCGGGCGGGCGCGGGCCGCTGTCGTGCGCGGCGAGGAACTCCAGTTCGGCGGCGTACTTCTCCTCGGGCGGGACGATCTGCCGCTCCGCGGGGGCGGGGACGGTGGTGGTGCTCATCGGCGGGCCTTCCTGCGCTTGCTGGTCTGGAGCTCTTCGTAACCGGGGGCGTCGCCGTCGAGGGTGCGCTGCCAGGCCCGGGCGAACAGTTCGGGGACGGGCAGGGGCACCAGTACGGGCCGGTGGGTGGGCAGTTCGTACAGGGCGGCCTTCCAGGTCTCGGCCGGCAGGGCCGGGGACTTGGCCTCCTGCCAGCCGCCGGGCAGGAAGAGGCTGCGGCCGGCCCGGGAGCGCTTGGCCTCCAGCACCAGGGCGGTGGCGGCGAGTTCGGCGCGGGCCCGCTTCAGCCGGGCGGGCTTCCAGCCCGTCCAGCGGGCGACGTTGCGGTCGGTGGGGTCGGGCAGGGCGAGCAGTTGGAGGTAGAGCGCGGCGGCGTCCTCGCCGAGGCCGTGGGTGCGGGACACCTCGGTGACCAGCTCGGGGGCGGACAGCTGCGGGTCCTGCAGCCAGGCCGGGCCGTCGCCGCCGCTGGCACCGCCGCTGCTGTCGCCGTCGGCCGTCGCGGCGGCCGAGGCGGCCAGTCGCTCCGGCTCGCCGCGCAGGACGGAGGAGATGGCGGCCCGCTCGCTGCTGAACCAGTAGCTGACGGCGAGCCCGTCGAGCAGGTCGAGCAGCGGGTCGTCCGGGCCGGTGAGGGCGGCCGGTCGCAGCCAGACCCGTTCGTACGCCTCGTGGTTCGGGGTGAGGACCAGCGCCGGACCGCAGCGGACCACGCCGTCCGGGTCGGCGCCGCCCTCGGCGGGCAGGCCGAAGTGGGTGCGCAGCACGGGGGCCAGCGGGGTGTTCTTGGTGGTGCCGAGGAGGTCGAAGTCGAGCAGCAGCTCCGGGTCGGCCAGGCGCTCGCGCAGCGCGGTGGCGGCCCGGGGCAGCAGGGTGCGCAGCGGGCTGTCCGCGGGCAGGTGGTAGGCGAGCCAGCGGATGGCGTCGATGGTCTGGTCCAGCGCGCCGGAGTCGGGCAGCGCCGTGACGTCGTCGGCGACCAACCGGGGCGTGCCCTGGGCGTCCTTGTGGATCCGGAAGGCGGTGGTGCGGGTCAGCCACGGGGTGTGGGAGGGGTTGAGCACCGCCTCGACGGTGTCGATGGACACGCCCTGGACGGTGGCGTGGGCCTCCTCGGGGAGGGTGACGAGCCGTCCGAAGCGACGGATCCAGGCCTCGGCGCCGGCCGCGAGGTCGGGGCCGTCGGTCCACAGCGTCTTCGGGTCGTCGGGCAACAGGGCGCTCCAGACGTCGGCGACGCCGGCGTGGTCGTGTCCGCGCAGCCAGCGCTGGGCGGCCCGGACCGCGGCGGGCTTGGCGCCGTACTCCTCGGGCAGCTCGGCGTTGCCCCAGTGCAGCAGGCCGGGGGGCGGGCTGAGCAGCAGGGTGGCGCGGGTGGTGCCGATGCCGGTGAGTTCGGAGAAGGCGGCGGCGCGGGCCGCGTCCCACGGGACGCTGCCGTGCAGGGCGGCGACCCGCCAGAACGTGGCGATCCAGGCGGCGGTGACCCGCTCCTCGGTGCCGCGCTCCTCGACGGTGGTGAAGTGCGCGACGGGACCGAACTCCCCGCTCGGGTCGTGGTCGACGGCGAGCCAGTGCACCGTGCCGTCGTTGAACTGGCGCCGGTGGCCGAGGATGACGACGGTGCGCTCGCCGTGGCGCAGCACCTCGCCCTGGCGGTGAGTGACCGGCCGGTCGGCGGCGGCGCTGTCCGCCGGCTCGCCGAGGACGATCTCGCGCAGGGTGGCGCCGCGGTCGGCGAGCGGCCCCTTGGTGAGTTCGCCGAGCAGCAGGACCAGCGTGGAGCGGTGGGCCGGCTGGGTGAGCGGCGCGGCCACCGCGTGGGCCAGGACGTCGACCCGGCCGAGCAGGTGCAGCCAGCCGTGGTTGGCGTCGCCGCCGTGCAGGGCGACGCTCGCCGGGCTGCTCCAACCCTCGCCGGTCGTGGCGGGCGGGGCGGCTAGGACGGCGCTGACGGTGCGCAGGTTGTTGAGCACCCAGCACCGGTCGGAGGTGCCCCAGCTGTTGCCGAAGCCGCCGATCTCGGGCAGGACGTTGCGGACGGCGTCGCGCAGCTCGTCGTCCCGGCCGTGCTCGGGCCGCCACTGGGCGGCCTCCGCCTTGCTGGGGCGCTCGGCCTCCGGCTGCGGGAGGAAGCGGGCGATGCGGTCCAGCAGGTCGGCGGCGGCGCGGGCGAATCCGGCGACGCCGGCGAGCAGCAGCGGGTCGGCGATGCCGGGCAGGGCGGCGCCGACCGCCTCGACGGGCAGGCTGTTGCGGGCCTCACCGCGCTGGGCGAGCGGGCGCCGCACGCCCTGGACGGTCAGCCAGCGCTGCTCGTCCTCCGGGACGGGCTCGGCGTCGACGGGCCAGGCGAGGTCGATCAGCCGGGCGGCCTGCTCGGTGGTCACGCCGCGCAGCGCGCGGGATCCGGCCTCGTCCCGCGGCCGCAGGGCGTGCCAGTGGTCGTACGGCGGGACGATGACGGTGCCGGCCGCGGAGAGGTCGCCCGACCGGCAGGGGCGCAGGTCGGCGGTGCGGTCGCCGCGGTCGGCGAGGTCGGGCAGGTTGAGGGACACGTGCTCGCCGCCCGGGCGGCTGACCACCGGGCGCCCCTCGCCGGGCAGGGCGAGCCGGCCGACCGGCACGGTGTCCGGCTGGTGCCGTCCGTCCAGCGGCAGGACGATGCGCTGCCCGTCGGCGGTGAAGGTGGTGACGGCCCGGCCGGGATCGGTGCGCACCCAGCTGCCGAGCACGGTGCCGTCGGTGCCGAGCGGGGTCCGCTCCAGGCCGGGCTGCAGCGGCAGCAGGCGGGTGCGGCCCTCGACGAGCCGGCCGGCCGCGGCGGTGGCGGCGATCACGGGCGGCTCGGCGGCGCGGCCCAGGGTGCCGGTGACCGGGTCGAGTTCGCGCAGGACCGGGCCGTCGGTGCCGTGGCGCAGCGTCCAGTAGCCGGTGCCGTCGCCGAGGACGGGGTGTTCGTTCGGCATCCGGGTGTCGCCGGGGTGCAGCGGGCGCTCGCCGGTGGTGCGGCCGCCGCCGGGCAGCGGCAGGGACGGCTCCTCGGGGAACCGCTCGCCGTAGTGGTAGCCGGCGATGGTGCGGCCTTCGAGCTCGAAGGTGTGGTCCGGGCGGCCGGACCAGTAGGCCGTCTGCTTGCCGTCCTGGTACCAGGCGACCAGGAGTTCGCCGTCGACCAGGCGCAGCCGGGGCCGGTTCCAGTTCTCCGTCAGCTTGGGCAGGCGCAGGGTGTGGTCCAGCAGGATGCCCTCGGGGCCGACCACGACGGCGCGGTCCAGGCGGGCGAGGATCAGGTACGGCCAGGCGTCCTCGACGATCAGGCCGGTCAGGCCCTTGGTGCGCAGGCCCGGGGCGGTGGTCGGCGGGGCGTCGGCGGCGGGCGGGTCGGCGAGCTTGGCGAGCGCGTCCTCCAGGGCGGGCCAGCCGAGTTCGTCCAGGATGCCGGCTCCGAGGGCCCGGGCGAGCAGGCCGCTGACGTCGAGTGCGGCGATCTTCTCGGCGACGGCCGGGGCGACCGTGCGGATGGCGGTGCGGTGCTGGCTCAGCGAGCGGACCAGGTCGGCGGCGCCGGCCAGACCGCGGGCGGCGGCGACCTCCTCGGCGCGGGCCTCGGCCCACTCCGCGAACAGCTCGTCGAGCAGCGGCCGGACGGACACCTGGCGCTCGACGGCCGTCTCCCAGGCGGGCGGCGTGGCGCGGCGCAGCAGCGGCCGGAAGCGGGCGTCGGCGGCGACGGCGGCGAGGCCGGCGCTGTCGGGGCCGCACTGGCCGACCCAGTCCCGCAGGTCGAAGCCGAGGCCGGCCGGCGGGTCGGCGACGGGGATGCCCTCTGCGAGCAGGAGCTCCAGCAGGTCGAGTCGGGTGTGGCTGGCGCGGATGCCGGTGAAGAGGTCGACCGGGACGGCGTCGGCGCGCAGCCGCTCGACCATCCGGCCGGCCAGGGCGAGGGTGGCGGGGCAGCCGGGCCGGCTGCGCCAGCCGCGGCCGAGGTGATCGCACCAGCGCCGGAGCCAGGCGGCGGCGGGCTCGGCGCCCTCGGCGCGGGGGCCGGTGAGCAGGCTCTCGGCGCCGGTCTCGGCGAGGACCGCCAGCCAGGCGGTGTCGTGCGGGGCGGGGTCGGAGCCGGAGGCGGCCGGGTCGGGCAGCAGCTCCAGCAGGCGGGTGCGGACCTCGGCGTCGCGCGTGCCCAGCTCGACCAGCGCGCCGTGCCAGGACTTCCAGAACGCGGCGGGCGCCCGGTTGACCGCCGGGGAGTCCAGCAGCTCGGCGAGCAGCGCCTGTTCGTGCTCGACGCGGTCCAGTCCGGCGGCCCGGACCAGCGCGCGGGCGTCCTCGGCGACCCCGGCGTACGGGGCCATGCCGGCCGCGGAGCGCTCGGTGCACAGCTGGCGGAAGCGCTGCCAGGCGGTCGCCGGGTCGAGCCGCTGGGCGAGCTCCTTGACGTACTGGCGCAGCGACTTGACGGTGAGCGCGCCGGCCAGGGCGAACTCCAGGAAGACGGCGCGCAGCCGCTCCTCGTCCACCGTCAGGCCGTGGGTGCGCTCGGCCTCGCGGGCCTTGCCGAACCAGGCGGCGGCGTAGGTCTGGTTGCCGTGGTCCAGGAAGATCCGGCCGACCTCCTCGCAGAAGGTGGGCAGGAAGTGCGGGACGGCGCGGCCGAGGCGGGTGGCGAGCGCGTCGAAGCCGTCCTTGGCGGCGCCGGGCTTGGAGGCGGCCTGGCGGGCCAGCCGCTCCACCTCCTTGACCAGGGCGAGCGCGTGGTGGCCGTTGGCCGGGTCGTGGACCAGCGCCCAGGCGGGGAAGCCGAGCGCCTCCTGGCGGACCTGGCCGACCTCGGCGGGCTCGGCGTCGGGCGCCAGGCCGAGGAAGTCGAGGGCGAGGTCCTCGGCCCCGCCGAGCGCGCCGGGGACCAGTCGGACGATCCGGCGGCCGTCGAGCGCGGGGTGGGTGTAGCTGCGGGCGGTGAGCACGTCGGCTGCGCTGTCGGGGCGGCCGGCGTCGGCCAGGGTGCCGGCCGGCAGCACGGCGCCGGCGTCGAGCAGGGCCTCCGGCGTGGCGGGCGTGGCCGTGGTGGTGGTGGTGGTGGCGTCGGTGTGCGAGCCGGTGGCGGTCATGCGGCGTCCTCCCCTTCGAGCGTGCGGCCGGCGTACAGGGCGGCGGCCATCCGCATGCCCTCGGACCAGGCGACCGGTCCGACCTCGGTGAGCGGCAGGGCCCGGCCGTCGGCGCCCGCCCAGGTGAGTGCTCCGGTCTCGCACTCGTCGTAGTCGTAGTAGTCGCCGACCCACACCCGGGCCTCGACGGTGCGCCCGCCCTCGGTGATCGACTGGACGGCGGAGCCGCCGCGGACCCGGCAGCCGAGCCGGTTGCAGCGGCCGACCAGCTCGCGCAGCTCGCGGTAGCGGCCGCCGGCGTAGGTGGTGACCTCGGTGCCGCGCGGCAGCTCCGCCGGCCGGTGCCAGACCTCGCGGTAGAGCTGCTGGACGCGCTGGGAGACGCCGAGTTCGACGGCGAACTCGCGCAGCTCGTCGAGGTCTTCGAGGAGGACCGGGTGGGGTATCAGGACCTCGCCGTCGGTGAGGCGGACGGTGTCGCCGTCCAGGTCGACCAGACCGAGGCCGCGCTCGGCGTCCGCGCCGCGCAGGAAGCCGGCGACCGAGCCGTCCGCGCCGGTGACCACCAGGTCGCGCAGCACGGCCTGCCAGGCCTCGTCCGGCCACACCGCGGTGATCACCGCGGCGGGCACCGGCAGCGAGCGCACCATCCAGCGCTCGACGTCCTCCTGGCAGCTCCGCTCGTGCGCGGACAGCCACTCGGCGAGCTGCCTGAGCTGGGTGACCACCGGGTCGTCACCGAGCTTCGACGGAACGGACTTGAGGTCGCGGCCCGCAGCGTTGCGGCACACCACCCTGCCCTCCCCGTCGAGCGCGACGCGGTACCCTCCCGCGCCCGTCTCCACCCATGCCACGGCCGTACTCCTCCCACCCGGGGAGCACCCGGGAACCACGTCGAGATCGCCTGCTGACCAGCGATGCGAGGAACGTAGCGAGGCCCACTGACAACGCGACGGGCGGGGGCGGGTGGTCGATGGCCGGCGGGGCTCAAACCCCTCGAACGAGTGAACGAACTCGCTCGGATCCCGACTCCGGCACGGCCCGGGACGCAAGCACGACTAAGGACCCAGGCACGGCTCAGGATGCAGGCACGGCTCGCGACCCAGGCACGACTCAGGACCCAGGCACGCCGAGCCGCAGGATGCGGTCGTCACCCGGGCGCGGGTCGCCGCGGCCGTCGGTGTTGCCGGTGGCGAGCAGCAGCGTGCCGTCCCGGTCGGTGACGACCGTGCGCAGCCGCCCGTATGCGCCGTCGAGGTAGGACTGCGGGCTGCCTGCCAGGTGGTCACCCGCGATCGGGACGTACCAGAGCCGGGTGCCGCGCAGGGCGGCCATCCACAGGGCGCCGCCGGCGTACGCGAGCCCGCTCGGGGAAGCGTCGGCGGGGTGCCACTGGGCGACGGGGTCGAGGAATCCGGGGCGGTGGCCGGACCCCTCGACGGTGGGCCAGCCGTAGTTGCCGCCGGGCCGGATCAGGTTGAGTTCGTCCCAGGTGTCCTCGCCGAACTCGCCGGCCCAGAGCCGCCCTTCGCCGTCCCAGGCGAGACCCTGCACGTTGCGGTGGCCGTAGGAGTAGACCGGCGACCCGGGAAAGGGGTTGCCCGGGGCGGGGGCGCCGTCGGGGGTGAGCCGGAGGATCTTTCCGCCGAGCGAGCCCTTGTCCTGGGCGAGTTCGGGGTCGCTGCTGTCACCGGTGGTGACGTAGAGCATGCCGTCCGGGCCGAAGGCGATCCGGCCGCCGTTGTGCCGGGGGCCGTGCGGGATTCCGCTCAACACGTCGACCGGTGCTTCGAGTCGGGAGCCGGCGGACCGCTCCGGGTGGTAGCCGATGCGCACGACGCGGTTGTCCCCGGCGGTGCTGAGGTAGGCGTAGACCAGGTGGTCGTCGGCGAAGGACGGGGAGAGGGCGAGGCCGAGCAGCCCGCCCTCCCCGCCGGCCGTGACGCCGGGTACGACACCCTCCTCGCTCGTCGTGCCGCCGGTCGCGGCGACCCGCACGATCCGCGCGGTGTCCCGTTCCGAGACCAGCAGGTCCCCGTCGGGCAACACGGCCACGCCCCAGGGGACGGCCAAGCCCTCCGCGAGGGTGGCCCGCACCACCGGCCCGGCGGACGCCGGGGCGGAAGCGGTGGCGGAGGAGGCGGAGCCGCGGACGGGAGCGGAGGAGCAGGCGGCGGGCAGGAGCAGTGCGCCCAGCAGCAGGACGGCGAGACGACGACAGCGCACCGGGGACCTCTCGGCGGACGGGATGCCCAGCACACCACATCCGCCCAGCCTTGCCCCGCTGCCCCGCCGCCTGGCCCGCCCTCGGACCACCACCCCGCCCCCTGGCCCGCCTTCAGACCGCCGGCGCCCGGGGCACGATGACCGGCGCGCCGTCGCCCGGCGCCGTGAGGACGTGGCTGTCGATGTCGTAGAGCGCCCGCACCAGCGGCGCGTCCACCACCTCGCGCGGCGGCCCGCAGGCCACCACCGCGCCGTCCCGCAGGGCGACCAGCAGGTCCGCGTAGCGGGCCGCCCCCGCGAGGTCGTGCAGCACCATGATCACGGTCCGGCAGCCCGCGGCGACCTGGCGCACGAGTTCCAGCACCTCGACCGCGTGCCCGAGGTCGAGCGCGCTGGTCGGCTCGTCGAGCAGGACGACCGGGGTGTCCTGGGCGAGCACCATGGCGAGCCAGCAGCGCTGGCGCTGGCCGCCCGAGAGGCGGTCGAGGCGGCGCTCGGCGAGGTCCTCGACGCCGGTGGCGCGCAGGGCCTCGGCGGTGAGCCGTTCGTCGTCCGCCGACCACTGGCGGAACAGGCCCTGGTGCGGGTGGCGGCCGTAGCGGACGAGCCCGGCGACGGTGACCGCCTCCGGCGCCTGCGGGCTCTGCGGCAGCAGGGCGATCCGGTGGGCGGCCTGCCGCGGCCGCAGCCGCCAGACGTCCTCGCCGCCGACCAGGACCCGCCCGCCGTCCGGGCGGTGCAGCCGGGCGACGGCCCGCAGCAGGGTGGACTTGCCGCAGCCGTTCGGCCCGACCACCGCCACCACCTTCCCTGCCGGGACGGTGAGGTCGACCCCGCCGAGCACCGGACGGCCCGGGCCGTAGCCGGCGGTGAGCCCCTCGATCGTCAACTCCACAGCGTCAACTCCCCTGTGTCCCCTCCATGGTGACTCCCCGGTCCGGTGCGCGCTCAGTTGCCGGCGAGCGCCTTGCCGATGTCGCCGATGACGGCGTCGGCGGCGAGCGGGCCGCCCCGGGTGGACCAGACCGAGCCGTCCACCGTCACGACGTGGTTGTTCTTCACGGCGTTCAGTTCCTGGTAGGCGGGCTTGGACTGGACGTCCTTGAGCGCGGACTTTCCGTCGTCGGTGAGGGTGGACAGGAACAGCCAGTCGCCGTCGATCTCTGAGAGCTTCTCCAGGCTGAGCGCCGGGCTGTGCGCGTTGCCGTCCTTGTCCTGCGCGGCCGGGCGGGTGAGGCCCATGTCGAGCGCGACGCCGCTCGCGAACTGCTTCTTCTCCATCCAGCTCGGGCCGGTGGGGTTCCAGCGGACGATGGAGACGGCGGCGCCCTTGTTCCGGGTGAGTTCCCCGCCGGCCTTGACGGCCTTGGCCTCGTAGTCGCCGATCACCTTGTTGGCCTGGTCGAGCTTGTTGACGGCGTTGCCGATGCCCCGGAAGGCGAGCTTCCAGTCGTCGGTGGGCGCCATGGTGACCAGGGTGGCCGGGGTGATCTCGCGCAGCTGCTTGAGCACCTGCTCGTCCTGCATGTCACCGGCCAGGATGAGGTCGGGCTTGGCGGCGATCACCTTGTCCATCACCGGCTGCAGCAGGTTGCCGACCACCGGCACGCCCTGGACCTTGTCCTTCAGGTACGCGGGCGGCTCGTTGAGGCCCTGGCCGTTGGTGATGCCGGCCGGCTTGACGCCGAGGGCGAGGACCGCGTCCAGGTCCTCCTGGGTGAGCGTGACGATCCGCTTGGGCTCGGCGGGGACCTCGACGGCCTTGCCGGTGGCGTCCTTGACGGTCCGCTTGCCGCCGTTGCCGCCGCCCGCGGCGTCCGCCGCCGGGGAGGAGGCGGCTGAGGAGGAGCCGGAGGTGCCCGAGGAGCCGCAGCCCGTGAGCAGCAGGGCGGCCGCCCCGGTGACGGCCAGCGCCTGGGCCGCGCGGCGGCGGACGGGGCTGAGCGGGCGACGGGCGAACGGCATGGGTGCCTCCGGGCAATGGTGGTACGGGAGTTGAGCGACGTGCGGGCAGCCCGACAGGACGGAGGTGCCCTGCCGGGCGCCCTGCGGGGCGACTCGGCCATTAGGTTAGCCTTACCTTATGACATTGTCGCAAGCGGGCGCCCACGAAGCGTCCCCCGCCGCCGCGCCGGACACGTCGCCGACGGGGGAGCCACAACGCTCCGAACCGCACCGGTCCGAGCCGAACCGGCCGGATCCGGACCGGTCCGGGCCCCGCCGGTCCGGATCCGACCGACCCGGGTCCGACCGGGCCGAGCCCCGGCGCCCCGCCTGGCCGGTCATCGTGGGGGCGCTGGCGCTCCTGCTCGCGCTGGCCGCACTGTCCCTGTCGATCGGCGCCGGCGAGGTCGGCCCCGGACGGGTGCTGGACTACCTGCTGAACCGCGACGGGGCCCGCGCCGACGGCCGACTCGCCCTGGTCGTCGGCGACCTGCGACTCCCCCGCACCGTCACCGCCCTGCTGGTCGGCGCCGCGCTCGGCGTCGCCGGGGCGCAACTGCAGTCCGTCACCCGCAACCCGCTCGCCGAGACCGGACTGCTCGGCGTCAACGCCGGCGCCTCCCTCGGCGTCGTGCTCGGCATCGCCGTGCTCGGCGTGCAGACCTCCTACGGGTACCTCGCCTTCGCCTTCGGCGGCGCCGTGCTCGCCAGCACCCTGGTGCTGCTGATCGCGGGCAGTCGCGGCGGCGGATCGCCGATGCGGCTGGTCCTGGGCGGCTCCGCGGTCGGCGCGACCTTCGGCGGCCTCACCGGTGTGCTGATCGTCAACTCCCCCGAGGCGTACGACCGTTACCGGGTGTGGGTGCTCGGCTCGCTGTCCGGGGTGGAGGGCTGGACCACGCTGCGCCAGCTCGCCCCCGTCCTCGGCGCCGGCTTCCTGCTCGCCCTGCTCACCACCCGGCCGCTCACCGCGCTGGCCCTCGGCGACGACCTCGCCCGCGGCCTCGGCCACCGGCCCGGCGCCACCCGCGCGGCGGTCGCCGCCGCCGTCACCCTGCTCACCGCCTCGGCCGTCGCCCTGGCCGGGCCGATCTCCTTCCTCGGACTGCTCGCCGGATTCCTCGCCCGGGCCGTCGCCGGGCCCCGGGTCGGCCGACTGACGCTGCTGGCCGGCCTGTTCGGCGCCGCCGTGCTCACCGGCACCGACGTGCTGGCCCGGGTGGTGGCCCGGCCCTTCGAGGCACCGGTGTCGGTGATCGTCGCCCTCGTCGGCGCCCCGGCGCTGATCGCCATCGTCCGCTCACGGCGCTCCGCCGCCCTCGCCATGACCGACCCGGTCGAGGCCGCCGCCCCGCCCGTACGGCACGCCGAACCGCCCGCCCCGAAGCCGGACACGGCGCTGCGGTACGGCAGTTGGTCGCTGCTGATCCCCCGCCGGGCCCTGGCGGCCTCGCTCGGCCTCGCCGCGGCGCTGCTCGGCGCCGTCGTGGTCTCCGCGCACGCCGGGCAGAGCGAACTCGACCTCGGACGCACCTTCCAGGCCGTGTTCGGCTACGGCGACCGCCTCGACGTCCTGCTGGTGCAGAAGTTCCGGCTCGGCCGGATCGTCGCCGGGCTCGCCGCCGGGGCCGCGCTCGGCCTGGCCGGCTGCCTCACCCAGACCCTCGCCCGCAACCGCCTCGCCACCCCCGAACTCCTCGGCGTCAACGACGGCGCCACGGCCGCCGTGCTGGTCTCCGCCACCGCCTCGGGCACCTTCGGCGCCTGGTGGGCCGGGCCGCTCGGCGCGCTCGCCGCCGTCCTGGTCGTCACCCTGGTCTCCGGCGGGCTCGGCGCCCGCGGCTACCGGGTGCTGGTCGTCGGGCTCGCCATGTCCGCGCTCGCCTCCGCGGTGATCCAGGTCGCGCTCGCCCGCCGCTCGCTCAACTCCGCCGGTTCGCTGTACGTCTGGACCTCCGGCAGCCTCAACGGCCGGGACTACGCCATCGCCACGCCCGTCCTGATCGGGCTCGCGGTGCTGGTGCCGCTCGCCCTGGCGGCGGCCCGGCGGCTCGCCGTGCTGCGCTTCGACGACAACGTCGCC
The DNA here is from genome assembly GCF_040303045.1 of Kitasatospora sp. NPDC096140. NCBI lineage: Bacteria > Bacillati > Actinomycetota > Actinomycetes > Kitasatosporales > Streptomycetaceae > Kitasatospora > Kitasatospora sp. NPDC096140. The sequence continues at coordinate 180,027 of NZ_JBEOUW010000001.1, forward strand.
TCCGCGCTCGGCGTCGACCCCGGCCGGGTCCGGCTGACCTGCCTGCTGCTGGCCGTGGCACTGGCCGGGCTGGCGGTCGGCGTCTGCGGACCGGTCGGCTTCGTGGCACTGGCCGCGCCGGTGATCGCCGGACGCCTGGCCGGGCCCGCCCGCGTCCCCGTCCTCGGCTCGGCGCTGACCGGCGCCCTGCTCGTCGTCCTCGCGGACACCCTGGGACGCGTGCTGATCGGCGGGGTCGAGATCCCCGTCGGCATCGTCACCACCGTCCTCGGCGGCCCCTTCCTGCTCTGGGTGCTGCTCGGCCGCAACGGCCGCACCGCGTAAGCCTCTTCGCAAGCCTCTTCAGGAGACCACGACCATGGAAACCCCTCCCCTCGTCGCACCCGACCCGCACGACCCCGCCCACCGCCTGGTCACCTTCACCCACCGGGACGACGAGTGCGACGGCGTCCTCGCGCTGCTGCACACCGTGACCGACAAGGACCGCCACGACGGCGACCTCACGCCGCACCTGATGGCACGCCGGGACGACGGGACGTGGTCGATCACCTACCGGCTGCGCGCCGACCACCGGGCCTCCTACCAGCTCTACCCGTTCCGCGGCGACGCCCCCGGCACGACCCGCTCCGACTGGCTGCGCGTCCTCGACCACGCCCGCCCGGACCCGTACGACACCGAACCCCGGCTGCCCGCCCGCGACGGCCGCCACCCCGCCTCGGTGCTCAGCCTGCCCGACGCGCCGCCGCAGCCGTACGTCCGGCGGCGCCAGGGCGTTCCGCGCGGCCGCACCGTGCCGCACACCGTCGCGCGGCGGCGGGTGGACGTCCACCTGCCGGCGGAGCACGGGGACGGCCCCCACCCGGTCGTCGTGCTGCTCGACGGCGAGATGTGGGGCGAGGTGCTGTCCGTCGGCGACACGCTGGACAACCTGGCCGCCGCCGGCGCGATCCCGCCCACCGTGGCCCTGCTCGTCCACACCATGGGCCCCGAACGGCCCGCCGACCTCAGCTGCAACCCCGCCTTCGTCGACCTGCTCGCCGACCGCCTCCTCCCCTGGGCCGCAACGGAGTTCGGCGCGACCACCGACCCGGCCGGCACCGTGATCGCGGGCCAGAGCGCGGGCGGGCTCACCGCCGCCTACGCCGCCTACCGCCGGCCGGACCGCTTCGGCAACGCACTCTCCCAGTCCGGCTCCTTCTGGTGGCCGGACGAGACGGAGTTCGACGAGGGCAGCGAGTGGCTGACCCGGCAGTTCGCCACCGGGGAACGCCGCGCGGCCCGCTTCTACGTCGAGGTCGGGCTGCAGGAGTGGATGCTGCTCACCCAGAACCGACACCTGCGGGACGTGCTGTGGGCGCGCGGCTACGACCTCGCCTACCGCGAGTTCAACGGCGGTCACGACTACGCCTGTTGGCGCGGCGGACTCGCGGACGGGCTGGCGCACCTGCTGGGGAACGGCACGCCGCCCGGGACGGCGACGTGACACGGAGGGGGCCCGGTCGCCCGGCGGCCGGGCCCCTGTCGATCTGCGAGCCCGCCGGATCCGCGCAGCGGCGGGTGAAGTCAGTCCCGGTACGGGACGAGCCGGGACAGGTCCAGCTCGAAGGCGAACGGCTCGGGGATGCGGAGGGTCTCGCCGAACTCCCGTTCCGTCCTGGTGTGGTAGCGGTCGCGATTCGGCTCGGAGAACAACGTCACGGTCTTCTGCCGCGGGTCCACGATCAGGTAGAGCGGGAAACCCATCCGCGGGTAGTCGCGGACCTTGCCGGTCCAGTCGTTCTCGGGGCTCGAAGGCGACACCACCTCGACGGCGATCAGCGCCAGTTCGGCGGGGACCTCGCGGCCCAGCTCGATGACGTCCTCGGGCAGGTAGGTGAGGTCGGGGTTCCGGACGGAGCCGACCTCGGGCGAGGAGAGGTCGCTGTTCCCGGTCGGGAAGTAGCCGGGCGGGCAGTGCGCCTCGAACTGGCGCTGGACGATCGCGAGGTCGAGCTGGTGGATCGGGGACGGCGGCGCCTGGATGACGACGGTGTCGCCGGACAGCTCGGCCTTGAAGCCGTCCGGGACGGCGCGGCGGGCCTCTTCGAGCAGGTGGTGGCGATCGGGATCCATGCGCTCTCCTCCGGTGCTCCGGCCACCGTACGGCAGCCGGAGCACGCGGAGCGGGATCCACGCGGCGCTCAGTCCTCCGGGGGCGGGCCCGGGGCCTCGGCCGGGAGGCGCGCGGCGAGGACGGCTCCGGCGGCGACCAGCAGGGCCGTCAGGAGGAGGGCGAGCCGGTAGGGGGTGGTGCCGGAGTCGGCGGGGAGGGCGCCGATGAGGGCGGCGGCGGCACCGATGCCGAGGGCGCCGCCGAGGGTGCGGAGGATGGTGAACAGGCCCATCGCCCGGCCCATCGCGGGCGGCGGGACGTCGGCGAAGCCGGCGATCTGGACGGTGAGGACGGCGGTGCCGAGGATCAGGCCGACGCCGAACATCAGGGCCCGGACCAGCCACGGGTCCTCCGCGAAGCCGAGTGCGGCCAGCACCGCCGCGGCCAGCAGCAGCCCCGGCAGGGCGAGCCGGCGCGGCCCGAGGCGAGGCAGCAGGCGGTCGACCACCTGGGAGGCGGCCATCAGGCCGATCGCCTCCGGGAAGACGCTGAGCCCGGCGTCGAGGGCGGAGGCGCCGAGGGCCGCCTGGTAGAGCAGCGGCAGGGTGAAGAGCGCGCCCATCAGCCCGGCCGAGGTGAGCAGGGCCAATGAGCTCGCCGCCCCGAAGGTCCGGTCGGCGAGCAGCCGCAGGTCCACCAGCGGTTCGTCCGTGCGGAGTTGGTGCCGCACGGCAACGCCGAGCAGGACCAGGCCCGTCACCCCGCTGAGGGCGACGCCCGGGGAGGACCAGCCGTGCGCCGGGCCGAAGCCGAGGGCGTAGGTGAGCAGGCCGAGACCGGGGGTGGCGAGCAGGAAACCGGTGGTGTCGAAACGGCCGGCCGGGGGTTCCTCGGCTCCCCGCAGGCCGAGCAGGCCGATCGCGACGGCCGCGGCCCCGATCGGCACGTTGACCAGGAACAGCCAGTGCCAGGAGAGGTGTTCGGTGAGGAAGCCGCCGAGCGGCGGCCCGAGGGCGGGCATCAGCGCGGTCGGGACGATCAGGATCCGGCCGAGGCCCGCCCGTTCGTGCGGGGCGAAGGCCCGGAACAGCAGGGTCATCCCGACCGGGGTGAGCAGACCGCCCGCCACGCCCTGGACCGCCCGTGCGGCGGCCAGCGGGCCGAGCCCGGGGGCGGCGGCGCACAGCGCGGAGGCGAGGGTGAAGGCGGCGAGCGCGCCGAGGAAGACCCGCTTCACGCCGTACCGGTCGCCGAGCCAGCCGGCCACCGGCAGGCCGAGGGCGAGGCCGACCAGGAACGCGGTCTCGACGGCGTTGGCCGCCGAGACCGGGCGGCCGAAGTCCTCGGCGATGCTGAACAGCGCGGGGTTGACGATGGTCGAGTCCAGGCCGTTCATGCACATCGCGGCCGTGTAAACGACGACCACCGCGGCGCGCCCCCTGAGCAGGGGACGCGCCGGGCCCCGGGCACCGGGTGCCCCGGGAGCGGCCTCGGCGGCGGCGTCGGCGGCCCCGGGAGCGGCGTCGGGAGGGGTCACAGGGCGGTCCAGTGCGCCGTGATCCACTCCAGGGCGGCGGCCCGCTCGCACGGGCCGTGGGCGACGCCCCAGCCCGCCGGGAGGGCGGCGAAGGCGGGCCAGAGGGAGTGCTGCCCCTCGGGGTTGACGAGCGCCAGGAACTCGCCTTCGGCGTCGAAGGGGTTGACGGGGGCGTCACTCATCGGAGGTCTTCTCCAGGTGGTCGGCGATCACGCTCGCGATGTGCGCGATCGGGGCGGGCAGGGTCATGTCCTTGTGGGAGCAGGCCACGTCGGTGTCGGCGATCCGGCCGGTCACGTACGGGGCCCACAGCTCGGGCACCAGGGCGTCGTCGATGGTGTCGACGGTGGCGCGGAAGAACAGCACGTCGCCGTCGTAGCGCCGGTGGTCGTAGCCGCGCACCAGGTGGTTGGTGTTGAGGTAGATCCGGTTGAGCGCGGCCACGGTGGCGTCGTCGAGGCCGGCGAGCGGGCTGCCCTCGCGGCGCAACAGCTCGGTGACGGCGTCGAGTTCGAGCGGCCGGCCGTCGAGGTCCGCGGGGCCGAAGCCGCCCATGGTGAGCAGTGCTTCGAGGGCCTCGGCCTGGTCGGGCACGGGCAGCTCGCGGAAGCCCTCGGCCGGGTAGGCGTCCAGGATGGCCAGCAGCTCGACGTCCTGGCCGAGTTCCTGGAGCCGGACCGCCACGGCGTGCGCGATGATCCCGCCGGTGGACCAGCCGAGCAGTCGGTACGGTCCTTCCGGCTGGACCTCGCGCAGCCGGTCGACGTAGTGCGCGGCGAGCTCCTCCATCGTGCCGGGCAGCGGTTCGGCGGCGGTGGCGGCGCCGACGCCCTGGGCCTGGAGGCCGTAGATCGGGACGTCGCCGGGCAGGTGGCGGATCAGGCCGGTGTAGCACCAGCTGAGGCCGCCGGCCGGGTGGACGGCGAACAGCGGGCGCTGCCGTCCGGGGGCGGCGGGCCGCAGCGGGAGCAGGACGTCCAGCGCGTCGGTCGACTCGGCGCCGGCCGCGAGCGAGGCGTCGAGAGCGGCCGGCGTGGGGGCCTGGAAGAGCGTGCCGATGCCGACCTCCAGCCCGAGCACCTCGCGGATCCGCCCGGCGAGGCGCACCACCAGCAGGGAGTGCCCGCCGAGGGCGAAGAAGTCGTCCTCGACGCCGACCGCGGCCACGCCCAGCACCTCGGCGAAGAGTTCGCACAGATGCTGCTCGCGCAGGGTGCGCGGCGGCCGGCCGGCGCCCGCGGACGGCGCCTCGGGGGCGGGCAGGGCGCGGCGGTCGAGCTTGCCGTTGGCGGTCAACGGCAGGCGGTCGAGCAGGACGACGGCGGACGGCACCATGTGGACGGGCAGTTCGGCGGCGGCGTGGGCACGCAGCTCCTCCGGCTGCGGAGCGCCGTCCGCCTCGCCGCCGGCCACCGCGTAGGCGACCAGCCGCTTGTCCCCCGGCGTGTCCTCGCGGACCACGACGGCGGCGTCGGCGACGGCCGGGTGGGCGGCCAGCACCGCCTCGATCTCGCCGAGTTCGATCCGGAAGCCGCGCAGCTTGACCTGCTGGTCGGCGCGGCCGAAGTACTCCAGGACACCGTCGGCGCGGCGGCGGGCGAGGTCCCCGGACCGGTACATCCGGGTGCCGTGCTCGCCGAAGAGCTCGGCGTACGGGTCGGCGACGAAGCGGGTGGCGGTGAGCTCGGGGCGGCCGAGGTAGCCGCGGGCGAGGCCCGCCCCGGCCACGTACATCTCGCCGGTGACGCCGGGCGGGACGGGCTGCAGGTGCCCGTCGAGGACGTAGACGCGCAGGTCGGGGATGTTGACGCCGATGGTGCTGCTGCTTCCGGCGGCGGCGCTCGCCCGGTCGAGGGCGATGTGGGAGACGTGCACGGTGGTCTCGGTGATGCCGTACATGTTGACCAGCGTCGGCGCGTCCTCGGCGTGCCGGGAGTACCAGTCGTCCAGGCGGGCGAGCTCCAGGGCCTCACCGCCGAACACCACGTAGCGCAGGGCGAGTTCGCTGCCGGGGCGGTCCCGGTCGGCGGCGCTCAGCTGGTAGAACGCGGACGGCGTCTGGTTGAGCACGGTGACGCGTTCGCGGGCGAGCAGGTCGAGGAAGGCGGCCGGGTCGCGGCTGACCAGGTGCGGGACGACGACCAGCCGGCCGCCGTGCAGCAGGGCGCCCCACAGCTCCCAGACGGAGAAGTCGAAGGCGTAGGAGTGGAACAGCGTCCAGACGTCCTCGGCGCCGAAGCCGAACCAGTGGTCGGTGGCGCCGAACAGCCGGACGACGTTGTGGTGGGTGACGGGCACGCCCTTGGGACGGCCGGTGGAACCGGAGGTGTAGATGACGTACGCGGTGTCGTCGGCGCGCAGCGGGCGGGTGCGCTCGTGCCGGCCCAGCGGGACGGCGGGGTACCGCTCGGCCTCCGGTCCGTCGACGAGGATCTGCGGCACCTCGTGTGCGGGCAGCCGGGACGCGGTGGCGCGGTCGGTGAGCAGGGCGGCGGGGGTGGCGTCGGCCAGCATGTAGGCGAGCCGGTCGGCCGGGTAGTCGGGGTCGAGCGGCAGGTAGGCGGCACCGGACTTGGTCACCGCCAGCAGGGCGACGACGAGTTCGACCGAGCGCGGCAGGGCGAGGGCGACGATGGTGCCGGGGCCGATGCCCTGGGCGGCCAGCAGGCGGGCCAACCGGTCGGCGCGGGCGCCGAGTTCGGTGTAGTCGAGCCGGTGCCCCTGGTAACTCACGGCGATGGCCGTCGGGTTGGCCTCGGCCGCCGCTTCGAACAGCTCGGGCAGGGTGGCGCCGGGCGTGGAGCCGGGAGCGGCGCCGGCCCGGCCCGCCGGCGCCGGGGCGGTGTTCCACTCCACCAGGGCGCGCAGCCGCTCCTCCTCACTGATCAGCGGGAGCCCGCCGATCGGGGTGTCGGGCGCGGTGGCGGCGGCGGTGAGCAGCCTGGCCAGGCGCTCCCCGAGCGCGGCCACGGTGCCGGCGTCGAAGAGGTCGGTGCGGTACTCCAGGAAGCCGCCGATGCCGCCACCGGGCAGTTCGCCGGCGTTGAGGGTGAGGTCGAACTTGGCGGTGCCGCTGGGCACGGCGGCGATCTCGGCGGTGAGGCCGCCGCCCAGGTCGATGGGCTCGTCGGGGCGGCTCTGCCAGGCGAGCATCACCTGGAACAGCGGGTGGCGGGCGAGTGAGCGCGCCGGGTTGAGCTCCTCGACGAGGCGGTCGAAGGGCAGGTCGGCGTGCTCGTGGGCGTCGAGGACGGCGGCGCGCACGCGGGTCAGCAGCTCGCGGAAGGTCGGGTCGCCAGACGTCGGGGTGCGCAGCACCACGGAGTTGACGAAGTAGCCGACCAGGTCCGCGGTTCCGTCGTCCTCGCGGCCGGCCACCGGGGTGCCGATGGGGATGTCGGTGCCGCAGCCGTGCCGGGTGAGCAGGGCGGCGAGCCCGGCCTGGACGGCCATGAAGACCGTGCTGTCGGCGGCCCGGGCCATGGCGGCGAGGGCGGCGTGCGCCTCGGCGCCGAGGGCGAACGGCACGGTGGCGCCGCGGTGGTCGGCGACGGCCGGGCGGGGACGGTCGGCGGGCAGCTCCAGCTGGTCGGGCAGCCCGGCGAGCGCGGTGCGCCAGTACTCCGCCTGCCGGAAGGCGAGCGGGCTGGGCGCGTCGGCGGTGCCGAGGCGCTGCCGCTGCCAGGCCGCGTGGTCGGCGAACTGGACAGCAAGCGGCGGTAGTTCGGGTTCGTCTCCGGCGAGCCGGGCGGCGTAGGCGGCGGCGAGGTCGCGGATCAGCGGGGTGGTGGAGGCGCCGTCGCCGGCGATGTGGTGGAGCAGCAGGAGCAGGGTGTGCTCGGTCGGCCCGGCGGAGAACAGCATGGCCCGCAGCGGCGGTTCGGCGGCGAGGTCGAAGGCGTACCGGACGGCGTCGGCCAAGTCCCCCGAACCGTCGTGCAGTTCGAGGGGCGCGGCGGGCAGGATCCGCTGGTACGGCGTGCTGTCCGGCTCCTCGCCGTAGACGGTGCGCAGGACCTCGTGCCGGGCGACGAGGTCGCCGAGGGCGCGGGTGAGCGCGGGCCGGTCGAGCGGGCCGGTGAGGGTGAGCACGAGCGGGATGTTGTAGGTGGGGCTGGGGCCTTCGAGCCGGTGCAGGAACCAGAGTCCGCGCTGGGCGGGCGAGAGCGGCATCCGCTCGGTGCGCGGGACGGGCACGAGGGCGGGGCCCGGTCGGGGGGCGCCGCGGCGGCTGGCGGCGGCCTCGGTCGGGATGGCCCCGTGGGTGTCGGCCTCGTCCTGGGCGGTTCGCTCGGCGAGCAGGGCGGCCAGGCCGGCCGGGGTCGGGTGGCGGAACACGTCGGCGAATCCGACCGGCGTGGCGAAGGTCTCGCGCAGCCGGGCGGCGAGTCGGCCGGCGAGCAGCGAGTGGCCTCCGAGGTCGAAGAAGGAGGCCTCCCGGCCGGGCGCCCGCGGCAGGTCGAGGACGTCGGCGAACAGGCCGCAGACCAGCTCCTCCTGCGGTGTGGCCGCGGCGGTGCCCTCGGTCTCCGCAGCCGGCTCGGGCAGGGCCCGGTGGTCGAGCTTGTCGTGGGCGGTGCGCGGCAGTTCGTCCAGCAGTAGCACGGCCGACGGGACCATGTGCGCGGGCAGCCGGGCGGCCAGCGCGGCGCGCAGTCCGGCCGGGTCGGGGGCGCCGTCGGCGGCGGGGACGGCGTAGCCGAGCAGGCGCGTGCCCTGCGGGCCGGGGCGGGCGATCACCACGGCCTGGGCGACGCCGGGCAGTTCGGCGAGGACCGCGGCGATCTCGCCCGGCTCGACGCGGAAGCCGCGGATCTTCACCTGGTCGTCGGCGCGGCCGAGGAACTCCAGGGTGCTTCCCCCGGCCTCCGGCCGGGGGGACCCCCATGAGCGGCGGCGGGCGAGGTCGCCGGTGCGGTACATCCGGCTGCCGGGCGGGCCGAAGGGGTCGGCGAGGAAGCGTTCGGCGGTGAGGTCGGGGCGGCCGAGGTAGCCGAGGGCCAAGCAGGCGCCGGCGACGTACAGTTCGCCGGTGACACCGTCGGGCACGGGGCGCAGCGAGCCGTCCAGGACGTAGGCGCGGGAGCCGCGCACCACCCGGCCGACCGGGGCGCCGTCCGGGCCGGGGGTCCAGGCGTAGGCGTCGACGGTGGTCTCGGTCGGGCCGTAGAGGTCGACGGGGTGCAGGCCGGGGACGGCGGTCAGGCGCTGCCAGAGGGCCGGCGGGGTGGCCTCGCCGCCGACCACCAGGACGGACGGGCGGTGCCGGCCCTCGTCCAGGATCCCTTCGGCGATGAGGACTTCGAGGTAGGAGGGGGTGAGGTCGAGGTAGTCGATGCGCTCGCGGTCGAGGTGGGCGGCGAGGGCGGCCGGGTCGCGGTAGGTGGCGTCGTCCAGCACGTGGAGCTCGTGGCCGTGGACCATCCAGAGCACCGGGTCCCAGGAGGCGTCGAAGGCGAACGAGGCGCTGTGGGCGACGCGCAGGCGCTCGCGGCCGGTGCGGCGCAGCGCGGGGGCGATGTGGTCCTCGCCGAGGCCGGCGTGCAGGTTGGCCAGTGAGGCGTGGGTGACCACCACGCCCTTGGGGCGGCCGGTGGAGCCCGAGGTGTGCAGCACGTAGGCCGGGTCGGCCGGTCGGGGTGCCGGCGGGGCGTCGTCCGGCTCGCCGTCCGCCTCGCCGTCCGCCTCCCCCGGGCGGACCGTGGGCAGGTCGGCGGGCAGGTCGAGCGCGGCGAGGGCCTCGGCGGTGCCGACCGCGCAGACCGGACGGGCGTCGGCCAGCACGGCGGCGAGCCGCTGCCGCGGGTGGGCGAGGTCGAGGGACACGCAGGCACCGCCGGCCTTGAGGACGGCGAGCATCGCGACGAGCGTGTCCGCGCCGCGCGGCAGGGCGATCGCGACCGGCGCGCCGCCCCGTACGCCGAGCGCGGCCAGGCGGTGGGCCAGCCGGTTGGCGGCGGTGTCGAGCTGCCGGTACGTCAGGGCGTCCGCGCCGCTGCGGACGGCGACGGCCTCCGGGGTGCGGGCGGCACGGGCGGCGAACAGCTCGGGCACCGTCGACTCGGCCGGGGGTTCGGTCCGGCCCGCGGTGGCCCGGCCCAGGGCGTCCGCGTCGAGCAGGTCGATCCGGGCGATCGGGGTCTTCGGGGCGGTGAGCAGCAGGTCGGCGAGGGCGTCGAGGTAGCGCAGCAGGCCGTCGCGGTGGGCGGCGACGGAGGCGGCGCCGTGGCGGGCCGGGTCGGCGTCGATGACCAGGCGCAGCGCGCCGTCCGGGCCGGGCGAGACGTTCAGGGCGAGGTCGTCCACGGGGCCGGCGGCGAGGTTGCGGACGGTGCCGGGCAGACCCGCCAGGTCGAGGTCGCCCTCGAAGGCCTTGATGTTGACCATCGGGCCGAACAGGGCGCGGCCGTCGGCGGTGCGGCCGAGGTCGCGGCGCAGGTCCTCCAGCGGGTAGCGCTGGTGGCGGCGGACGGCGCGCAGTTCGCGGACCACCCGGTGCAGCAGGGCCTCGGCGCTGTCGGCGGGGCGGACGGCGAGGCGCAGCGGCAGCACGTTGGCGGTGGCGACGGGGGTGCGCAGGGCGGCCGGGCCGCGGCGGTTGGCGAGCGGCAGGCCGAGGACGACGTCGCGGCTGCCGGAGAGGCGGTGCAGGTAGCCGGCGGTGGCGGCGAGCAGCAGCTCGGCCCAGGTGGCGCGGACGGCGCCGGCGGCGCGCTCCAGGCGGTCCCGGGTGCCGGCGGGGAGGTCGGCGGTGTGGCGCAGCGGGGCCGGGCGGGGGTCGGGGGCGGGGGTGTCGGGGAGGAGAGCGTTGGGGAGGGTGTTGGGGAGGGTCGGCGGGGTGTCGGCGTCGGCCATCCGGGCGGTCCAGTAGGCGCGGTCGGCCCGGTAGTCCTCGCCGGCGCGGTAGGCGGCCTCCTCGGCGGCGACCTCGGAGAGGCGCGCGAACGGGCTCGGGGCGGGCTCGGCACCGGCGGGCTCGGCGGCGTCGGCACCGGCGGGCTCGGCACCGGCGGCGGCACCGACAGGCTCGGCGGCGTCGGCACCGGCGGCGCGGTACAGCTCGGCGACCCGGTCGCCGAGGAGGGTCAACGCGTAGGCGTCGACGGCGAGGTGGTGGATCCGCCGGTACCAGAGGCGCCGGTCGTCGGCGAGGCGGATGAGCGCGTGGGCGAACAGCGGGCCCTCGGCGAGGTCGACGGGGCGGGCGAGGTCGGCGCGCATCCAGGCCTCGGCGGCCTCGGCGGGGGTGACGACCTCGGGGGTGACGACCTCGGCGGGGGTGACGGCGACGCGCAGGTCGAGCCGGTGCAGCGGCCAGTGGCGGCCGGGCTGCAGACGCTGACGGGGCGTGCCGTCGGGGCCGGTGACGACGACGGCGCTCAGCGCCTCCGCCTCCTCCACCGCCTGCCGCAGGGCCCGTTCGAACCGGTCCTCGTCCAACGGCCCGACGATCTCGACGGCGTCGCCGGTGTTGTAGACCGGGCTGGCGGGGTCGAGCTCCTGGGCGTACCAGATGGCGGCCTGGGCGGCGAGCAACGGGACATCGGCGGCCAGGGTCTCGACGGTCCCGGTGTCGACGGTGTCTCCGGGCTGGGTGTCGCCGGTCTGGGTGTCGCCAGGGTGGGTCTCGGCGGCGGGCATGGTTCGGAAAGCTCCTCGGGATCCGGAACGCCTTACTTAGGTTAGCCTAATCTAACTTCATATGATCTGGTCAACGGCCCGGGACCAGCCGGGCCCTGACACCCCGGAGGCGCCACCCATGCCCCTGTCCACACCCCCGCCCGGAAGCGCGACCACGCCCGGAGCGACGCCCCCGCCCGGAAGCGCGACCACGCCGACCCTCGACGCGACCAAGAAGGCCGTCCGCGAGCGCGTGCACGCACACCGGGAGGAGCTGCTCGCCCTCAGTCGACGCATCCACGCCCACCCCGAGACCGCCTTCGAGGAGCACCGCGCCGCCGCCTGGTGCGCCGAACTGCTGCGCGGCCACGGCTTCACCGTCACCGCGCCCGCGCACGGCCTGGCCACCGCGTTCAGCGCGACCCTCGGCAGCGGACCGATCACCGTCGCCCTGGTCTGCGAGTACGACGCGCTGCCCGGCCTCGGGCACGCCTGCGGCCACAACCTGATCGCCGCCGCGGGCCTGGGCGCGGCCGTCGGGCTCGCCCCGTACGCCGACCGGCTCGGGCTCACCGTACGGGTGATCGGCGCGCCCGCCGAGGAGCGCGGGGCCGGCAAGGCGCTGCTGCTGGAGGCCGGCGCCTTCGCCGGAGCGGACGCGGCGATGATGGTGCACCCCTGCCCGGTCGAGGTCGCCGACTTCCGTTCCTTCGCGCTCGGCACCCTGTCCGTCCGCTACACCGGGCGCGCGGCCCACCCCAGCCTCAACCCGCACGACGGCCGCAACGCCGCCGACGCGCTCACCGTCGCCCAGGTCGCGATCGGGCTGCTGCGTCAGCAACTCCCGCCGCACTGGCGGGTGCACGGCATCACCACGGCGGCCGGCACGGCGCCGAACCTGATCCCGGACAGCGCGAGCGCCGAGTACGAGATCCGGGCCTCGGCGGCCGAGGACCTCGCGGAGCTGCGCTCCCGGGTCGAGGACTGCTTCCGCGCCGGGGCGCTGGCCACCGGGTGCGAGGTGGAGCTGTCCCGCCCCGAGCCGGACTACCTGGACATGCGGTCCGACCCGGGACTGCTGACCCTGTGGCGGGCCAACGCGGCGGCCCTCGGCCGGCCGGAGCCGGTCGAGAGCGGGCCGTTCGCCTGTACGGACATGGGGAACGTGTCGCACGTGGTGCCCTCGATCCATCCGGTCCTGGACATCACGGGCGGCGCTTGCGCCCCGCACGAGGCGGCGTTCGCCGAGGCGGCGCTGGGCGCGGAGGCGGAGCGTGCGGTGCTGGACGGCGCGGTCGCCATGGCGTGGACAGCGGCGGACCTGGTCGCCTCGGCTCCGACCCCGGCCGCGGGCTCGGCTGCGAGCTCGACTGGGGCCTCGACTGGGGCGAGGGCGCAGACGTGACGGTCGACAACTTTCAGCGAACAGATTTCATCATCTGTTCGCTGAAAGTTGTCATCTGAAACCCGTCCGCCGTCACGCGCCCAGCAGGGCGGCCGGTGCCACCCGCACCGCCGTCACACCCAGCTCCCGGACCACCGCCCCGACGTCCCCGTCCCGCTGCGGGTCGGCGAGCACCACGGCCGCTCCCGTCCGCAGCGGCCAGAGGAACTCCCAGAGCGGCAGCCCCAGCTGCAGCACCCGGTCGCCCGGGCCCAGCGGGTGCTCCGCCTGCAGCTCGCGCACCCGGCGGTCCGCCTCGGCATGGGTGAGCCGGACGGCCGTCGGGCGCCCGCCCGGGCCGTACCCGACGCACAGCAGGTGCTGCGGGGTGAGCGCCCGCGGCGGGTCGACGGCCGGCGCGCCGTCCACCTCCAGCCCGGCCAGTGCCCCCGGCACCCCCTCCCCCAGCACGCACACCGGCGCGTTCTCCGCGAGCAGCCGCTCCCGTCGCCCGGGCGCGTCCGCCGGGTCCAGCGGCAGGTACGCCGCGCCCGACTTCACCACCGCCAGCAGCGCCGTCAGCAGCTCGGCCGGGCGGCGGAACGGCGCCAAGCCGACCACCGTGCCGGGGCGGGCCCCACGGGCGGCCAGGGCGCGCGCCAGCCGGTTGGCGGAGGCGTTCAACTCCCCGTACGTGACGGTCAGTCCGCCCGCGAGCACCAGCGCCGGCGCGTGTGGCGTCCGGGCCGCCTGCGCCTCCACCGGCCCGACCAGGGTGGTCGCCGGATAGGTCACCGTACGGCGGGGCAGGGACGGCACCGGGGTCGGCGCCTCCTCCCGCACCGACCCCCGGACGGTCTCCCGCTCCGGCTCCCGGACGACCGTTCCCGCCGGCTCCTGAACCGGCCCCCGGACGCTCTCGCGCACGGCCCCCCGGGCCGCCTCCCGCACGACCGCCTCCATCAGACCGCGCCCAGCAGCTCGACCCAGGCCTCGACCGCCGGACGCTCCGCGAGCCGGACGAACGCCACCTCGGCGCCCTCCGCCCGCCAGCGCTCGGCGAGCGTCATCAGCCGGATGGAGTCCAGCCCCCAGTCCACCAGGTCCTCGTCCAGCGGGATGTCCGCCGGGTCCTCGCCGAGCACGTCGGCGACCTCGGCCCGGATCCGCTCCACCGTGAAGCCCATGCCCGTCACTTCCCCTCCACCTCGTCCGTCCCGTCCACAGCGTCCGTCCTGTCCACCACGAGCGTCCCGCCCACCGGGACCGGCCCGTCCGTGCCGCCGTCGAGCATCGCGAGCACGGCCGCCGTCGTGGTCACCACCCCGCAGCGCCCGGCCACCCAGGCCAGCGCGGCGCGGTGCTCCGCCGGGCCGAAGTCGGCGACCGCGTCGGCCACCACGAAGGCCTGCACGTCCCGCATCCAGGCGTCGCAGGCGGTGGCCTGCACGCCGATGTGCGCGTACACCCCGGTGATCACCAACTGGTCCCGGCCCTGCTCGTGCAGCAGCCGCTCCAACTCGGTGCGCACGAAGGCGCTGTACTTCCACTTGGTCAGCACGGTGTCGCCCGGCGCCGGCGCGACGGCGTCGGCGATCGCGATGGCCCGCGGGTCGTCCGGGATGCCCGGCCCCCAGAAGTCCTGCTGCAGGCCGCGCTCGGCCGGGCTCTGTCCGCCCGGCTGGGCCGAGTAGACGACCGGCACGCCGGCGGCGCCGGCGGCCTTGGCCAGGTCCGCGACACCGTGCAGGAGTTCGGGAACGGGAGCGGCCGCGGTGTCGAAGGCGTCGAGGAAGTGGTTCTGCAGGTCGTGGACCAGCAGGACGGCGCGTGCCGGGTCCACCGTCCAGGCGACCCGGTTGGCGGGCAGCTCCTCGGCGGCGGGCATGGGATAGGAGGGAATGCGGGGCAGGCCCACGATGGTCGTTCCTTAGCAGTCGGGGGGAATCAACGGGCGGCGGTCAGGGAGGCCGCGATGGCGGCGCGCAGGTCCTTCTTGCTGACCTTCCCGATGCCGGTGGCCGGGAAGGCCTCGACGAACTCGACCCGGTCCGGCACCTTGTAGTCGGCCAGTCCGCGCTGTCGCACGAACCTCTTCAACTCGACGCCCTTCGGGGGCTGTTCGAGGTGCTCGGCGCGGAGCACCACGTACGCGCAGGTGCGCTCGCCCAGGTAGGGGTCGGGCATCGAGACCACCGCGGCGTCGTGCACGGCGGGGTGCGCGAGCAGGTGGTTCTCGATCTCCTCGGCGGCGACCTTCTCGCCGCCCCGGTTGATCTGGTCCTTGGCCCGTCCCTCGACCACCAGGTGGCCGGTCGGGGTCCGCCGGACCAGGTCGCCGGTGCGGTAGAAGCCGTCCGCCGTGAAGGAGGCGGCGTTGTGCTCGGGCGCGTTCCAGTAGCCGCGGATGGTGTACGGGCCGCGGGTGAGCAGGTGACCGGTGGCGCCGTCGGGCAGGTCGCGGTCCTGGTCGTCGACGATGCGGACCTCGTCGTCCGGGGAGATCGGACGGCCCTGGGTGGTGGTGATCAGCTCCTCCGGGTCGTCCAGCCGGGTGTAGTTGACCAGCCCCTCGGCCATCCCGAACACCTGCTGGAGCGTGCAGCCCAGCACCGGCCGCACCCTGCGGGCGGCCTCCGTGCTGAACTTGGCGCCGCCGACCAGCAGGACCTCCAGGCTCTCGTACCCCCGGGCGCCGCGCTCGGCGGCGTCCAGCCAGAGCAGGGCGAGCGGCGGCACCAGACCGGTGACGGTCGCGCCCTCGCGTTCGATCAGCGGGAAGGCCGTCTCCGGAGCGGGCTGCGGGCAGAGCACCACCCGGCCGCCCGCGTACAGCGCTCCGAGCGAACCCGGCGAGCTGAGCGGGAAGTTGTGGGCGGCGGGCAGGACGCACAGGTACACGCTGTCCGCGTCCAGCGCGCACAGCTCGACCGATCCGCGCAGCGAGTAGATGTAGTCGTCGTGGGTGCGCGGGATCAGCTTCGGCACGCCGGTGCTGCCGCCGGAGAGCTGCAGGAAGGCGACGTCCCCCGGCCGGGGTTCGTCCGAGGGGCCGGGACCGTCGCAGGGCACGTCGGCCAGCCGGACGTGCTCGCCCGCGTCCTCCCCGGCCACCAGCACCAGCCGCAGCGCGGGGTTCTCCGCCCGTACCCGGGAGGCGAGTTCGCGGTAGTCGAAGCCGCCGTCGACGGCGGCCACGACGTACGCCGCCGCCCCGGTGAAGGAGCAGAAGTACCCGATCTCGGTGTACCGGTGCGCGGGCAGCGCGAAGACCGGCAGCGCACCGATCCGGAACAGCGCGAAGACGACCTCGAAGAACTCGGCGGCGTTGGGCAGTTGGACCACCACGCGGTCCCCGGCCCGGATGCCCCGGGCGAGCAGCCCGGCGGCCATCCGGTCGGCCCGGCGGTCGAGTTCGGCGTACGTCCAGCGGCGCTCCTCCCCGGCCGCGCAGTGGCCACCCGGGTCGACGACGGCGATCCGCCCGCCGTGTGCGGCGGCGCGCTCGCGCAGCATCCGACCGAAGGTCTCGCCGCGCCAGTACCGGGCGGCCCGGTAGCGCTCGGCGAACTCGGCGGGGTACGGGGTGAACCCGTCCGCCGGCGTCACCGGGACACCCCCGCGGCGTCCAGGAAGGTCCGGAACTTGGCGCTGGTCTCGGCGAGTTCGGCCTCCGGGAGCGAGCGGTCGACCACCCCCGCACCGGCGTACACCCGCAGTGTCCGTTCGTCCGCCTCCGCGCACCGGATGGTGACCACCCACTCGCCGTCGCCCGTCGCGTCCTCCCAGCCGACCATGCCGGTGTACAGCCCGCGGTCGAAGGGCTCGACCTCGCCGATCACGCGGCGCGCGACGTCGGTCGGCGTGCCGCAGACGGCCGGAGTCGGGTGCAGCGCGCAGGCGAGTTCCAGGGCCGAGACCGCCGGGTCGGCCAGTTCGCCGCGGATCGTGGTGGCCAGGTGCCACATCGCGGCCGTCCGCACCAGGGTCGGCCGTTCGGGCACCTCCAGGGTGCGGCAGTACGGCGCCAGCGCCTCGCGGATGGCGTCCACCACCACGGCGTGCTCGTGCAGGTCCTTCGGGGACTCCAGCAGGGCGGCAGCGCGCCTCACGTCCTCGCCGAGGTCCTCGCTGCGCGGCACCGATCCGGCCAGCGGGTTGGCCAGCACGGCCGTTCCCCGCCGGGAGAGCAGGAGTTCGGGGCTGGCACCGATCAGGGTCCGGCCGCCGCCGGCCGGGACGGCGAAGGTGTAGCCGCCCGGGTCGCGCCGGGCCAGCCGCTGCAGGATGGCCGGCAGGTCGAGCGGCTCGGCGGCGCTGAGCTCCAGCGTCCGGGCGAGCACCACCTTGCTCAACTCGCCACCGCGCAGCCACTCGACGGCCACCGCGACGCCGGCGCCGTACGCCTCCGGCTCGGGCACCGGGCGGATCCGCCAGTCGACCCGCTCGGCCGGCGGCGCGGGCAGCGCGATCAGCGGGTCCTCACCCAGCGCACCGGCGGTCCGGACCCGCTCGGGCACGGCGAGTTCGACCCTGCTGTCCCGGTCGAACGCCACGGCGCCGACCACCAACGGCCGTTCGCCCCCCGTGCGGCCGGCCTCGGCCAGCGTCTCGGCGACCCGCAGGGGCAGCGGCCGCCCGTCCTGCGGCACCCGGGCCCGCACGCCGGAGGTCAGCAGGGTGCGGGTCGGCGAGGCGAAGAACGCGTCGTCGGAGGCGGCCCGGTACTGGCCGAGCAGTCCGCTGGCCGCGCCGATGACGGCGTGGTCGGGGCCGCCGGCGAGGGGGGCCGCCGGGGCGTGGTGCACCGTGGTCACGGTGGAATCTCCAGTCTGGGACGGGTCTGCGGGGGGGTGATCGCAGCTCTACGGGGAGTCGGCGGATCCCGGGGGCCGGCACGTCTTTCGGGGACCGGCATGTCTTCGGGGGCCGCGGGTCTCGGGGGCGCCGGCGGAACCGTGGGCGCCGACCGAACTCGGGGCCGACGGAACTCGGCACCGACAGAACTCGGGGGCCGACAGAACTCGGGGGCCGACAGGGCTTGGGGCGCGGGCGGAACCGCGCGGAGGCAGCGGTTCGACGGGGCCGAGGCGGCTCAGGCGCGCAGGGTCGCGCCGCCGTCGACGTACAGGTCGTGCATGGTGATGTGCCGCGCCCGGTCGGAGGCCAGGAACACCACGGCCTCCGCGACGTCGGCGGGTGCGGCGATCCGGCCGAGCGGGATGCCGACCCGCCAGGCGGCCAGGTCGCCCTCGATCACCCGCTGTTCGGCCGCCGCGGCGTCCTCGCCCCACAGCGCGCGCTGCATCTCGGTGTCGGTCGACCCGGGTGACACGACGTTGCACCGCACCCCGGAGCGGGCGAGCTCCAGCCCCAGGCAGCGGGTGAACATGGTGGCCGCGGCCTTGGACGCCGCGTAGGCGGCCATCCCGGCCCGCGGCACGCCGGCGGCGTTGGAGCCGACGGTCACGACGGCTCCGCGCCCCCGGCCGGCCATCCGCCGAGCGACGGCGCGACCGGTGTGGAAGACGCCGGTGGTGTTGACGGCGAAGGTGTCCGCCCAGTCGGCGTCGGTGAGTTCGACGACCGGTGCGGTACGCAGGATGCCCGCGACGTTCACGAGCGTGGCGATCGGGCCGAGTTGACGTTCGATCAGTTCGACGGCGTCGTCGACGGCTTGGGCATCGGACACGTCCAGCACGTACGGTCTGACGGCCGGGAGCTCCGCCGCCAGCGCGTCGAGCGGACCGGCACGGCGGTCCACCGCCGCAACGACGGCTCCTTCGGCCACCAGCGCCCGCACCACGGCCGCGCCGATGCCCTGCCCGGCTCCGGTGACCATCGCGACGGTACCGGTGAATTCGGACTGCTGCTGCACAGGACATCCCCTCCGACCAGCAAGATTAGGCAAGCCTAACCTAACACAGTTGTTCGCCTACGCCGAGAGCCTGTGCGACCGTCAATTCGAATGCCGACGCCCGAGGGGCAGGTGAAAACGAGACGGTTCGTCTCGCAGAGTCCTCGTGCCACCCCCCGAACCACCGCGCGGACCGCCGCGGCTACCGGCGGTCGCCCGCACCACCCTCGCCATCGGTACCACCGGCACCACCGGCACCACCCGCGCCGCCGGCGCGCAGGACCGCGTCCGTGTACAGCTCGCCGGTCACATCCGCGTCGCCCACGCCGAGTTCGCCCAGGACTGCCCGCACGGCGGCCAGCGCCGGGGCCAGTTCGTCCACCCGGGCGGCGGCCGTCTCGACCTCCAGGAACACCCCGGCCAGCTGCGGCACCCGGACCAGCGTCGCCAGGAACCGGCGGCCGTCGCGCTCCAGCGTGTAGTTCCGGCAGTGCTTCTCGAAGGCGAGCCGCGGGAGGTACCCCAGGCCGCGGAGGATCGCGTGCGCCGCCCCGGCGTCCGCCACCGCGGTCTCGTGCTCCGGCTTCGAGCCGGACGCGTCGTCGACCCGCGCACCCTTGTGGGTGAGCAGCGCACGTCGACCACCGTCCGAGGACTCGATCTCACGGATGCGCAGCTCGCGGTCGGCGGCGAGGAGGCTGCCGTCGGGGAGGTCGTAGTAGGTGTCCCGGTACACCTCGGCCCGACCGGGTCCGTGCAGGCCCTCCAAGTGGCGCAGCAGCACACCGGGGTGGCGCACCAGCGCCTTCAGCTCCGCCTCGATCACCGCTCCGCCCCGATCATCGTGCAGCCCCGATCACCGTTTCGCCGCGATCACCGTCCCGCCGCGATCACCGTCCCGCCGCGATCACCGTCCCGCCGCGATCACGGTGCGTCCTGACCTCACGGCGAGGCCGAGGGCTCCGTCGGCGCCTTCGGTGCGGGGGAGAGTCCCGCGCAGCCGCGCAGGCCGTCGCGGCGCTTGAGGGCGGCCGCTGCGGCGGCGCCGGTGACCGGCTCGGGGATACCCTTGTCGTCGATGGCGGCCGGGGCGAAGGCCTCGCCGGTCACCTTGCCGTCGGCGGTGAGCGTGAGGGTGGTGACGCCGGTCTCGTTGGAGTTCGGGTAGTCGGAGGTGCCGTACCAGAGGAAGTTGCCGAAGCCGTACCCGACGTAGGTGTTGCCGAGCATGCCCGAGCCGACCATGGTGTGCGCGTGGGTGCCGACCACCGCGGTGGCGCCGGCGGTGGCGAGCTTCTTGGCGATGGTGGTCTGCGCGGCGGTCGGGCAGGCCTTGCCCTCCTCGCCCCAGTGCAGGTAGACGAGGACGACCGGGGCCTGCTGCTTCGCCCCCTCCACCGCCTTGACCAGTGCCGGGACGTCCAGGGCGGAGGCTATGCCCGGCTTGTTCGCGCCGGCCCGCCACTTCTGGTTGGTGAGGTCCTCGACCTGGCTGGCGGCGACCACGGCGACCTTCACCCCGCGCACGGTGGTGACGTACGGGGCGTACGCCTCTTTGGCGTTGCGGCCGACGCCGACGACCGGGATCGGCGAGGAGTCCTTGGCGGCGAGGGTGTCGGCGAGGCCGTCCGCGCCGAAGTCCACGGCGTGGTTGTTGGCCATCGACACGACGTCGACGCCCGAGTCCTTGAGCACCGACAGCGCCTTGGGCTCGGTGCGGAAGGTGTAGAGCTTGGGCTCCGGGGCGCCGCGCCCGGTGATCGCGGTCTCCAGGTTGAGGACGGAGAGGTCGGCGTCGGCGAGGTTGCGGGAGATCGGGCCGAGCGCCGGCTCGGGCGGCTGGACGGCCAGCCGGGCCTCGGTGCGCCCCTCGAAGTGGACGTCCCCGGCGAAGGCGACGGTGATGGTGCCGTCCGGCCGGGGCGCGGCGCTCTTGCTCGGGGCCGCGGCGGTGGTCGGGGCACCCGTGGTCGGGGACGCGGCCGTGGGAGCCGGCGCGGCGCCAGCCGGGGCGGGGTCGGGGTCGTCCGGACCACAGGCGGTGACGGCGGTGAGTCCGACGAGCAGCGCGACGGCGGCCGCGGCACGGCGCATGAGTGGTTCCCCCCGAGGACGGTGCAAGAGCGGTCAGCCTACGCCACGGAATCACCACCACTTGAGCCCGCAGCCGCAACTTTCCGGCCACAAAAGGGCGCCGACGGACCCACCCCTGGCCCGCCCGTCCCAATCACCCCACCCGTCCCGGCCACCGTGTCCCTGGTGCGGCGGCGGGGAGGGCGCGCAGCGTGGTGGTACGGGGAACCGGTCCCGCGCGGGAGGTCCGGAGGTGTGACGTGATGGGCAGCAACGTGAGCGGCGCGGCACACGGCGACACGGGCGTCGCCACGTCCGGCGGCACGAGCCGGGCCACGCCCGGCGACACGGGCGGGGCCACCGCCACCGGGCCGTCGGGGGCCGCGGCAGCAGCAGCGGCAGAGGCAGCGGCGACAGCGACGACAGCAGTGGCGGCGGAGTCGGCGGCGAGCGGTGGTGGGGGCGGCGGGCGGGCCGTCCGCACCAAGGACTGGCAGCTGAGCCTGCACGTGGTCGAGGACCGGGACACCACCCGGGTGCACGCCGTCCTGGACGCCGACGGCAACGTCCTGCACAGCGACGCCCGTTCGCGCCGCAACCCGCGCGACACCCCGGCCCCGCAGGTCGGCGACGAGTTCGCGGTCGGCCGCGCCCTGGTGGACCTCGGCCACCAGTTGCTGCGCGCGGGCGTCCACGGCGCCACCGGCCCCGCGGAGGAGTGACCGGCACCCGGCTGGACCGCGCCACGGCCGTGCCCGGCGCAGGAGTGCGCACCGCCCGTCCGGGTACGCCATGCTGAACCGCGACACCCGACCGGAACACCGGACGACCGGAAGAGCCGTACCCCGCCCATGGACACCACCCCCGACCGCCGGCCCACCCCGGGCCCCGACGCGGACCCGGCCCCCGGCCCTGCCTCCGCGTCCGCGTCCGCGTCCGCTCCGGGCGGCCCGGCCGCGTCCCCCGACCCCAGGCCCGACTCCGCCGACCGCACGCCCGGCTCCGGCTCCGACGCCACACCCGACACACCCGACGTCACACCCGGCTCCTCCCCCGACTTCACCCCTGCCGAGCGCGCCCGGGGCCGCGCGTTGCGCCGCGCCCAGCTGCCGTGGGCGCTGGGCGGCCGGCTGGCGGGCCTGACGCTGACCCTGCTGCTCGGCCTCACCCCGGCCGGCGCCGCGCTGGTCACCGCCGTGGGCGGCTGGTTCGGCGGTTCCCGCACGGCCACCGTCCTGGCCGGCGCGGCGGCCCTGGTGCTCCTCGGCCGACTGCTGCAGCTGCCCTTCGACGCCCGAGTGCGGTCGGTCCGGGCCCGGTACGGGCTGGTGACCCAGGGCTGGGCCGGCTGGGCACTGGACGCCCTGCGCGGCCTGCTCCTCACCCTCGTCCTCTTTCTTCCGCTCGCCCTCGGGCTGTTCGCGCTGACCGCCCGGTCGCCGCAGCACTGGTGGCTGCCGGCGGCGGGCGCGGCGGCGCTGCTGACCGTCGCCCTCTCCTTCCTCCACCCGCTGCTGATCGAGCCGGTGTTCAACCGCTTCGCCCCGATGCCGCCGGGCGAGCTGCGCACCGCGCTGCTGGCGCTGGCCGAGCGGGACGGCGTCCGGGTGCGGGACGTCCTGGTGGCGGACGCCTCCCGCCGGACCAGCGCGCTCAACGCGTACGTCTCCGGGTTCGGCGCCACCCGCCGGATCGTCGCGTACGACACGCTGCTGAGCACCGCGGAGCCGAGCGAGGTGGAGCTGGTGGTCGCGCACGAGCTGGGCCACGTCAAGCACCGGGACGTGCCGCTCGGCACGGCGCTGGGCGCGGTCGGGGCGGCTGTCGCGGTGGCGGTCATCGGCCTGTCGGCCGACTGGCAACCGCTGCTGGACGCGGCCGGCGCGACCGATGCGGCGGACCCCCGGGCGCTGCCGCTGCTGGCGGCGCTCGCGGCGCTGCTGGGTGCGCTGTCGGGTCCGGTGCAGTGCGCGGTGAGCCGCCGGATCGAGGCCCGGGCCGACCGGCACGCGCTCGAACTGACCGGCGATGCCGAGCAGTTCGTGGCGATGCAGCGCAGACTGGCACTGGCGAACGTCTCCGATGTCGACCCGCCCAGGCTGCTTGGGCTACTGTTCGCCACTCACCCGAGTGCGACCCGAAGGATCGCCGCCGCCCGCGCCTGGCAGGCCGCGCGAGGAGGGCCGGCGTCGGATCGTCGCGCGACCCCGGGCGAATCCGTTGTATAGTGCAACAAATATCGAGGAGGTAGGAACGCCGTGCCCGGCCGCGAGTCGTCCATCGACACCATCCAGCGCGAGCTGACCGCGTTCGCCCGCCGCGCCCGGCACAAGGCCTCCCAGCTGCACCCCGACCTCTCCCTGGTCACGTACAGCATCCTCGACCTGATCACCGAGCGCGGCGGCTGCCGGGCCGCCGACGTGGCCGCGCACTTCATGCTCGACAAGTCCACCGTCAGCCGTCAGGTCACCGCTCTGGAGAGGCTCGGCCTGCTGGCCCGCGAGGCCGATCCGGACGACCAGCGCGGCCAGATCCTGCGCGCCACCGAAGCCGGGCTGACCCTGCTGCGGGACGCCAACGAGCAGCGCCGGCTGGCCTTCACCACCCGCTTCACCGACTGGTCCGACGAGGACATCGCCCGGTTCGCCGCCTACCTGGCCCGCTACGGCGAAGAGGGCTGACGGAACACAGCCGCCGGGCGAAGCCGCCGGGCGCGGCCCGACGGACACGGCCGACCGACGCAACCCGAGGACGGAGCCCGACGGGCGCCGACCGGCTGCGCGCCGGGGGCGGCCGACGACGGAGCGCTCCCGGCGGTCGACGGTGGCGGACCGACGGCCGTCTCGGGGTGCGCCCCGCCGCCCCCACGGTGTACAGAGGAGAGGTGCCCCTCCGGCAGCGTCCCGATGCGCCGTTCCCGCCGCACGCGCCGCATCCCCCCGACCGCCGCCGCACCTGGCGACCCGACCCCCGGGTGCTGACGGCGCTGACGCTCGCGCTGATCGCGCTGATCACCGTCGTCGACATCCTCGCCCCGCCGGACATCCACCTCGGCCCGCTGCTGATCGTCGCCCCCGCCCTGACCGCCTCCTTCGCCGGCCCCCGGGCCACCGCCGCGGTCGCCCTGATCGCGTTCGCCGCACTGACCGTCATCGGCTCCGTCCGGGACAGCCTGACCAGCGCCAACATCGAGACCCAGCTCAGTGCGCAGGCCGTCGTCTCCGCACTGATCATCGGCCTGCGGGTGCTGCGCGAGCGGCACGAGCGGGAGCTGGCCCGGGTCCGGTCCGTCTCCGAGGCCGCCCAGCGGGTGCTGCTGCGCCCACTGCCGGACCGGATCGGCCCGCTGCACCTGGCCTCCGTCTACCTGGCCGCCGAGGCCGAGGCACAGGTCGGCGGCGACCTGTACGCGGCCGCCCGGACCGCCACCGGCACCCGGCTGCTGGTCGGGGACGTCCGCGGCAAGGGCCTGTCCTCGCTCGGCGACGCGGCCCTGCTACTCGGCGCCTTCCGCGCCGCCGCCCACCTGCACGCCGAGCTGCCCGACCTGGCGGCCTACCTGGACGGCAGCGTCAGCTGGGACCTCGCCCAGCTCGCCGAGCAGTCCCGGCAGGCCCGCCGGACGCAGCAGGATCGGCGCGCCCTGCCCCGGGCGTCGTCCCACGGCGCCGACGAGGAGCCCCACGAGTCGGGCGAGGCCGGCGAGTCCTTCATCACCGCCGTCCTGCTCGACATCCCCGACGACGGCTCACCGGTCCGTCTGATCGACTGCGGCCACCCGCCCCCGCTGCTGCTGCGCCCCGAGGGCATCACCACTCTCGCCGCCCGCCAGCCGTCGCCGCCCCTGGGTCTCGGCGACCTCGCCCCGGTGCGCTACGAGGTGGAGACCTTCCCGTTCCGCCCGGGCGACCGGCTGCTGATCTACACCGACGGCGTGATCGAGGCCCGCGACGCCCAGCGGCGCTTCTACCCGCTCACCGAGCGGGTCACCGCCTGGCGCGCCGACCGCCCCACCGTCCTCCTCCACCGCCTCCGCCGCGACCTGCTCGCCCACGTCGGCGGCCGGCTGGACGACGACGCGGCCATGGTCGTGGTCGAGCGGCTCCCGGACGACGACGGACCGCAGCACGGCAGCCGCTCCACCGCCCACCTCGGCGCCCCGGCCGGCCTCGGCACTCCGGCCGGGCTCGGGAGTGCGGCCGGGGCGGGGGCCGCCGCAGGGCTCGGGTCGACCGCAGGGCTCGGCCCTGCGGCCACCGGCTCGGGGCCCACCGACTCGGGGCCCACCGACTCGGGGGCGGCCGGGCCGGGGTCAGCCGAGCCACGCTCCGCCGGGCCGCGCTCCGCCGGGCCGGGGTCCGCCGCCGGCAGCGCTACGGCTTGTACGGCAGCTGCGGCACGTCGTAGCAGTTCGTCGTCATCGACGGCACCTGGGTGACCCAGCCGCCCAGCCCGCCCTGCGCCGAGTCCTGCCAGCGGGCGGCGTTCAGGCAGGCCCGGGTCGGGCCGGACGGCGGCGGCTGCGGGACGAAGGAGGCCGGCAGGATCAGGCCGTGCGCGTCGTACGGCTCGGCACGGTTCATGAACGCCTCGACGCAGGAGCGGGTCGGCGCGGCGCCGCAGGAGTCCAGTGCGTCGGTCAGCCACTGCGCGCCCGCCCAGCCCTCCAGCTCCCAGGCGGACAGCTGACCGGCGCGGTCCGGGTAGTAGCGGGCCATCGCCGTCCGGAAGTCGTGCACCGCCGGGTACTGCTGGTCCTCGTAGTTCAGGCTCGACGAGGTCGCCCAGAGCACGTTGCGGCAGTTCGGCGAGGCCTGGTAGTCGCTGCGCACCGACTCCGACCAGTTCTGCACGTTGGTGACCTTCGCCTCGACCGTCACCCCGGACTCGTCCAGTGCCCTGCACAGCGCCGCGTTGCCCCGGGTGTCCATGGCGTCGAACAGCAGCTGCGAGCCGTCGGCGCGCACCGCCGCCGCCACCGCCTGGAAGTTCGGCAGCGCGAAGTCCACCGTCTGCAGCAGCACCCGGTAGCCCTCCGCCTCCAGCCCTGCCTTCAGCTGTCCGGCGTAGCGGGCCGAGTCGGCCTGGTTGTACGCGACCACGGCGGCACTGCTCGCACCCAGGCGCTGCTTGAAGAAACGGAACACCTCGGTGCTCTGGTAGAGCGTGCCGTTCCAGCCGACCGAGCGGCCGTCGCGCGGCGCGGCGTTGCCGTAGATCTCGTAGAGGTGCGGCCAGCGGTCGTACGCCGTGCCGATCGGCTGTCCGCCGATGTCCGGCACCGCCTTGCCGCTCACGTACGGTGCACCCGCGTAGTCGAGGACGCTCCCGCTGACGAAGGCGAAGACGTGGTCCTGGTCGATCAGCCGGTGCACGCAGTCCTGGTTGCCGACGCCGCTTCCGCCGTCGTCGCAGGTCACCACCCGGACGGTGCGCCCGTGCAGGCCGCCGCGGTCGTTCAGGGACCGGAAGAAGGCCAGGGCGCCGTACCGGGGACCGCTGAACACCTCGCTGCCGACCGGGCTGGTGAGGGAGGTGACGATGCCGATCACGATCTCGCCGGCGGTGACCCCGGTGTCGGAGGTGGCATTGGTGCTGCCGGTGCCCCCGCTCGCCCCGGAGGTGGGGGTCGCGCGGGCGGTGAAGGCGTCGGCGGGCAGCCGGGTGCCGCAGCCGGTCGGCAGCGCGAGCAGGAGGAGGGCGAGCACCGCCGCCACGACGCTGCCGGGCCGTCGGCGCGCGAACGCGTCGGCGGCCCGGCAGCACGAGCGGGGCGTCAGCTGCATCCGGGGACCGGCGTGCCACTGGCACCGCCGGCCTGGGTCAGCAGGCCGCACAGGGTCGAGCGCGACACCTTCCAGGTGCCGTTCTCCAGGACGGCCTGACCGGACGCGCTCGGCTCGACCACCGTGCCCTGGAGGGACAGCGAGTAGGTGACGGTCGCGGTGGAGGCGTCGGCGAACGAGACGTCGGTGACCTTCGCCTGCACCTGGCCCACCCGCGGATCCTGCGAGAAGCCCTGCAGCACCGGGAGCAGCGCGTCGCCGCCCTGGAGCAGCGCGGCCTTGTCGGCGATCGGGGTGGCGGGGTCGAAGAACTTCTCCCAGTTGGTGGTGATCGCGGTCTTGGCGGCGGCCTGGTCGGCCGGGGCGCTGCCGGTGGCCCCCGGGCTCGCGGTGCCGGTCGCGGTCGGGCTCGGGCTCGGGCTCGCGGTCGGACTCGCCGGGGAGGCTGCCGGGGAGGTCGCCGAGGAGCTGGACTTGCCGCTGCTGCTGCACCCGGCCGCCGTACCCGCCAGCACCAGCGCGAGCAGCACGCTCGCCGTCCGCAGGGCCCGGCCGCCGCCCGTGGGGGTGCCGCTTCGCGTCACGTGCATGGTGTTCCCTCTCGACTGCGCCGCCCGGGCCGGTGTCTCGGTGTCCCGGATGCTGTTCCAGGCCGATCCTGGAAACGTCTCAAGTGACACCATGAAGGCGGATCCATGGACGAATCGCAATCCGACGGAGAAATCACCCGTAACGCCCCAAAGGGTTCCCCCGTCCGGGGCGGCGTGCTCCGGGGCAGCCCCGCGGGCGGCCGCGCCCCGGGTCGTGGT
This sequence comes from Kitasatospora sp. NPDC096140, assembly GCF_040303045.1. Lineage (NCBI taxonomy): Bacteria > Bacillati > Actinomycetota > Actinomycetes > Kitasatosporales > Streptomycetaceae > Kitasatospora > Kitasatospora sp. NPDC096140. The sequence continues at coordinate 207,185 of NZ_JBEOUW010000001.1, forward strand.
GCCCCCCGGGGTGCGCGCGAATGGGTCGGCTGGCTGCTCGTCGCGGCCGGCGCCGTGCTGTGCGTGCTCGGCTGGTACGGGGTCTCCGGAGAGCGCTTCGTCGAACAGCAGGTCCCCTACCTGGCCTCCTCCACCGTCCCGGGCGCGGCCCTGATCGTGGCCGGGACCCTCCTGGTCGCGCTCCGACCGCCGCCCCCGCCGGAGCGCGAGGACCTGACCGACCGACGGGTGGAGCGGCTGTACGAGCTGCTCGTCGAACCGTCCGGCACGGCACCGCCCGACGCCGGGCCGGTCGCCGAGCCCGACGCAGGGCCGGTCGCCGAGCCCGACGCAGGGCCGGTCGCGGAGCCCGACGCCGGTTCCCGTGCCGGACCGGGCGCCGGACCGCGCACCGGACCGGGTTCCGGGCCGCGTGCCGGACCCGCTGCGGCGGATCGGGCGGGAGGGGGCGCCGGGGGGTGGCTGGCCGTTCCCGAGGGGAGCCACTACCACCGCCCGGACTGCCCGCTGGTCACCGGCAAGGCACGGGCCGAACCGGTGGGCCGGGGCGCCGTCCGGGACCGGGGGCTGACGCCCTGCCCGCTCTGCTCACCGCCCGCGATCGGCCCCGACCCGGGCCCCGGTCGCGATCCCGAGCGCGGTCCCGACCCCGGCCGCGGTCCCGGCCCAGACCCAGACCCAAGTCCTGGCCCTGGCCCTGGCCCTGGCCCCGACGCAGGCCGGGGCCCCACCACCCGTCCGGGCGAATCCGCCCCGCCGACCGGCTGACCGCCCATGACCGCCACCGCGCTGCTCACCGCCGCCACCGAATCGTTCGACCTCACCGTCGACCTCGCCCTCGCCGGGCTCACCGTCGGCAGCGCCGCCGCGCTCAGCGGCATCGGTCTGGTCGTCTGCCACCGCGCCACCGGCGTGCTCAACATCGCCCAGGGCGCCCAGGCCATGGCCATCGCCTACCTGCTGCGCGACCTCGTGGTGGTGCGGCACTGGCCGGTGTGGCCTGCCGTCGCCTGCTGCCTGCTGGTCGTCGCCCCCGCGCTGGGAGCGCTGCTCGACGTCCTCGTCTACCGCCCGCTGCAACGGCGCGGCGCCGGACCGGCCGAAACCGTGGTCGCCGGGCTCGGCGTCTTCGTGCTGCTCATCGGCGTGGCCGTGCTGCTGTGGGGCCCGGCACCACTGGCCGGCGCGCCCTCCCCGCTCGGCGGCACCCCGATCCACCTGCCCGGCGGGCACAGCCTCCGGCCCGACACCGTCGCCCAGCTCGCCGCCATCCTCGTGCTCGGCCTCACCGTCTCCGCCGTCACCCGGTGGACCCGCTTCGGCCTCCAGCTGCGCGCCGTCGTCGACGACCGCCACCTCGCCACCCTCGCCGGGGTCGACGCCGACCGGCTCTCCGCCACCGGCTGGGCCTTCGGCACCTTCACCGCCGGGCTCGTCGGCATCGCCCTCGCGCCGTACCTGCTGCTCGATCCGTACGGGCTGCCGCTGCTGGTGATGGAGACCATGGCGGTCGCGGTCGCCGCCCGGCTGCAGAGCATCCCGGTCGCCGTCGCCACCGGGCTGGCCCTCGGCGTCGCCCAGTCGGAGCTCACCCGGGTGCACCCGTCCGGGCAACTGCTGCCGCTGGTGCAGGCGGTGCAGTCCAACCTGTTCGTGATCGCGCTGCTCGCCACCGCCCTGCTCGCCGGGCCGCGCATCGGCGGACCGGGAACCGGCGGGCCACGCACCGGCGGGGACCGGGCCGGCACGGCGCCGCTGGACCTGCGCCGTGCCGGAAGCGGGGGCGGACGGCTCGCGGGGGCCGTCTGCCTGGTGCTGCTCCTGCTGCCGCTCGGCTTCCGCGGCAACGACCTGCGCAGCGCCCTGCTCGTCCCCGCGCTCGCGCTCGTGCTGCTGTCCATCGTCGTGGTCACCGGCTACGGCGGGCAGATCTCGCTCGGCCAGGCCGGCTACGCGGGCCTCGGCGCGCTCGGCACGGCGCTGTTGATGTCCGGCCGCATCCCCGGCATCCCGGCCATGCCCTCCGTACCCGCGCTGCTGATCGCGGTCCTCGCCACCGCGCCACTGGGCCTACTCACCGGTTGGCCCGCGATCCGGCGACGCGGGCTCGCCCTGGCCCTGGTCACCTTCGCGGTGGGGATGGCGATGAGCCGCTTCGTCTTCCAGCAGCCGTACGCCACCACCGGGCTGGTCCTCGACCGCCCGTCCTTCCTGGCCGGCGACCGTGTCTTCTACCTCGCCGAACTCCTGCTCCTCGGCCTCGGCCTGCTCGCCGTACGCGCTCTGCACCGGGGCCGCCTCGGCCGGGCCCTGACCGCCATGCGGGACCACGAACCGGGCGCGGTCGCGGCGGGTGTGGACGTCCCCGGCCTCAAGCTCTTCGCCTTCGTCGCGGGCGCGGCGCTCGCCGCCCTCGGCGGCGGCCTGATCGGCCTCGCCGGACGCGCCTTCGACCCCGCCGACTTCGACCCGGTGCGCGGGCTCCTCTGGTTCGCGGCCGTCGTCGTCGCCGGCGCCGACAGCGCCCTCGCCGCCGTCCTGGCCGCCGCCCTCCTCATCGGCCTCGACGCCGGCACCGTCGCGGGCGTCTCCGCCGTCGCCGTCGGTGCCCTCGCCGCCGTCATCGGCCGCCTCCCGGGCGGTCTCGCCTCCCTCCCCCTGCACCCCCGCCGCGACGGCCGCCAACCCCCGCCCCTCCCGCCGACCCGCCTCACCCCGACGGGACGCCGGGTACGAGCGGCCATCGCGGCGCGGCAGGCCGGCGAGGAGCGGGCATCATGAGCAACTCTCATGCTGCCTCGCCGGCCATGCGAGGCCGCAGCCATGAGCAACTCTCATGTCGACCTACCAACCGCCTCCAGTCACAAGCCATGAACAACACTCATGCCGCCTCGCCGACCATGCAGAGGAGCAGCCATGAGCAACACTCATCCCACCACCCGCGCGACAAGCCATGAGCGACTCTCATGCCATCGCCCGTCCCTTGACCGAGCGGCACTCCTCGGCGCACGGAACGGACAGCCATGAGCGACTCTCATGGCCGCCGCGCCGCCTCCCACGCCGCAAACCACCCCGCCACCCACCCCGCTGCCCGGCTCACCGCCCGGGGCATCGTGCGGCGGTACGGGGGGATCGAGGCGGTGGCCGGGGTGGACCTGGTGGCGTTGCCGGGGCGGATCACGGCGTTGGTGGGGCCGAACGGGGCGGGCAAGAGCACCCTGTTCGACTGCCTCGCCGGCACCGCGCGTCCGGACGCCGGGCGGGTGCTGCTGGGCGGGCGGGACGTCACCGGGTTGCCCGCCCACCGACGGGTGCGGCTCGGGTTGGCGAGGACCTTCCAACAGATCGCCGTCTTCCCCACCCTCTCGGTGGCCGACAACGTCCGGGTCGGCGCCGAACAGCGGACGGAACGACGAGCGGAACGACCAACAGGACGACGGACCGAGCAGCGACCCCACCGGCCCGGACGGCCCCGGCGGAGTGGGCGGGTCGAGGCCCGGGCCGTGGCCGAGCGGACGGCCGGGGCGCTGCGGCTGTTCGGGCTGCAGGACGTCGCCGCCGAGCCCGCCGGGGCGCAACCCACCGGCGTGCTGCGGCTGGTGGAGCTGGCGCGGGCGCTGGCGGGCGAGCCCCGGGTGCTGCTGCTGGACGAGCCGGCCGCCGGGCTCGACGCCGCGCAGACGGCCCGTCTGGTGTCCGTGCTGCGGAGCCTGGCCGGGCGCGGCATGGCGCTGCTGCTGGTCGAGCACGACGTCGAGCTGGTCGCCGAACTCGCGGACTCCGTCTACGCCATGGCCGAGGGCCGGATGGTGGCGGGCGGCCCGACCGCGACCGTCCTGGCCGATCCCCGGGTCACCCGGGTCTGGGGAGCGGTGACCTGATGCCCGTCGAAGCCGCGCTCCGCGCCGCCCGGGTCCGGTACGGCCCGCTGGAGGCACTGCACGGGGTCGACCTCGTCTTCCCCTCCGCCGCCCTCACCGTTCTGCTCGGCCGCAACGGCGCCGGACGGACGAGTGCGCTGCACGCCCTGGCCGGGGTCGTACCGTTGTCGGGCGGGCGGGCGCTGTGGCGGGGCCGGGACATCGGCGGGCTGTCGGTGTACCAGCGGGTACGGCGGGGGCTGGCTCTCGTCCCCGCCGAGCGCGGGGTGTTCGGGTCGCTGACCGTCGCCGAGAACCTGACCCTGGGCGGCCCGGGCCCGGCCGAAGTGCTGGAGCTCTTCCCCGAGTTGACCGCGCTGCTGGACCGCCGGGCGGGCAGTCTCTCCGGCGGCCAGCAGCAACTGGTCGCCGTCGGGCGGGCGTTGGCGGCCCGGCCGACGTTCCTCCTGCTCGACGAGCCCGAGCGGGGCCTCGCCCCCGCCGTCGCCGCCCGGCTGCACGCCCGTCTGCTGGCGGACGCCGCCGCCGGCCGCACGGTGGTGCTGGCTTCGCAGTCGCTGCCGCGCACGCTCGCCGGGGCGGCCGTGGTGCACGTGCTGCACCGGGGCGAGGTGGTCTTCTCGGGTGAGCCCGGGGAGCCGTTCCCGGGGCGGTTCGCGGTCACCCGATGACCGGCGCCGGCCGGGCCCACCCCCAGCCGGGGGGAGGCCGTCCCACTCCGCACAGGCGGTCCAACTGCCGTCCCCCGCCGGTACGCTGAGGAACCGTGCGGGACGAGGTTCACAACGATGCCCGGGGCAGGGCGAAGCAGAGCGTGACGTCCAACCGGTTCTCCGGCGGACAGGCGCGCACCGTCCACCAGGCCGAGGTGATCAACCTCTACGGCGGGCCGCAGCCCACGACCACCGACCCCGACGCCCGCCGACTGGCCCTCGCCGCCGCCCGCCAGTGGCCGAGCCAGGCCCCGTCCTGGAACTCGGCGGGGACGTCGTCCTTGGAGGGATCGATCCCGCGGCGCTCCATCTCGTCGAACCAGCGGTCCCGTCGGGAATCGAGGAGGCGCTGTCCGCACCAGGAACAGAAGTCGATCCCGATGCTCGCCCGCCGCCGTCGTGAACGATCAGCCCGTACCTGGCTCGTGGTTGATCAGGGGGGAACGACCGGAAGTGGCTCACGGGCCGGGATCACCGTCCGGCACGGCCTCCGGCCCGGCGGCCGGGAGATCCGCGATCCGACGCCCGCGCCGCGGACCGGGCCCTACGGCCGGTACACGTACGGCGTCGTCGTGCTCAGCCGGACGAAGCCGAGGCGCTGGAGGATGGGGCGGCTGTCGTCGCTCGCGTCGACCTGGAGGTACCGGTAGCCGTGGTCGGCGGCGACGCGGGCGCGGTGGGCGACGAGGGCGCGGTAGATGCCCCGGCCGCGCCAGTCGGGGGCGGTGCCTCCGCCCCAGAGGCCGGCGAAGCCGGTGCCGGGGTTCAGTTCCATCCGGGCCGCAGACACCGGGCGGTCGCCGGCCAGGGCGACGACCATGCTGACGGTGTCGCTGCCGTGCCGGAGGTGGCCGAGCATCCGCTCGCGCAGGCCCGGGAGGTCGGTGCCGAAGGCCTGGGCGTGGGCCTCCACCATCAGGTCCACCCCGGCCGGGTCGGTCACCGGGTGCAGCCGCACGCCTTCGGGAAGGACCACCTCGGTCGGCAGGTCGGCGATCCGGGCGACCATCAGCGCCTCGTCCGGTTCGGGCTCGAAGCCGGCCGCGAGCAGCCGTTGCCCGAGGTCCGAAGGGCGGTCGTGGGAGTAGGCCTTCCACTCGAACTCCAGGCCCAGTTCGGTGAAGTGGCGCACCTGCGCGGCGATCGCCGCGTCCGCCCCGGCCTCGTCCAGGCCGGACCACACCACGCCGTTCCAGTCGCCCGGCCCGCCCACCAGCCGCACCACCGCGCCGTCGTGCTCGACCCGGACACCGGGGCCGTCGGACTGTGCGTTGCGCCGGATTCGCTCGTCGAACAGGGCGAGCACCTCGTCGTGATCCATCCGCTCACTCCAGCACGGCGCGGCGGCGCACGCCACCGGGTTTCCGCCCGACCGTCCGCGCGGCCACACGGGCCACCCGACCGACCCCGCAAACCGGGTGGGCTGCCCGGCGGGGCGGCTCCGCGCGGGCGCTACTGCGCCAGGTACCCGCCGTCGACGGGCAGGACGGCACCGGTGATGAAGGAGGCGTCGTCGGAGGCCAGGAAGAGGACGGCGGCGGCGACCTCGTCCGGGGCGCCGAGGCGGCCCATCGGGTGGAGCTTCTCGATCGCCGCGAGGTACTCGGGACCGCCGGGCTCGTCGCGCAGACGGGCGACGCGCTCGGTGGTGATGGTGCCGGGGGCGACAGCGTTGACCCGGATGCCGCGGTCGGCCCACTCGACGGCGAGGTGCTTGGTGAGGCCGGAGGCGACGAACTTGGCGGGCCCGTACACCGCTTGGCCGCGCTGGCCGGCCTCGCCGGAGATCGAGGAGAGGCAGACGATCGCGCCGCCCGGCCGCTCCTGGGCGGTCATCGCCCGGATCGCGTACTTGCAGGTGAGGAACATGCCGCGGCCGTCCACGGCCATCACGCGGTCCCAGTCCTCCGCGGTGGCCTCGGTGATCTCCATCAGCGGGATCACCCCGGCGTTGGCGACCAGGACGTCCAGTCGGCCGTGCCGCTCGACGGCGGCCGCGACCATCCGGCGGGCGTCCTCGTCGTCGGCCACGTCGCCGACCACCGTGCTGACGGCGCCGGGGAGTTGCCCGGCCAGCCGGCCCAGCCCCGCGGCGTCGACATCGGCGGCGACGACCGCCGCGCCCTCGCCGACGAACCGCTCGGCGACGGCCCGTCCGATGCCGCTCGCCGCACCCGTCACCACGCAGGAGCGGCCGGCCAGCCGACCGGTCGCAGGGCTTCCCGCCGCGTCCACCATCACCATGGGCGTGACTCTACCGACCGGAGCGGGTGGAAGCCGGGCTTCCGCCGCCGCGCACGGTCGGCGCGTCGGCGTTCCGCCCTACGACGTCGCGGCGCGCCTCGGCGCCGGAGCGTCGCCGGGCGGCCCGCCCCGGGGAAGGGCCGACTGCGAGGTCAACGGCCGGACTGCCAAACGCCGTTGCCGCCCGCACCCGGCACCCGCGCCCCCGGTCCCACGCCTCCGGCCGCACCCCGGGTCCATTTCGGGGGACCGGTACCTGCCGCTCCGCACAAGTGCGCGAGCGCCGGGGTACGGGCGGCCGCCGGACCCGGCGTCAGACCGTGAGGACGATCTTGCCGCGCAGGTGCCCCCGCTCGCTGACCCGCTGCGCCTCGGCCGCCTCCGCCAGCGGGAACACCCGGTGCAGCGGCAGCCGCAGCGTCCCGGCCTCGTGCAGGGCGAGCGCGGCGGCGTAGGCCCGCTGGTGGTGGAACTCGACCTCGCCGCCGCCGGAGACACGGACGCCGTACTGCTGCGCGCCCGCGAAGTCGGCGATGGTCAGGACCCGGTCCGCACCGCCCGTCAGCTCGATGGACAGCGGCAGCACCCCGCCCTGCCCGACCGCGTCCAGGGCCCGGTCCACCCCGCCCGGGGCGGCCTTCCGCACCCGCTCGGCGAGGCCCTCGCCGTACGTCACCGGGATCGCGCCGAGCTCGCGCAGGTGGTCGTGGTTGGCCTCGCTCGCGGTGCCGATCACGGTGATCCCGCGCGCCCGGGCGAACTGCAGGAGCACCGTGCCGACCCCGCCGGCCGCGCCGTGCACGAGCAGGGTCTCGCCCGACCGCGCACCGAGGATGTCGAGCGCCCGCTCGGCGGTCTCGGCCGCCACCGGGATCGCCGCGGCCTCCTCCCAGCCGAGCGAGGCCGGCTTGTGGCCCAGCATCTCGGCGGGCACCAGCACGTGCTCGGCGTAGCCGCCGCCCATCACGGCGCCGAACACCTCGTCGCCGGGCGCGAATCCGCTCACGCCCTCACCGACGGTCTCCACCACACCGGCCACCTCGTAGCCGTTCACGGCCGGGAAGACGACCGGGAAGAAGTCGGCCATCGCGCCGCTGCGCACCTTGTGGTCCAGCGGGTTGACACCCACCGTGCGGACCGCGACCCGCACCTGGCCGGGGCCGGGGGCGGGCAGCTCGATGTCGATCGGGCGCAGCACGTCCGCGCCGCCGTACTCGTGGAAGGCGATCGCCTTGGTCATGGAAGCTCCTCGGGGTTTCGGTGATGTGGCACTTCCGACGGTTCCCATCGTGGTCCCGGGGCCCTGGCCCGGGACCCTGCCCGTTCGGACGGTTCGACCTGTCCGAACGGCCAGGCGGATCCGATCGCGACCGGACTAGGCTCGACGGCATGGATGGTGTGGACGGCGTGCGCGGGACGAGCGGCAGGGACGACCAGATCGGCACGGGCGGTGCCGGCGGCGCGGACGAGGGGTGGCGGGAGGCCTGGGGCCGCCCCGAGGACGCGCTGGCGCGGGCCGTGGAGGTGCTGCGCACGCCGCGGCCGGAACTCCTGCTGCGCCTCTCCACGATGCTCGGCACGCTCGTGCCGCACGTGGCGGTCGCCCAGCTCAGCGGCGTGTGCACGCTCTCCCCCACGTACGCGTACGGCCTGCCGGAGCTGACCGAGGGGGTCAGCAGCCTGGAGCTGTCCCGACTGGCCGAGCGCACCACCGCGACCACCTCGGCCGGCCGGCCCTGGCAGGGCGAGGCCGAACTCGCGGGCCGCATCCGACCGGTGGTCGTCGTCTCGACCAGCACGGGCGGCGGCGCCCCACCCGTGGCCGGCGCCACCTCGACCACGAACGGCATCACCCCGGCCCCGAGCAGCACCACCCAGGCCCCGAGCGGCATCACCCCGGCCCCGAGCAGCACGACCCCGGCCCCGAGCGGCAGCGGCGGCAGCAGCCCGGACGGCGGCACGTCGGGCGCCGGCCCCGCACCGGGCGCCGGCCACGGCGCCGTCCTGGTGCTCGTCCGGGCGAACGCCGACCCCGTGGCGCCGGGGGCCCTCGCCGTCCTGCAGCAGCTGTGGGACCTGGTCATCGCCCACTCCGACCACCGCGCCACCGACGCGGGCCCCAAGCACGCGGCGGCCTCCCGCGCCTCCGCCAACGCCCGCGCGCGGGCGATCGCCGAGTTCACCGGCACCCACAGCGCGGCGCTCAGCGCCATCCTGGCGCCGCTGCGATCGCCCGACCTGGACGACGCGACGGCGCGCCGCACGGCCACCGAACTGGCCGTCACCGCCCTGCTCGACCTGCGCCGGGGTGCCGACCTGGACCGCACGCTCAGCGAGGAGCCGGCCGACGCGGCCTTCGCCCGGCTCGCCCGGGAGCTGCGCCCGCTGCTGCGGCACACCCGGGTGCGCCTGGACGCGGCGCCCCCGGCGGAGGCCGGCCGCTCCGTCCCGGCGGACGCCGCGCACACCGCCCGGGACGCCGTCCGGGTGGCCGTCCTGGTGATGCTGGAGCAGGACAAGCCGAGCCGCCTGCACGTCAGTTGGCAGTTCACCCCGGACGGCGCCGCCCTGCGGTCGGTGGTCCGCGGCGACGGCCTGGGCGTGCTGGCCGCCGACGCCCTCGCCGTGCACCGCACCGCCGACCGCATCACCGCGCTCGGCGGCCGCTGCACCGTCGAGGCCGTCCCCGGCTGGGGCACCACGGTGACGGTCGACCTGCCGCTCGCCCTCCCCGAGCCCGCCCTCGCCACCGACCCCCTGGACGGCCTCCAGCCGCGGGAGTCGGAGGTCCTCGACCAGCTCGCCCAGGGCCGGCGCAACCGCGACATCGCCGCCGCGCTGCACATCAGCGAGTCGACGGTGAAGTTCCACGTCGCCAACATCCTGGCGAAGCTGGGCGTGGCCTCGCGCGGCGAGGCGGCGGCCCTGGCCCACCGCGCCGGGATGCCGGGCGGCACGCTGGGCCTGTACGTGGCGTCCTGAGCCGGGCGCCCGCACCCCGCCCCGCCCGCCCCACCCGCGCCGCACGGCAGCCGACTCCCCGGAGAGCCACCACATGACCGACCCGACCCACCCGACCCACCCGGCCGACGCCTCCGACACCTCCGACACCTCCGACCCGACCCTCCCCGCCGACCCCGCCGACCCCGCCGACCCCGCCGGGCCGCCGACCTCCTGGGCGCCCGGCACCCCCGGTCTGCTGCGCCTGCCCTCCGGCCGCCTGCTGCGCGGCCGCGGCCTGAGCCTCCCGCTGCCGCCCGGGCCCCGACCCACCTTCGGCCTCTACCTGTTGGGCCGGCCGCCGAAGGGCATCGCGTGGGAGCACCGCTGGGTGCGCTGGCCCGACTTCCGGCTGCCCGGCGACCGCGCGGACGCGGCCGACGCCTTCCGCGAGGCCTGGGAGCGCGCCGCCACCGGCCGGGTCGAACTCGCCTGCGCCGGCGGGCGCGGCCGCACGGGCACCGCGCTCGCCTGCATCGCGGTGCTGGACGGCGTCCCGGCGGCGGAGGCGGTCGCGTACGTGCGCGAGCACTACAGCCGGCACGCCGTCGAGACGCCGTGGCAACGGAAGTTCGTGGAGCGGCTAGCCTAGGCGGCATGGGTGGGGATCCTGAGGTTTCGGCGGTCAACCGGGTCACCGTCGACACGATCACCGGCGACGTCTACCAGGCCGGGACGATCAATCTGACCCGCGCCGGCGGGCCGGAGGTCAGCGCCGGGTCGACGGCGGCTGCCTGCGCCGCGTACGCCCGCCGGGTGCGGGAGACGTACGGCCGGCTGGACCTGGAGGTGCTCACCCCGCTGTCCGAGCAGGGCGAGCACCCGGCCGTGGAGCTGCGGGAGGTGTTCGTCACCCCGCAGGTCCGGGAGGACCCGCCGCCGGTGGAGCTGCCCCGTGAACTGGTCCAACGGCTGGCGGTGTACGGCGAGTTCGCCGGGGGCGCGCTCCCGCCCGGGCTCGGCCGGCCGGCCGTCGAGCAGCTGTGCGACGACTACCTGGACCGGCCGACCGAGGACGCGCTGTCCGTCCTGACCGGACCGCGCGGCCGTCGGGTCGTCCTGCTCGGCGACCCCGGCTCCGGGAAGTCCACCCTCGCCCGGTACCTGGCCCTCACCCTCTGCCAGGGGGCTGCCGGGCCGCTCGCCCCGCTGGACGGGCTGGTGCCGCTGGTGGTCGAACTGCGCCAGTACGCCGAAGGGCACTGGCGCGACGGCACGTTCGAGGACTTCCTCGACCACCGCCACCGCGTCGCCGGGATGTCCCTCCCCCGGCCCGAACTGCTGCGGCTCCTCGACGAGGGCCGGGTGGTGATCGTCTTCGACGGCCTCGACGAGCTCTTCGACCCGGGGGTGCGCGCCGCCACCGCCGAACGGATCGCCGCATTCGCGGCCCGCTACGAGCGGGCGCGCGTCGTCGTCACCTCGCGGGTCATCGGCTACCAGCGCGCGGTCCTCGGCGGCGCCGGCTTCACGCACTTCATGCTGCAGGACCTCGACCACGGCCGGATCGCCGACTTCGCCCGCCGCTGGTACGCGATCGCCTGCCCGACGGACCCCGAACTCGCCGCCCGGCTGGTCGAACGCATCACCGACGCGGTGGACGCCTCCCGGCCGATCCGCGAACTCGCCGGGAATCCCCTGCTGTTGACCGTCCTCGCGATCATCGGCCGGCGCCGTACCCTGCCCAGGGACCGCCGGGGCGTCTACGAGCACGCCGTCCGGGTCCTGGTCGCCCACTGGGACCGCGACACCAAGCACCTGAGCACCCCGCTGAAGCCCGGCGCCGCCGAGGCCATCGACCTCCTCGACGACCGCGAGCGCCTGGAACTGCTGCGCCTGCTCGCCCGCCGGATGCAGGAGGGCACCGGAGGCATCGCGGGCAACCACATCCACGCCGAGGAGCTGGAGTGCGTCTTCCGGGACTACTTCGGCCAGTTCGGGCTCCCGGTGCACCAGTGCCTCGCCGCGGCCCGCGCCCTGCGGGACCAGCTGCGCGAGCGCAACTTCATCCTGGCGAGGTACGGCGGCGAGGTGTACGGCTTCGTGCACCGCGCGTTCCTGGAACACCTGGCGGCGGAGGACATCGTCCACCGCTACACCGTGCAGCGGGAGTGGACGCCGGAGGGCCTGATCGAGGAGGTCTTCGCGCGCAGGGCCGACGACCCGGCGTGGCACGAGGTGCTCCTGCTGGTGGTCAACCACCTGAGCGAGCACGACGCGGCGACGGCGATCGACCACCTGCTCGACCGGGGCGACGACACCTCACTGGTCCTGGCGATCCGGTCCCTGGCCGAGGTGCGGAAGGTCGGACTGCTGCGGGCCCAGAGCGACCGGGCGATCGACGGCCTCACCGGCCGCCTCGCGGGGTACACCACCATGGCCTTCAGGACCGATCCGCTCTTGGCCCCGCTGGCCGCGCTGAGCGCGGTTCCCGGCTGGACGGGGCGCGAGCGCTACCTCCGCTGGTTCCACCTGCACGGGCAGTTCGCCTCGTCGACCAGCGCGAGGGTCACCGTGGCGGTCGCCCTCCACACCGACATCGAGACCTCCCTGGCCCTCGCCGCGTTCGGCCCCGGGGACAACACGCACGCCGCCGTCACCGCGCTGGCCCGCCGGTGGAGCGCTCATCCCGGCATCGTGCCGGCGCTGCTGGCGATCGCGGCCGAGCAGTCCTTCTTCCCGCTCCGGATGAGGGTGCTGTTCGAGCTGGCGGACGGATGGCCCGATCACCCGGACGTCGTGCCACTGCTGCCGGAGGTCGAGGCGGCCCTGGCCACGCCGATGTTCGTCGGCCGCGACGTGGTCGACATCCCGCCCATGACCACGCTTCCCGGTGCCGCGGGCGACCCGGTGCAGCTGCTGGACCTCGCCGCCAACGGCACGACGGGGTCCGTCCGGTGCGACGCCCTCCAGTCCCTCGCCCGGTCCTGGCCCGCGCACCCCGAGGTGCTGCCGCTGCTCCTCGACCGCGCGGCGGGCGACCTGCAGATCAGCGTCCGGGAGACCGCCGTCCGCGAACTGGCGCGCCGGCGGACCGACACCCGGGCCGTCCTGCCGGTGCTGCACGACCGGGCGCTGCACGACCGCAGCCCCAGCACCCGCCGCCGCGCCCTCGAAGGCCTCGCCCACCTGGACGCCGACAACCCGGCGACCGTCGAACTGCTCACCCGGTTCGCAACCGGCCCGGAGAACTCCGAACTGAGGCTGAAGGCGGTCAACCTCCTGGCCCAGTACCGGGGTTCGCACCCCGAGACGGTGCTGCTCCTCCTGGACCGGGCCACGGCGGACCCGGACCAGGGAGTCCGTGGCGCCGCACTGGGCCACTACGCGGTGCTCGCCCCCGACGACGCCGAGTCCGTCGTCCACGCGCGGGCGCAGGACGATCCCGGCCGGGAGGTGCGCCGCCGGGCGCTGACCATGCTCGCCTGGCAGTGGCCCGACCGGCCCGGGACCCGGACCGTCCTGGAGCACGCGGCGGCCGCGGACACCGAGCAGGCCGTCCGCGACGCCGCCCGGTCCGGCCTGGCCGCCGTCGCCCGCCTCACCTCCGCGTGCGCCTGAGCCGCAGCACCTCCTCCAGCGGCACCCCGCCCTCCGCCCAGGCCGCCAGCCGCGCCCGGTCCAGCCAGTGGACGGCGTGCCGGTCGCCCCAGGCCTTGGCGTCCCGGGTCAGACCGCCGTTGGTCACCACCACGGCCACGTCGGCGCCGTGGGCCGGGCCGGCGGTGCCCTTCACCTGGTACATCACGTGCACGCCGACCTTGGCCGCGACCCTGGTGTGCTTGGCCTGCAGCACGATGCGGCCGAGCCGCGGGTGGTGGCCGATCACGTCGGCCGCCTGGTCGCCGTGCCGGCCGACCTGCCGCGCGCTCCAGCCGTCCCGGACCAGCAGGTCGCGCAGCGCGAACTCGAAGGCCCGGTCGTCCATGGCGTCGACGGTGGCCAGCGGTATCCGCAGGGCGGCGAGCCGCCTGGTCCGCGACCGGTCGAGGGCGGGACCGCGGGCGGCGGACAGCAGGCAGCCGGCCGAGACCACGGCGAGGAACACCCAGGACCGCAGCAGCGACTGGAGCACGCCGACGACGAACACGGCGGCCGCCACCGCGACCAGGGCGGCGCCCAGCCGCTCCCCCGCACCGCGCGGGCGGCGGACGCGGACGGCGCGGGCCATCAGGGCGCGCCGATCTCGGCGGGCACGGAGGCCGTGGACGCGGACGCGGACGCTGGCGCGGACGCTGGCGCGGAGGCCGTGGCAGCCGTGGACGCGGGCGGCGCGCCGGTCGACACCGCCCCCGGCACGGCGGTGGCCGCCGGGGTCGGCGGTGGGGCGGCGGGCGGGGTGTCGGAGAACCCGACGAAGCGGCTCCAGAGCCACAGTGCCGCCACCACCCCGGCGATGAGCCAGCCGCTGCCCCGTGGGGCGGCCCCGCCGCCCGGTCGCGGCCGACGGCGGAGGTGTGCCCGTACGAAGACCCGGTCGTCCCGGCCTGCCACTGCGCCTCCCGAGCGGGGGACGGCGCCCGGTGCGCCGCCGACCCCGTCCCTCGATGTAGCAGCGGTTCCTCGGCACACGCACGACCGCACCGTCCGGAACCGGACACCCGACACTCCGGCCGACTCCCGGCGGAGCGCCTCGGCACCGCCGCCGAGCAGCACCGATGCCGTGCCGTCAGGTTGGCGCGAAGGCACCCGGCTCGTACGGTGCACTTCCCGGCGCCCGTCGGCCGTTCACTCCTCCCGGTGGAGCGTGAAGTCGGCCGGCCCGCCGTCCATGGTGAAGCGCCGTGGCGCGCCCTGCTGCTCGGGCCGCCAGCCGGCGGCGAGGCCGGCCCGGACCAGGGCGGCGGTCAGGGCGGGGGTGACCGGGGCGAGTTGGAAGACCTCGGCGATGCGCTCGGCGGGGGCGGTCAGCAGGACGCCGTAGTGGAGCCAGGGGTCGTCGAAGCGGAGGGTGACCTCCAGCGGGCGGCCGGCGCCCCCGGTGCGGCCGAGGCGGCTGCGGCTCCGGCCACGGGCGTCCTCGGAGCCGCTGCGGCTGTCGGCGTCCTCGGAGCCCGCGCAACGCCCGGCGCACTCGGGGGTGTCCGGCCAGACCCGGACCACGACGTGCCCGGCGTCCCGGGAGCGGACGGTCCAGCGGTAGTCGCGGCCGTCGACGTGGATCCTGCGCGGTGTCCTGCGGGCCATCCCGCCACGGTACCCGTCAGAGGTCCCACGTCCGGGCGGCGGCCCAGGCCTCCAGCGGCTGCCAGTCGATGTCCGGGTGGGCGGCGTGCAGGCCGTCGGTGTCGATGTCGAGGCCGGACTCCTGGAAGTAGCGGAACATCGCGGCGAGGTCCTCGGAGTAGGTCTCGACGACGGTCAGCGGCACCTCCTCGCAGCGGATCGGGCGTCCACTGGCGGCGGCGATCGCGGCGGCGATCTGATCGCCGGTGCACCACTGGGAGGCGATGTCGATCCGGCGGCCCGCGTACGCGTCGGGGTGGGTGAGGACATGGGCGGCGAAGGCGCCGATGGTCTCGACGGCGATCACCGGGATGGGGACGCCGGACGGCATGGGGAGGTGGAAGACGCCCTCGCGCAGGGACCGGAGGGTCCAGTCGTTGCCGTAGTTGTCCAGGAAGGCGGCCGGGCCGATGACGGTCCAGGGCAGGTCGAGGCCGGCCAGGTGCTGTTCGATGCGCTGCTTGGAGTCGAAGTGCGGGATACCGGTGGAGCGGTCGGCGTTGGTGGCGGAGGTGAGGAGCACGTGCCGCGCACCGGCGGCGGCCGCCGCGTCGAGCAGGGCGATGCCCTGGCGGACCTCGGTGTCGAGGTCCGTGCCGAACGGGGTGGACATCGCGAACAGCGCGCCCGCGCCGTCCAGTGCCGCGGCCAGCGTGGCCGGGGCGTCGAAGTCGGCGTGCACCACGTGGGCGCCGAGCGCGGCGAGTCGGGCGGCGGCCGGCGATCCGGTGTCGCGGGTGAGGGCGCGGACCGGACGGCCGGCGCGGAGCAGGGCGCGGGCGGTGGCACCGCCCTGGGCGCCGGTGGCGCCGGTGACGGCGACGGGGAGCTCGGAGACCTCGGGGAACCCGGGGAACTCGGAGACCTCAGGGAACTCGGGAAGGCCATTTATCTGCGTCATGCAGACAACATAGAAAGAGATGTCTGCGTCACGCAACCAATTATCCGGCGGGCTGCCGCCGACGGACGGCCGGTTAC
Organism: Kitasatospora sp. NPDC096140; assembly: GCF_040303045.1. Classification (NCBI taxonomy): domain Bacteria; kingdom Bacillati; phylum Actinomycetota; class Actinomycetes; order Kitasatosporales; family Streptomycetaceae; genus Kitasatospora; species Kitasatospora sp. NPDC096140. The sequence goes on from NZ_JBEOUW010000001.1 coordinate 223,227, forward strand.
CCTTCCCCCATGACGACCCGCGACGAACTGATGGCACGGCTGTGGCCGGTCTCGCGCCGCTACCTGGCCTCCTACGTGCTGTTCAACCAGGCCGTCGCCGACCATCTCGGCATGCACCCCACCGACGTCCAGTGCCTCAACCTGCTCACCCTGGAGGACGGCCCGGTCACCACCGGCCGGATCGCCGAGCTGACCGGCCTCACCAGCGGCTCGGCCACCCGGCTGGTCGACCGCCTGGAGAAGGCCGGCCTGGTCGCCCGCCGGCGGGACGAGGCCGACCGCCGCCGCGTCCTGGTCGCCGTCCGCCCCGAGGCGCTGGAGCGCTTCGGAGCGGTGTGGCGCACCCTGGGCGCCGACTGGGCGGCCGCCTTCGCCGACGACAGCGAGGACGAACTCGCCTTCCTGCTGCGGCACATGAACCGCACGGTGGAGCTCAGTCACCGCCAGATCGCCCGCCTGACGGGAAGCGACGACGCCCCGGCCGCCTCCTAGGTCTTGCGGAGTTCCGGCGCCGGGGCCCCGATCAGCAGCCGGCGCACCGCGTCCCAGGCCGAGCGCAGCGCGGCCGCGCAGGCGCGGGTGTCCGAGCCGAGCAGGCGCAGCCAGGCGCCGCTGTCCTCCGGTAGCACGCTGACGCCGTACAGCAGGCCGGAGCCGGCCAGCGCCTCGTGCAGGGCGTCCGCGACCAGCGCGGGCGGCGCGAGCGGGGTGAGGACGTAGAGGCTGGACATCACGTCGTGGCCGGCCAGCACGGCCGGACCGTCGACGCCGGTTCCACCACCGACGCCGCCTGCACCACCAGCGCCGGTTCCACCACCGCCACCGCCTGCACCGCCGACGCCCGCCCCCGACCCGCCGCCGGAGCGCGCGGGTTCCAGCCGTACGGTGTCCAGGGCCACCAAACGGCCGTCCGGGCGGCGCACTTCGAGGTCCGAGGCGAACACCCGGTAGGCGTTGCGCTCGCCCCGCGCGAGGCGGCCGGCCAGCACCGTCTCGCTCGCCAGCACCGTCGCTCCCGGGTCGACGGTCAGGACGGTGCGCTGGTAGAGGCGGGAGTCGACGAAGGGGATCACCGGCTCGGGCAGGTACTCGACGTAGGCGCCCGGGCCGGCCGCCAGGGAGAGGAGCTGCGTCGCGTAGTCGTGCTCCATCCGGTAGACCTTGGTGGCCGCCTGGGTGGTGAGGTGGACGGCCGTGTCGGCGCCGCAGCGCACGTCCGTGCGCAGCCGGTCGGCCTGCAGGATGCCGCCGCCGGTGGACATCAGGAAGGTGACGGCGAGGTCGGGGCGGGCCGGGTCGAAGTACAGCGGGCGCATGATCTGCAGCGGCGACTTCTGGTAGTGGCCGGTGAGTTCGGTGCGTCCGCCGATCCGCTCGAAGGCCAGCTCCAGCAGCCCGACCTTGCCGGGGCGCCCGACCGCGAGGGTGTCGGGCGTCCCGGCGTGGCGGCGGACCTCGTACGGGACGCGGGCGGGCTCGTAGTGCCGGGGGTCGAGTCGGGGCACCGCCGGCGGTGCGACGCGCGACCGCGCCCCGGTCACGCCGGCACCTTCCGGAAGGTCTCCAGGAACGCGGCGATCTCCTCCAGCCCCTCCCCCGTCAGGCAGTTGGTGAGCACCACGGGGCCGCCCTCGCGCACCCGGCGGGCGTCGGACTCCATGATGCCGAGGTCGGCGCGGACGTACTGGGCGATGTCGATCTTGTTGATGACCAGCAGCTCCGACTCGGTGATGCCCGGGCCGCGCTTGCGGGGCATCTTCTCGCCCTCGGCGGTGTCGAGGACGAACAGGAAGAGGTCGACCAGCACCGGGCTGAAGGTCAGCGTGAGGTTGTCGCCGCCGGACTCGAACAGCAGGGTGTCGACGTCCGGGAAGCGTTCCAGGAGTTCGGCGCCGGCCGCGAGGTTCATCGTCGGGTCGTCCCGGACGGCGGTGTGCGGGCAGGCGCCGGTCTCCACGCCGACCACCCGCTCCGGGTCCAGCAGCCCGGCCAGGGTGCGGCGCACGTGCTGGGCGTCCTCCTGGGTGTAGATGTCGTTGGTGACGACGGCGGGGCGGTGGCCGCGCGCGATCAGCACCGGGACGAGCGCCTCGATCAGCGCCGTCTTGCCGGAGCCCACCGGCCCGCCGATGCCCACGCGGAGCACGTTCTCGGTCAACTCTCCTCCTCTGGTGCGACGTTGTTCACGTCGCGTTGTGGTGCGTACGTCAGGTTGTGGTCGTCACGTCGTGCACGTCCGGGGTTCAGCTCGCGAACAGCCGGGCCTCGGCCCGTTCGTGGCGTCCGGACATCGCGTCGGCCACCGGCACGCAGCCGCCCAGGTCGGCCGACTCCCGCACCAGGGCGGCCGACACGACCTCCCGGATGACGGGCGCGACCGACCGCAGCACCACCTGCGCCCGGCGGTGGTCGGTCAGCCGCAGCCGCAGCGCCGCGCCGACGAAGCTGCTGCAGAACGCGAACAGGTCGCCGGTGACGGCCTGTTCGACGGGAACGGCGGCCGAGGCGTAGGCCACCCCGGCGGCCACCGCCTGGCAGCCGGGCGCGCGTTTGTCCGCGACCAGCGCGGCGTACCGCTCCAGTGGCTCGCCGCCCACCGACTCCCGTGCGATGTCCAGGAGTTGGCGCCCGGTCCGGGTCGCGGCCAGCCGCAGCTCCCGGTTCAGCTTGGTGGCGTGCAGCCGCTGGTCGGTCTCGGCGAGCAGGTCCCAGTCGCCCGCCGAGGCGGCCCGGTGGGCGAGGGCGAGCGCGGTGGCGTCGGACGGTCCGACGCCGTGCCGCAGCAGGTCGGCGAGCAGTTCGGGCAGCGTGTCCGGGGTGACGGCCTTGGCCTGGGCGTAGCCTTCGAGGCCGTGCGAGAGGGTGTAGAAGCCGCTGGGGAAGGCGGAGTCGGTCAGTTGGAGGCAGACCAGCAGGGCGTCCAGCCGGTCCTCGGGAACGCCGCCCGGGCCTCCGGAGTCGGCACTCACGCGAGGTAGAACAGGTGGTTGAGCGGCAGTTCACGGGCCGGCTCGATGGTCGCCGGCTCGCCGTCCAGGGTGACCCGGTAGGTCTCCGGGTCGACCGCGATCTTCGGCAGCGCGTCGTTGCGCACCATGTGCTGCTTGCCGACCGACCGGCACCGCCGCACCGGCAGCACCCGGCTGTCCAGCCCGAGCTGTTCCGGGACGCCGAGGTCCACCGCCGCCCGGGACATGAAGGAGACCCGGGTGGCCTGCTTGGCCCGCCCGTACGCGCCGAACATGGGGCGGTAGTACACCGGTTGCGGGGTGGGCAGCGAGGCGTTGGGGTCGCCCATCAGCGCCCAGTTGATCACCCCGCCCTTGATCACCATCTTGGGCTTGGCGGCGAAGGAGTTGATCGGCCACAGCACGATGTCGGCGAGTTTGCCGGGCTCCAGCGAGCCGATGTGGTCGGCGGTGCCGGAGGCGAGGGCCGGGTTGATGGTGAGCTTGGCGAGGTAGCGCAGCACCCGGACGTTGTCGTGGCGTTCGCTGTCGCCGGCGAGCTTGCCGCGCTGGTCCTTGCAGTGGTGGGCGGTCTGGAAGGCGCGGGTGAAGGACTCGCCGATCCGGCCCATCGCCTGCGAGTCGGAGGAGAAGATCGAGATGACGCCCTCGTCGTGCAGGACGGTCTCGGCGGCGATGGTCTCGGCGCGCACCCGGGAGTCGGCGAAGGAGACGTCCTCGGGGATGTCGTGGCTGAGGTGGTGGCAGACCATCACCATGTCCAGCAGTTCGTCGACCGAGTTGACGGTGTAGGGCAGCGTCGGATTGGTGGAGGACGGCAGGACGTTGGGCTCGCCGGCGATCCGCATGATGTCCGGGGCGTGGCCGCCGCCGGCGCCCTCGGTGTGGAAGGTGTGGATGGTGCGGCCGTCGATCGCCGACAGGGTGTCCTCGAAGTAGCCGGACTCGTTGAGGGTGTCCGTGTGGATGGCCACCTGGACGTCGTACTCGTCGGCGACGCCCAGCGCGCTGTCGATCGCGGCCGGGGTGCTGCCCCAGTCCTCGTGCACCTTGAGGCCGCACACGCCCGCCTCGACCTGTTCGCGCAGCGCGCCCGGGAGCGAGCCGTTGCCCTTGCCGAGCAGCCCGACGTTGACCGGCAGGTCCTCGACGGCCTGGTACATCCGGCCGATGTTCCACGGACCGGGGGTGCAGGTGGTGCCGTTGGTGCCGTCGGAGGGACCGGTGCCGCCGCCGATCAGGGTGGTGATGCCGTTGCTCAGCGCCTCCTGCACCTGCTGCGGGGAGATGAAGTGGATGTGGGTGTCGATGCCGCCCGCGGTGGCGATCAGGTGCTCGCCGGAGATCACCTCGGTGCCGGGGCCGATCACCAGCTCGGGGTGCACGCCGCTCTGGGTGTGCGGGTTCCCGGCCTTGCCGACGGCGGTGATGAAGCCGCCCTTGACGCCGATGTCGCCCTTGACCACGCCGAGCACCGCGTCCATGACGACGACGTTGGTGATGACCAGGTCGAGCGCGCCCTGGACGGAGGTGGCGGCGGGGTCCTGGGCCATGCCGTCGCGGATGCCCTTGCCGCCGCCGTAGACGGCCTCGTCGCCGTAGTGGCCCTGGTTGAAGTCCTGCTCGACCTCGACCACCAGGTTGGTGTCGGCGAGGTGGAAGCGGTCGCCGACGGTGGGGCCGAACAGGTCGGTGTACTGCCTGCGGGAGAGGATGGCCATCAGCGGGCGCCTTCCTGGTGGGTCGCCGGGTGCGTCTCCGGGTGGACCTTCGCGTGGACCTTCGGGTGGATCTCCGCGTGGAGGTCCGGGTGGATCTCCGCGTGGGAGTTCGGGTGGAGGTCCGGGTGGATCGCCGTGTGGAGGTCCGGGTGGGGGTCCCGGGGCCGGTCCTCCTTGAGGTCGAGGTTGGTGCCCTTGAAGCCGAGGGCGAGCGCCCGGTCGATGGCGCGGGCCCGGGTGGCGGGCGCGGTGATGCCGCCGTCCACCAGGTTGCTGAAGCCGACCAGACGGCGGTGGCCGCCGAACTCGGCGAGCGTGACGTCCTTGGTGTCGCCGGGCTCGAAGCGGACGGCGGTGCCGGCCGGGATGTCCAGGTGCTTGCCGAAGGCGGCGTTTCGGTCGAAGTCGAGCGCGCGGTTGGCCTCGAAGAAGTGGTAGTGGGAACCGACCTGGATCGCCCGGTCTCCGGTGTTGCTGACCGTGATGGTGGCCTTGGCGCGGCCGGCGTTGATCTCCACCGGGTCGTCGCCGTACAGGTATGCGGCGCCACCAGACATGGCTGGCCTTCCTCTCTGCCGGTTCAGTGGGGGGTGTGTGCGGGTGCGTGGGGGTGGTGCCGGTGGGGGTGCTGACCGGGGTGCGGGTGGCCGTGGGGGTGGTGGGCCGCGCCCGGTCCGTGGCTGTGCGGGTAGCCGTGCCCGTGCTCCGCGTCGAGGCCGGCCCGGATGCCGTCCTCCCCGTGCCCGAGCGTGTGCAGTGCGGCCGCCGTCCGCGCCGCGATCACGCCGGCGATCGCCGACGGGCGCAGCAGCGGGCCTCCGTCGCGGATGCCGGCGGGCGCGACGGCGGGCTCGCCGTCGCGCGTGCCGTCCCGCGAGCCCTTCCCTGCGCCGTCCCGCGAGCCCACCCCGGCGCCGTCCCGCGAGCCCACCCCGGCGCCGTCCCGCGTGCCGTCCCGGACGCCGGGCAGCGCGGCACGCAGGGCCGGGCCGAAGGAGGCCGGAACGGCCGTCACCTCGCGGGCGCCGAGCAGGCGGCAGCGTTCGGCGCCCTCGGCCGGGTCGGGGTCACCGCCCTCGAAGGCGACCTCCACCCAGCGGTGCTGTCCGTACTGGCGGACCAGTCGGGCGATCCGGAACAGTTCGGCGTCCTCGAAGGGACCGGCCGTCGGGGCGGTGACCAGCAGGGCGCCGTCGGGGGCGGTGCGGGCGGCGGCCCGCAGCCAGCCGATGAGGTGCTCGGCGGCGCCGAAGGGCGCGGCCAGCGCGAGCCGGCCGCGGCCCTCGCCGGCGGCGAGCCAGCGCAGTGCCCGGGCGCTGTCGGCCACCAGCCGGGGGTCGCGGCCGAGCGTCATCGGCACGACGCAGACCGGCCGGTCGTCGGCGGCCAGCGCGCGGCGGACGGCCTCGGCGAGCGGGCGGCCCGCCGGGGCGGCGGCGTGGACGGCGGGGTCGGCCGCCACCAGCGGGGCGAGGTCCCGGCCGCCGTCGCTCTCGTGCCCGCCGGCCAGCACCACCGTGGCGGACTGCGGTCGCGTCATGGCTCAGGCACCCACCGGGTCGTGGCAGGAGACGAGCTTGGTGCCGTCCAGGAACGCGGCCTCGACCTGGAGCAGCGGCAGCATCTCGCGCACGCCGGGCATGACGTCGGCGTTGCCGACGACCTGCTTGCCGATCTCCATGCATTCGGCGACGGTGCGGCCGTCCCGGGCGCCTTCCATGATGGCTTCGCTGATGAGTGCGCAGGCCTCGCTGTAGTTCAGCTTGACGCCGCGGCCCCGGCGTTTGCGGGCCAGATCGGCGACGACGTAGATGTACAGCTTGTCCATCTCACGGGGCGAGAGATTCACGGGAATCACTCTTCCTTTCCGAGGATCCGATGAAATGCAAGGGAGTTGGACGGACAATCAGACCCGGCGCAGGCGGGGAACGGCCGGCACGGCCGCCAGGAACAGCATCGTGGTCAGCACGAACGGCCAGGTGAAGGCGTGGCCGCCGAAGGGCGCGCAGATCGCCGCGAGCGCCGGGGTCAGGACGGTGGCGGTGGCCGCACCGAGCAGGGCGTAGCCCGCGCTCCAGCGGCTCGGGGCGACGAAGACCCCGCACAGCGCGAGCGCCACCAGCACGCCGCTGTAGCCGAGCAGCCCCTGCCCGACCGCCTCGGCGGGCGCACCGAGACCCCAGGCGGTGAGCAGACCGGTGGCGCTGCCCGCACAGGCCATCAGGCCCGCGAGACGGCTCGCGGCGAAGAGGCCGGCCAGGAACAGCAGGCCGACGTACCACTGGGGCATGAAGAAGATCTGACCGATGTTCGCGAAGAAGCCGCGCCAGAGCTCGTCCCAGCCCAGCCCGGTCTCCCCGACGGCGGCCGCGGGCAGGGCGGCGGGCGCCTCGGCGCCGCGCCACAGCCGCCGGAACCCGGGGGCAGCGACCGTGAGGCCCGTCGCGACCAGGCAGAACGGCGCGGTCAGCGCCGGGAGCCGCCACGCCTCCAGGACCGTCCCGAGCCCCGCCGTGACCACCACGGCGACGGCCGAGCCGAGCACCGCCACCGCGACCGTCGCCGGGTGCCCGGCCCCGAGGAGGACGGCGCAACCCAGCGCCACCAGGCACCCGTTGTACCCGTGCAGCCCGGCCCGGACGGCGCGCCGGTCGAGCCCCAGCCCGTACGCGACGGCGGTCGAGACGGCGGTGCCGAGCAGACCGTAGAGCCCGAACTGCGGGCCGGCCGCGAACAGTGCGGCCACGAAGAGGAGTCCGCACACGGCGGACGGCATGAAATCGACCTGAGCGACGCCGCGCAGGACTTCGGCGACCAACCTGACGGATATCGGACGAGCCGGCGCGACCGCGCTCTCCCCACCCTCGTACTGACCCATGCTTCGCACCAATTCCCGGTACGGCCGGTGGGTTTGGAGAAGCCCCCGGCGATTCCTCCGGAACCGTACTCCTACGGATTGCGAAGTCGGTCACATACGGACCGTTACGTCAAATCGACGAAGCGTGACCGCAGGGCCGTTGAACTGCAACATTTTGTTGAAGGAGGTGGGGGTCGGCGTCCCCGGAGGGGGGAATTCTTTGCGAAGTTTTACTCAGGGATGCCCAAATGCCGGACCAGGAACCCCTCCGAGGCCTCCACCTCGAAGTCCGGCACCTCCAGATGGCCGCCGGGATTGGCGTGCAGCGTCTTCTCGCGCGAGCCGAACGCGCCGAACAGCGCCAGCGCCCCCTCCCGCGGGACCAGCTCGTCGTCCCACTGCAGGACGAACTCCAGCGGCACACCCACCCGCTCCGCCGCCTCGGTCTGCGCCGTGTGCCCCGTCAGCCCGAACACCGCGGCGGTGATGCGGGGTTCGGCCGCCGCGAGCGGGATCCCGACCACGCTCCCCAGCGACAGCCCCCAGAACCCGACCGGCCCGTACGAGGCGTCCGGCCCCTGCAGGGCGTCCAGCACGGCCACCCACTCCGGCACCGCCCGCTCCGCGAGGGCCGCCGTGTGCCGCGCCACCCACGCGCTGATCGGCCGCCGGGCCGCCAGCAACTCCCCGATCTCCGTGACGAACCGCTCGTCCTGCGCGCTGCGCGGCCGCTCCCCGTGCCCCGGCGCGTCGAGCGCCACCGCGGCGTAGCCGTACCGCACGACGCACCGCCGGGCCCGCTCCTCGACCGTCCGGCTGCTCCCGCCGCCACCGTGCCCCAGCAGCACCAGCGGCCGCCCGCCGAGCGGCGGTCCGGCCGGCTGCCAGAGCACACCGGGCACGCCGTCGAGGGTGAAGCCGCGTTCCGAGACGCCGTCCGTGTCGATCTCCGAGGTGAAGTCCACCCCGCCATCATGGCCCCCGACACGCGTTCGAGTCCGGTCAATGCCCCAGTCCGCCACCGCACGGACCCCACCGCCGGGCGGCGAACGGCGGGTACGGCAGCGGATGGCGGGGAGAGGAGCGAACAGCGGCGGACGGCAGCGAACAGCGGGGAGGGGACGTCGGATCCGCCGACGTCCCCTCCCCCACGTCCCCGTGCTCGCGCTCGGTGCGGACCGGCCGCTAGCGGGCCGCCGCGTGCTCCTTCAGGAAGTCCAGCAGCAGCGCGGTGGTCTCCTCCGGGCGCTCCAGGCTCGGCAGGTGACCGGCCCACGGCAGCTCCAGGTGCCGGGCGTTCGGCAGGACGGCCGCGAGGGTCTCGGCGATCTCCCGGAAGTCCGGCAGGTCGTGCGCGCCACCGACGGCCAGGGCCGGGACGGTGACCGACGAAAGGTCGACCTCCTCCTTGTCCGGGCCGACCGTCGCCTCCATCTGCACGTCGAACGCGTGCCGCTGCATCAGCCGGACGCCCTCGCGCACCTCCGCGGTCGCCTCCGGGCCCAGCCAGGTGTCGACGTTCAGCGCGACGGCGCCGTCGATGTCACCGGCCTCGATCAGCTCCTCCTCGCGGTCGCCGAACGCCCGCAGGGTCTCGCTGGGCTCGTGCCCGGGCATGCCCGCCGCCAGCAGCGCCAGCGCGGTGACGGCCTGCGGCCGCAGCGCGGCCACCGTCAGGGCGATCCGCCCGCCGTGCGAGGCGCCGACCAGGGCGGCGGACTCGATGCCCAGGTGGTCCAGGAGCGCCAGGACGTCCCGGGAGTCGCTGTACGGGGCCTCCGAGAGCGGCGACTCGCCGAACCCGTGGAAGTCCGCCCGCACCACCCGGTACCCGGCGTCGAGCAGCGGCTGCCACTGCGCGTCCCACATCCGTCGGTCGCACACCGAGGAGTGCAGCAGCACCACGGCGGGCCCACTGCCTGCTACGTCATGAGAAATGATCATCGGGCGGATGCTAACCGCCCAACCGCCGGTTCCCCAAGCGACTTCCGCAGCTCACGACGAACCCGGCCGCACGAATCCGCCGGATCCCCCCAGATCCCCCGGGCCCAGGTGCGGGCCACCGCTCCGCCCACCCTCCCGCCCCACCGATCCCCACCGCACCCACCGTCCGTGCCCCTGGATGAGGGGCCCGCGCCGGAGTAAGCGTTTCCGGCCGCGCCCGCATCCACCGCCTCCCCCGGCCCCCACTCCGCCGCCCTCCCGCCCCACCGATCCCCACCGATCCCCACCGCACCCACCGCCCGTGACACCGGACGAGGGGGCCCGCGTCGGAGTAAGCGTTTCCGGCCGCCCGTGGGCTCCGGGTGGGTGAGGAGGTGCTCATGGGAGAAACGAAGAGCGGGCGGGACGACGAGTTCCAGACGTTCATCGTCGCGGTCTGGCCGCGGCTGGTCCGCACCGCGTACCTGCTGGCCGGCGAGCAGTACGCGGCGGAGGACCTGGTGCAGTCCGCCGCGGAGAAGGCCTGCGCGGCCTGGTCGAAGGTGCGGCGGGCGGACGATCCGTACGCCTACGTGCGGCGGATCCTGGTCAACCAGCACGCCCGCCGCTGGCGGCGCCGCCCGCCGGAGCTGCTGGTGGACGCCGTGCCGGACACGGCCGGTCCGGAGGACGGGTTCGCCCGGTCCGACCAGCGCGGGCCGCTGCTGACGGCGCTGGCGGCCCTGCCGCCGCGCCAGCGGGAGGCGGTGGTGCTGCGGCACTGGGAGGACCTCAGCGACAGCCAGACCGCGGCCGCCATGGGGTGCTCGGTGGGCGCGGTGCGCAGCCACGCGGCGAAGGGCATCGCGCGGCTGCGGCAGGCCACCGAGCTGGTGGCGCTGAAGGACACGACACACATCGGAGGAACGGTATGAGCAGGGACGTGACCGCCGACAAGGACCCGTGGATCGGGCTCGGCATGGCCGAGGCGGCGGCGGGCGCGAAGGTCGGCCCGGTACCGGTGGCGGACATCCTGGCGGGCGGCCGCCGCCTGCGGCACCGCCGCCGCGCGGTGGTCGGGGCGGTGGCGCTGGCCTCGGTGCTGGCGCTGACGGGCGGGGCGCTGGCGGAGCTGCGCCCGGATCCGGCGGTCGGCCGGCTCGCCCCGGCCGGGTCCGGCGCGGCATCCGCCGCGCCGACGCCCGCCCCGACGGCCGCCACGGCCGGACCCGCGGTGCGCGACCCGTTCACGCCGGTCCGGGTCCGGATCGGGCAGGGCGTCTCCAACGGCAGGACCTGGGAGCTCTGGCAGGCCCTCTGGCCGGTGGCGCCGAAGGAGCGGGCGTACGAGCAGGCGCTCGCGGTGTGGCAGGAGCGCGCCCCCTTCGACCCGGCCGTCTCCAAGCCGACGGAGGACTTCGTCGCCCACTACTGGGACCCGGACGCCGACGTCGTCAACACCTACCTGGTCGTGGACGGGGTGCGCCTGCAGCACGACTCGGAGGGCACCACGCCGTCCCCGGGCAAGCTCGATCCGCGCGCCGCGACCGACGTCGGCGGCGGCCTGGTCGGCCGCAGCACCAAGGACGGCATCGTGCCCCCCGTGGACGTGGTGCTGATCTCCGTCGGCCCCGACGTCGGCCGGGTGGTGGTGACCTGGACGGACGGCACGACCACCGAGCCCCAGCCGGTCACCGTCGGCGACTCCCCCACCCGACGCCTGGCGGTCGCCCGTCCGGGCACGATGCGCGCAAAGTCGTGGCAGTTCTTCGACAAGAACGGCAAGCAACTCCCGAGCAACGACGCCAAGTACCTCACCGAGGCGTCGTTCTGACCGGCCGGGTGATCTTCGGAGCCGGTCTCCCGGCGGGGTGACGCTCGGCGGGCCGGTGCGGACGGGGGCGGGCCGGCGGGGGGCGTGCTCGGCGGGGTGGGAGCGGCCCGGTGGGGGCGGGGCGTGCACGGGCTCGGCCTGCCCCGGACCGGCCGCCGTCAGCCCGCCGCGGCTTCCAGCAGCAGCTTCGCCGCCGACGCCGCCCCGTCCGTGCGGATGTCGCCCGCGAGGGCCGCGGCCCGGCGGGCGGTCTCCGGGGTGAGGGCCTGCCGGAGGGCGGCGGACAGGGTGTCGGTCGTCGGGGTCGGCCCGTCGTGGGCGACGCCGATGCCCAACTCGGCGACCCGCGCGGCCCAGTAGGGCTGGTCGACGATCTGCGGAACGAGGACCTGGGGCACACCGGCCCGGGCGGCCGTGGTGGTGGTGCCCGCGCCGCCGTGGTGGACGACGGCGGCGACCCGGCGGAACAGCGCCTGCTGGTTGACCTCGCCGACGGCGAAGCAGTCGTCCGCGCCGTCGGCCTCGGCCAGTCGGGCCCAGCCGCGCCCGAGCAGGACCCGGCGGCCCTGGGCGCGGACGGCGTCGACGGCCACCCGGGCGGCGCCCGCCGCGTCGCGCAGCGGCATGCTGCCGAAGCCGACGTACACCGGCGCCTCACCGGCCGTCAGGAAGGCCTCCAGGTCCGCGGACAGCGGGCGGTCGTCCGGCAGGATCCACGCGCCGGTCTGCACCACGTCGCGGTCGGCCGGGAGCCGCCACGGGTCGAGCGTCGGGTCGGTGGCCAGCCAGGGGCGGTCGGTGAGGACGTGGTCGCGGACGTTGTCGACGACCGGAAGCCCGACGGCCGCCCGGTGGGTGTTGACCGGTTCGCCGAACAGCGCGTTCATCGCGCCGATGTTGAGCTCCCACAGCTCCCGGTTGTCGGTCACCCCCGCCGGGTACGGCTGCATCGGGTACTCGAACGGCCGGTGGTGCGGGGAGGGCAGCATGGTCGGCTGCAGGGCGACGCACACGAAGTGGGCGCCCAGTTGCTCGGCCGCCGCCTGCGCGCCGGCCACGGCCGGGAACAGCCCGGTCGCCACCACCACGCCGCCCGGTTCGGCCGCTGCGAGCACCGCCCCGTGGAACTGCTCGACCAGCCGGGCCGCCCGCGCGGGGAGCTCCGACGGCGCCGGCGGCGGCCCGCTCACCAGCGAGCGCACCGCCTGCCCGACCGGCACCAGGTCGACCCCGGCCTCGGCCAGTCGCGCCGCGAACTCCTCGTCCGGCGGGGCGCACACCCGCACCTCGGCGCCCGACGCCTTCAACTGCAGCGCCAGCGCCGCCAGCGGCTCGACGTCCCCGCGCGACCCGTACGTCGACAACACCACTCGCACGTCGTGACTCTCCTGTGATTCGCCATTCCCGCCCTTGAGTCGGTGATTCTGCGGCACCACCGGGGCCTTGCGGCAAGGCCCCCCGTGCGCTATACGTTGAGAGTGGCGAGGAGTGAGTGCACCTCCTCGGCCCCTCCCTTCCCCTCCCCCCTCTTCCGGGCCTCGCGGCCGCGCAGGCGCGCAGCCCTTCTGACGGGCTGTCAAACTCTGTCCATGCGAACGATCATCGAGGGCATGGCCGAGCAACTGACCACCGTGCCGGGCGTGGTGGGCGTGATGCTCGGGGGCAGCCGGGCGCGGGGGGAACACGACGCGGGCTCGGACTGGGATCTGGGCGTGTACTACCGGGGCCGGGGCGACGGACTCGACCTGGCGGCGCTGCGCGCGCTGGCCGGGCCCGGAACGGAGGTGGCCGGACCGGGCGGGTGGGGTCCGTGGGTGAACGGCGGTGCGTGGCTGCGGGTCGACGGGGTCGCCGTGGACTGGATCCTGCGGGACCTGGACCGTGTCGAGCGGGTGTGGGCGGACTGCTGCGAGGGGCGCTACGAGGTGGGGGTGCAGGCGGGGCATCCGCTCGGATTCTGGTCGCCCTGCTACGCCGGCGAGGTGGCCTGCGGGCAGGTGCTCGCCGATCCCACCGGCGAGTTGACGAGGCTGAAGCACCTGACCGCGGCCTATCCCGAGCCGCTCCGCACGGCCCTGACGGAGGCGGCCTGGGAGGCCGGGTTCCTGCTGGACCTCGCCGCGAAGGGCGCCTCCCGCGCGGACACCCTGTACGTCTCGCTCTGCCTGTCCCGGGCGTTCGGCGTCCTGGTGCAGGCGCTCCACGCCCATGACCGCCGCTGGTGCCTCAACGAGAAGGGCGCCCTGGCCGCCGCCGACCGACTTCCCACGGCGCCCCGGGACTTCGGCCGACGGGTCCGCACCCTCCTGGCCGCGCCCGGCGGATCGCCGGACGACCTGGCGGCGACGGTCGCGCGGGCGCGGGAACTGACCCGGGAGACCGTCACCGCGCTCGACCGCTGAGCCCGCCCCGGGCTCCCGGCCGGGCGGCGGGCGGGGCCGGCCGGCAATCCCTGCCCGCCCCTGGGCTCGTCCCGCCCGAGCTCGGCCGCTCACCGCGTGACGGGTGAGGCGGTGCCGGCCGTCACCCGCAGCAGTTCCTCGTACGACATCGGAACCACCGTGTGCGGGTGCCCGGCGGCCGCCCACAGCACCTCGTGCTGCTGGAGCGCGGTGTCGACCACCGTGCGCAGCGGGGCCGGGTGGCCGGTCGGGGCGACCCCGCCGATGGCCTGGCCGGTGGCCTCGCGGACCCGGCCTGCGTTCGCCCGGACGATCTCGCCCGAGCCCAACCGGGCGGCCAGGTAGGCGGTGTCGACCCGGTGGGCCCCGCTGGTCATCACCAGCAGCGGCGCGCCGTCGCACAGGAACACCAGACTGTTCGCGATGGCCCCGACCTCGCAGCCGAGGGCCGTCGCGGCCTCCGCCGCCGTACGGGCGGAGTCCGGCAGGACGACGATCTCACCGGCGATGCCGGCCGCTGCCAGCGCCTCGGCGACCGCCTGGCTTCGAGTGGGAAGAGAAGGGGACGTCATCGGCCCATCATGCCTCTCGCTCATGATCGATGCTCATGACGTGCGCTCATGACGTGCGCTCATGACGTGCGCCGTGCTGAGCCCCATGAGGTCCTCTCATGACTCCGGCGCCATGAGTTCCGCTCATGACCTCGACCTCATGAGTCCCTCTCATGACTCCGCGCCATGATTTCCCCTCATGGCCCTCGGCCTCGATCCCATGAGTGCCGCTCATGACGTCACCCCATGAGCCCCACTCATGTCCTCCCCCGCCTCGACGCCAGGGCCGAACCCGGAACCGGCGCCAGGACCGGAGCCGGAACCGGAACCGGCCCCCGCCCGACCGGCTGCGCTCAGGACCGCCCGTACGCCCGCAGTGAGGACGGAGGTGTCCCGGCCTGCTCCCCAGACGACCGGGCCGCCGGCTCCGCCGATCCGCGCCTGGACGTAGGCGACGGCGTCCGGCCCGGAGCGCACCGCGTGCTCGCTGAAGGAGAGGATCTCCGCCCCCACCGCGTTCGCGACCGCGTCCAGCGGCCCGGCGCCGGTGCCCCGCCGTCCGTCGACCTCGGCCCAGTCGTCGCCGACCCGCCAGGACCGCGAGGATCCCTCGTCGAGGTACTCCGCCCGGAACAGCCCGTACAGTTCCTCGCCTGTCATCTCCCTCCCGCTGTCGTCCGTCGCCCGCTGCACGACCCGCGCGAACTCGATCTGCAGCCGCCGGGGCAGCTCCAGCCCCTCGCCGGCCTGCAGCAGGTAGGCGATCCCGCCCTTGCCGGACTGGCTGTTGACCCGGATCACCGCCTCGTAGTCCCGGCCGAGGTCGGCCGGGTCGATCGGCAGGTAGGGCACCGACCAGGGTGCTTCCCGTTCGGTGACGCCCAGCTCGGCGGCGGTCCTGGCGTGCTGCGCGAAGCCCTTCCTGATGGCGTCCTGGTGGGTGCCGGAGAAGGCGGTGTGCACCAGGTCCCCGGCGTAGGGGTGCCGCTCGTGGACGGGCAGCCGGTTGCAGTGTTCGACGGTGCGCCGGATCCCGTCGATGTCGGACAGGTCGAGCATCGGGTCGACGCCCTGGGTGTGCAGGTTGAGCGCCAGGGTGACCAGGTCGACGTTGCCGGTGCGCTCGCCGTTGCCGAACAGGCAGCCCTCGATCCGCTGTGCGCCGGCCAGGACGGCGAGTTCGGCGCAGGCGACGCCGGTGCCCCGGTCGTTGTGCGGGTGGACGGAGAGGATCACCGAGTCGCGCCGCTCCAGGTGGCGGTCCATGTACTCGATCTGGTCGGCGTAGACGTTCGGGGTGGCGATCTCGACCGTCGCCGGCAGATTGTGGACGACCGGGCGGTCCGGGCACGCGTCCCACAGCCGGGTCAGCCCGTTGCACACCTCCAGGGCGTAGTCGGGCTCGGTCAGGTTGAACACCTCGGGCGAGAACTGGAACCGCAGGCCGTCCCGGCCGTCTCCCAGCCGGGCCATGTGCGTGGCGGCCTCGGTGACGAGTGCACGCAGCTGTGCCCGTTCCTTGCCGAGGACGACGTCCCGCCACAGCGGCGCGGTCGCGGTGTAGAGGTGGACGACGACGCGCGGCAGGCCAGCCACGGCTTCGAAGGTGCGCTCGATCAGGTCGGCCCGGGCGGCGGTGAAGACGACGACCGTGACGTCCTCGGGGACGGCGCCGGGGGTGGTGGCCAGCTGCCGGACGAAGTCGAAGTCGGTCCGGCTGGCGGAGGGGTAGCCGACCTCGATCTCCTTGAAGCCCATGGCCAGGAAGAGGTCGAACATGCGCTGCTTGCGTGCCGGGTCCATCGGTTCGGCGAGCGCCTGGTTGCCGTCCCGCAGGTCGACGGGCACCCACAGCGGAGCCCGTTCGATTCGCCGGCCGGGCCAGCGCCGCAGCAGGGCGGGGACGTGGACCCGCCGGTGGGCGGGGAGGTAGCGGTGGGAGGGCATGGCGCCGCCGCGTTGCGGGTTCCAGGCGGGGGCGTCGGCCGGGACGGGCCCGGCGGGGGCGTGCAGGGTCGGGAAGATCATGCGAGTTCCTCATGACGCGTACCGGTGACCGGCAGGTCGGCGCCCCGCAGCGGGGTGCCGGTCCGGTCACGCCCCGCTGCGGCCACCAAGAAGAAGGCCCCCCAGGGGCAGGATCCACGGCTGCATGCCGGGTAGAGTAACCATGACAGAAGTCCTCAGACAACCTGACAGGTGAGCCCGATGACCCCGCTCCGCCCCTCCCCCCTCGCCGAACAGGCCGCCGCGCGGATCGAGGAGCAGATCCGGACCGGCCGGTGGCCGGTCGGCGGGAAGCTGCCGGGCGAGGTGGCGCTGGCCAAGGAGCTGGGCGTCGGCCGTTCGACGGTGCGGGAGGCGCTGCGCACGCTCGCCGCGGCCGCGATGGTGCAGAGCCGCCAGGGCTCCGGGGTGTTCGTCACCGCCGACCGCCCCGCCGGGGACTGGTCCGCCCGGCTGCGCCGCGCCGAGCTGGCGCACGTCTACGAGGTGCGGACGATGGTCGAGGTGCAGGCCGCCCGCCTCGCGGCCACCCGCCGCACGGAGGCGGACCTCGCCGCCCTCGACGCCGCCCTGGCGGCCCGCCGGGCGGCGGGCGCGGCCGACGACACCGCCTTCGTGGACGCCGACATCGCCCTGCACACGGCCGTCGTGGCGGCTGCCCACAACCCCGTCCTGGATGACCTCTTCGCCCAGTTCGCCCCGGTCCTGCGGGAGCAACTGGTGTCCCTGGTCGGCCTGTTCGACATCCGGGCCGAGGATCCGAACCAGGGCTACGACGCGCACGCGGCCCTCGTCCGCGCCGTCCGCGACGGCTCGCCGGAGGCCGCCGGGCGGGTCCTGGCGGCCGAGTTGGAGGCCACCCGCTCCCGTCTCCTGGCGGGCTGAGCGCCGCACCCGGGCCGTGGTGAGCCTCCCATAGCAGGCCCCTGGGGCGGCGTCACACAGTTTTCACACGTCGGCCATCCACCGGCCGCGCGGCTCGTTGACACTGTGTCAAGCAAGTCCGGGACAGCCTGCTCCGCATACAGACAGTCAACGGCTGGATGACATTGTGCCCACGGCGTGTGCAAGCACCGCTCAGGCAGCGAACGGGCTTTCACTCCAATCACACGGTATGACTAATATCGCTTCGTCAAAAAGCCCGTGCCCGGACGGCCCGCCCCTCACCGGCCGGCCGCCAGCCCCAAGGAGTCTGCTCTGCGCGCGCGTGCGAATCGGCGGCCCCCGACGCCGAAGGGCCCCCGCAGGCGTCCACGCCTGTCCCTGCGGGCGGCGCTGCTCGTCCTGGCCGTCGTCCCCAGCCTCGCCCTCGTCCTCCTCTGGGCGGTCACCAGCGGCGAGACCGTCTTCGACTTCCAACGGCTGGCCGACCAGGGCCTCCTGGCCAAGAAGGCCGGCCAGCCGTCGAACATCGTCTACTACAACCTCCAGGAGGAGCGCCGGCTCAGCGCCGAGGCGCTCGCCCGCCCCGGCGCCGGCACCGACCAGCTGCGCCGCCAGCGGCAGGCGACCGACGACGCCGTGCGCCAGTTCCAGGTCCTGTCCGGCGAGACCGCCGACAGCGCCCCCGAGGAGGTGCGCACCGCCGTCGCCGAGGCCCGCCAGGCCATGGGCAAGCTGGCCGAGCAGCGCGCCGCCGTGGACCGCGGCGCCATCGACCAGCAGACCGTCTACGCCTACTACACCGACCTGATCGCGGTGGACCTCCGGCTGTTCACCGCGCTCAGCCACGTCGACACCGGCGAGGTCACCTGGATCTCCAAGACCCTCGTCAACGCCTTCTGGGCGAAGGAGATGCTCGCCCGCGAGGACGCCATCCTGGCCCGCGGCTGGCCCGCCGGCCGCCTCAGCACCGCCGACTACCAGGCGGTCCAGCAGGCCATCGGCGCGCAGGACCACCTGCTCACCGTCCAGGTCGTCCCGTACGTCCCCGACGCCGAGGCACCCGCCTGGCACGACCTGATGAACAGCCCGGCCTGGCAGGCCAAGGCCGCCGTCGAGCAGCAGCTCACCAGGCCCACCGCCGCCGACTCCAACGGCACCGTCAAGCTGCCGGCCGCCCAGGACCAGTGGCGCCAGGCCGTCGACCAGCTCAACCCGCCGCTGGTCAAGGCGATGGAGACCCGCACCAGCGGCGTCGTCGACGTCGGCAAGGGAGCGATCCTGGGCCTGCTGACCCGGGTCGTGCTCACCACCGTCGTCGGCCTGATCACGGTCGTCGCGGTGGTCATCGCCTCCTGGCGGATCAGCCGCTCGCTGCGCCGTCGCATCGAGGAACTGCACAGCCAAGCCGAGGAGATGCAGCGCACCCTGCCCGAGGTGGTCGAACGCCTCGGCCGCGGCGAACAGGTGGACGTCGAGGCCGAGACCCGCACCATCAGCGCCGGCCCGCACGGCAACGGCACCGACGAGCTGGCCCGCCTCGGCCAGGCGCTCAACCTGGCCCGCTCCTCCGCCCTGCAGGCCGCCGTCGGCCAGGCCGAGCAGCACCGCGGCTTCGAGCGGCTGCTCCAGCGCATCGCCCGCCGCACCCAGCTGCTGATCGGCCGCCAGCTGCGCAAGCTGGACGAGCTGGAGCGCAAGCACGAGGACCCGGAGGTCCTGGAGGGCCTGTTCGACCTCGACCACCTGACCGCCCGTCTGCGCCGCTACGAGGAGAACCTCGTGATCATGGCCGGCGGGCAGCCGCAGCGGCGCTGGCGCAAGCCCGTCCCGCTGCTGGACGTGCTGCGCGCCGCGCAGGGCGAGGTGCAGGACTACCGCCGGATCGTGCTCGACGTCGAGGGCCACCCGTGGCTGTCCGAGCGGGCCGTCGGCCCGGTCGCCCACGTGCTCGCCGAGCTGATGGAGAACGCCACCACCTTCTCCAAGCCGCCCACGCCGGTCGAGGTCCGGGCCGCGATGGTCGGCCGCGGGCTCGCGATCGAGATCGAGGACCGCGGCCTCGGCATGGACCCGGAGCAGTACGACGCGGCCAACGAGCTGATGAGCCGCCCGCCGCACACCGACGTGCTGGCCCGGGCCGACGACATCCGCCTCGGTTTCCACGTGGTGGCCCGGCTCGCCGCGCTGCACGGACTGAGGATCGAGTTCCGCCCGTCGGCCTTCGGTGGCACCCGGGTGGTCGTGCTCGTCCCGGACGAGCTGGTCATCGAGGGCGACACCGGGCTGCCGGACGGCGCCGTGGGCACGCCCGCCGAGCCGATCCCGCTGGTCCGGCGCTCGCGCCGGGCGGTGCGCTCGGCCTCCGACGAGGCACCCGCCCAGGCCCCGGCCGGGCCGCCGGTCGCGCCGGTGGAGGCTTTCGGGCCGGGCGACTTCGCGCCGCAGGCGGCGCCGGTGCCGCTGCCGGTGCCCGGGCGGGCGCCGGTGGCCCAGGTGCTGCCGACGCCGGAGGTGCCGGCGGCGCAGGGAGTGGAGCCGGCGCAGGGAATGGAGCCGGTGCAGGACTGGCCGCAGGAGGTGCCGCAGGCGCCGGCCCAGGAGCCCCCGTACCTGCCGGCACCGCTCCAGGAGACCCACCCCGCTCTCCCGCAGGGCCGGCCGCACACCCCCGTGCAGCACCCCGCCCAACCGACCGGGCGGCACCCCCGCCGGGCCGAGCAGCCGATCGAGCACAGCTCCCCGGCCGAGCCGACCACCGCCCACGAGACCCCGGCCTACCCGGACATCGCCTACGCCCTGGTCACCGAGGCCGAGGCCCCGTACGCCGACGAGCAGTACCGGCCGGCCGACCACTACCGGCTGGCCGAGCGCCGCGGCACCCGCGAGTACCCCACCTCGGTGCCGTACAGCCCCGCCGAGGGCGGGCAGCCCCCGCTGCCGCAGCGCGTCCGGCAGGCCAGTCTGGCCGCCGAGCTGCGGGTGCCGCCGGCCCACCCGCAGTGGGTCGAGCGCCCGGCCGAGGGCGCCGCACCGCCGCCCGCGGGCCCGTTCCAGCGCTCCGACCGCCCGGTGCGGCGATCGGGTGCGGCGATCGGCGCCTTCCAGCGCCAGTCCCGTGCCGCCCGGGCCCAGGACAGCGGCGAGCACCGGCTGCCCGCCGTCCACGTCCCGTCGGCTCCCCCCGCCCCCGCCGGCCCCCCGGCTCCCGCGCCCGCGCCCGGCCCCTCCCCCTGGGCCGTGCCCGCCGCGGACCCCCGAACCACACGAACGGATGACCAGTGATGAACCGCACGATCGCCACCCACCAGGACCTGGACTGGCTGCTGGACGGACTCGTCGACTCCGTACCCGGGACCAGGAACGCCGTCCTGCTCTCCGACGACGGCCTCGTGGTCAGCCACTCCCGCACCATCGAACGGGCCGACGCCGAGCGCCTGGCCGCCGTCGCCACCGGCCAGCAGAGCCTGGCCCGCGGCGTCGGGGTGCTCTTCGACGGCGGGCCGGTGCACCAGGTGATCGTCGAGCTCGCCGAGTGCTGGCTGTTCGTCATCGCCGCCGCCCAGGGCACCCACCTGGCCGTGATCGCCTCCCAGGAGGTGGACGCCGAGGTGATGTCCGTCGCGATGCACACCCTGGTGCAGCAGGTCGGCCAGAAGCTCACCACCCCGGCCCGCACCGACAGCCCCTCCGGCGCCCCCGCCGCGCCCGCCGGGTTCGACGTCTTCGCCGCCCGGAACCGGGGCTGACGCGGGTGGGCCCGGCCGGGAACGACGCCTGGGGGGACGGCCGCGACGACGGTCGGCGGCGCGACGCGCCGCCGCACTGGAGCGAGCTGGAGGACGAGGACGCGGAGGACGGGACGGGCACCATGGTGCGCCCGTACACCATCACCCGCGGCCGGACCGCGCCCGAACGGGACGACCTCACCCTGATCACCGTGCTCACCACGGTCGGGGAGGAGGCCGCCGCGGCCCCGGCGCGGGGCAGCCGCACCGGTGCCCGCGGCCTCCAGCCCGAGCACCGCATGATCCTCGAACGCTGCCGGCGCCCGGCAGCCGTCGCCGAGGTGGCGGCCGGCCTGGACCTCCCGGTCTCGGTCACCAAGATCCTGCTGGGCGACCTGGTCGCCCAGGGCCTGCTGAAGGCCCGGGCGCCGCTCTCGGTGGCCCGCGCCGCCGGGGGCGTGGACCTCGGCCTGCTCACGGCCGTACGCGAAGGACTCCGGAGACTCTGAACATGGCAACACCCCGCTCCGCCACCGGCGGGCCCACCACCGCCGCCACCGCCCCGGCCGCCGTCAAGATCCTCATCGCGGGCGGCTTCGGCGTCGGCAAGACCACCCTGGTCGGCTCGGTCAGCGAGGTCACCCCGCTGCGCACCGAGGAGTACCTGACCCGGGCCAGCATCGGCGTCGACGACCTGTCCGGCGTCGACCAGAAGGACACCACCACCGTCGCCCTGGACTTCGGCCGGATCACCGTCAGCCCCGAGCTGGTCCTCTACCTGTTCGGCACGCCCGGCCAGGAGCGGTTCTGGTTCATGTGGAACGACCTGGTCAACGGGGCGCTCGGCGGGATCGTCATCGCCGACACCCGCCGGCTGGACACCAGCTTCGCCTCCATCGACTTCTTCGAGAGCCGGGGCATCCCGTTCGTGGTCGCGATCAACTGCTTCCACAACACCAACACCCGCACCCCCGACGAGATCCGGGCCGCGCTCGACCTCGACCCGCAGGTCCCGATGCTGCTCGGCGACGTCCGCGAGCGCGCCTTCGGCCGGGACCTGCTGCTCGCCCTGGTCGACCACCTGATGGAACTCGCCGCCGCCTCCCCCGCCGGCTGATCCCCCCTCCCCGACCCGACCCGACCTGGCCCGGCCCGGCCCGACCTGGCCCCACCCGGACATCCCCGGCCCGGGCCACTTCCCAGCCTCACCCGTCCCCCGGTTGAACCGCACTTCTCTGGGAGCACCACCATGACCACACCCCTGCGCGTCCTCGTCCACGGCGGCGGCATCGGCGGCCTGACACTCGCCACCGCCCTCGCCCGACGCGGCCACCACGTCGACGTCGCCGAGCTGCGCGAGCAGCCGGAGGCGCTCGGCGTCGGCATCATCCAGCCCTCCAACGCGCTGCACGTGATGCGTGAGATCGGCGTCCTGGACGAATGCCTGGCCGCCGGCTTCGCCTGGGAGGTGCTGACCATCTGCGACCCGGCCGGCACCACCCTCGCCACGATCCCGCAGCCCCGGATGGGCGACGCCCCCTCCAACAACGGCATCCCGCGCCCCGCGCTCGCCCGCGTCCTCGCCGACGCGGCCGCCGGGGCCGGCGCCACCGTCCGCTTCGGCACCACCATCGCCTCGATCGCGGACGACGGCGACGGCGTCGACGTCGCCCTCACCGACGGCCACACCGGCCGCTACGACCTGGTCGTCGGCTTCGACGGCATCGGCTCCCCGCTGCGCCGGCACCTGTACGGCGAGGCGTACGCGCCCGAGTACACCGGCTTCGCCAACTGGCGCGTCACGCTGCCGCGATCGCCCGAGGTGCAGGGCGTGGTGATGTCCTCCGGCAACCTCGACGCGAAGGCGCTGCTCACCCCGATCAGCGCGGAACTGATGTACCTGGGCTCGGTGTTCGCCGAGGCCGAGGACTTCCGCCCGGACCCGGAGCACGCCCACGAGCAGCTGCGCGAGCGCCTGGCGGGCTTCGGCGGCCCGATCGCCGAAGCCCTCGCGCAGGTCACCGACCCGGCCGCGGTGGTCCACTCGCGGATCTCCCAGGTCACCGTCGAGGAGCCCTGGCACGTCGGCCGGATCGTGCTGGCGGGCGACGCCGCCCACGCCTCCACCCCGCACCTGGCCCAGGGCGCCGCGATGGCCGTCGAGGACGCTCTGGTGCTCGCCCAGAGCCTGGACGCGGCGGACGACGTCCCGTCCGCGCTCACCGCGTGGGAGGCCAGGCGCCGCCCGCGCGCCATGTGGGTGCAGGCCCTGTCCCGGGCGATCCTCAAGCAGGAGACCGGCACCCCGACCACGGCCGAGGAGGACGAGCTGCTGAAGGTCGGCATCCCGGGCGCGGCGCACGTCCTCGTCCAGCCGTACTGAGTCAGTCGGGGGAGTCCGGCGCCATGGCCGGCTCCCCCGAAGGCTCGGCCACCACGACGAACACGCCCGAGCCCGGCCGGTCCTCCTCCGACGCCCCGCGCATCCGCCCGGCCCACCCCGGCGGCCACCGGGTGTCGGCGTCCCACCGGACGCCTTCGAGCCGGACGTGGTCCAGCGCCCCCATCGCCCGCAGGTCCGCCCCGAGGAACTCGTCGGCCACCGACGCCAGGAGGGCGGCCCCCCGGGCGAACTCCCGCACCGTTGCCCGCGCCCGGTCCGCCACCGGCTCGAACCACAGGTCGTTGACGACGCCCCAGGGAACGCCGCGGCGCCGGAGGATCTCCTGCGCGTCGAGCGTGAAGCGCTCCAGCAGGGCGGCGCCCTCCCCCGCGGGAAGGTCCGGATCGAGGATCCGTCGCAGCATCGTGCGGGCGTGCAGACCGAAGTCCACGACCCGCTCGTCCCCTCCCGCGACCGCCGGACCGATCAGCAACGTCGCCTCGTTCACCAGCAGCCGGACCGACGCAAGGACGTCGCAGAGCAGTCCGCGGTGCGCCAGGCGCTGCGCCGGTGTCCGCAGGATCCACCGGTCCGCGAGGTCCGCCAGCGTCGGCGCCTGCGGACGCTCCTTCCTCGGACGGGCCTGCGGCGGCGCCGAAGCCAGCGGGCCCAACGGCAGGTTGAACAGCGAGGCCCGCAGCCGCCGGCCCAGCGAGTAGCCCTGCCACCGCCGTTCGGGCACGCCGACGCCCCGGCCGGCCAGCGCGGCCAGACAGCGTGTCGTCAGCGAGCCGATCACGGGGTCCTCCGCTCCACGGCCTTCTGCGGTTCCTGACCGTCGGCGCCGGCGGCGGGCCGCTCCGGCTCCTCGCTCTCCGTGAGCCCGTGCCCGAAGAGCAACGGCAGCCGTTGCAGGAACTCCATCCCCGCGTAGCCGGTCGCCACGATCGGCAGGAACCCGTTCACCTGACCGTGCACCAGCAGACCGGCCCCGGCCCCGATCAGCCCGCGCAGCGCGGCCGCCAGCGGATCCGCCACCGGATCGAAGTACCTCTTGAACGGCGGGAGTCTGCGGCCCGCCGCCCGTGCCGCGTGCCGCTTGCGCTGCCAGGTCAGCACGCGTTGGAAGCCGATGCACAACTCCGCGATCAGCCCGCCGACTGCTCCCCATCCGGCTGCCGACACCAGGTCCACTCGCCGCCCCTCCACGCATCGTGGTCGCCGGCCCATGAGTCTCGCAGATCGTCCACGGATTCGACGGAGGGTTTACCGGTTATCGGTTGCCGGTTCACCGTTACCGGTTTGCCGGCTACCGGTCTACCAGTAACCGGCTTACCGAACCCGCGGGCTTTCCGGTGGCGTCGGGACCGGACCCGCGATGGCCCGGGACGGCGGAGCGGGAAGTCGGGCCGGCCGACTTCCCACTCCGTTCGTCAGCCGTCGCCGCGGCCCGCCCGGCCGCGTTCGCGCAGCGAGATGCGGTTGCCGTCCGGGTCCACGGCCTCGATGCGCAGGCCGAACCCGTACTCCTCCGGCTCGTCCGCGTCGAAGACCACACCGCGCTCGCGGAAGACCTCGAAGTCCGCCCGCAGATCGTCCGATTCGAGGATGACCGGACCGGGCGCGCCACTCGGACCCACCTCCACCGGCCGGCCCGCTGCCGCGGTGAGCGCCCACAGGACGATCTCCACCGGGCTGCCGGGGGCGCCGACGGTGAGGAACCGTCCGCCCGGAGCCGGGAAGTCGATGCGCTTCTCCAGGCCCAGTTGCTCCGTGTAGAACCTCAGCGCGCGGTCCTGGTCGGTGACGTAGAGCGTGACGTACATGACGGTGGCCAGCATCGCGCCGTCCTTCCGTGTGTCGGTGTGTGTTGCTTCACCGACGGATCCCGGGCGGGAAGTGTGACGGGCGGAACGGTTCTCCCACCGATGGTCGACAGTCGGATGACCGATGTGCCTGGTGTCCTGTGCACGGGAGGGTGGTCCCACTCGCCGACACCACCCGCTCGTGCCACCCACTCGTACCGTCCGCTCGCACCACCCGCTCGCACCACCCGCTCGTGCCACCCGTCCCGCCCGAGGAGGACCGATGTCCGCACCCACCGACCCGTCCACCGATCCGGCGGCGAGCCACCGCGCCGTCGAGAACCTGATCGCCCGCTACGCCGAACTCGTCGACGACGGCGACTTCGCGGGCCTGGGTGCCCTCCTCGCCGACGCCGCCTTCACCGGCAGCGGCGCACCGGTGCGCGGGAGCGAGGCGATCGAGCGGCTGTTCCGGGACACCCTCATCGTCTACGCCGACGGCACTCCGCGCACCCACCACGTCACCACCAACACCGCCGTCGAGGTGGACGAACCGGCGGGCACGGCGGTCGCGCGTTCGTACGTCACCGTGCTGCAGGCCCTGCCCGACTTCCCGCTGCAGACCATCGCCGCCGGTCGCTACCACGACCGGTTCGAACGCCGGGACGGCCGGTGGCGGTTCACGGAGCGCCGGGTCCGTATCACCCTGGTCGGCGACATGAGCCGCCACCTGCGCCGCGCCACGGCATGACCGTTCGTCATGCTCCGCGCGGGGATGAGCGGATCTCATGGCGCCGACGCCACACCGCCGCCGAGATCCGTGCCAGCAGGCGGGCAGCCGGATCGGCCCGGTCGGCACCGTTGGCGAGCGGTCCGGTGTAGCAGACGGCGAGCAGGTAGGGCGGGCAGTCGTAGGGGTGGACGAGGCCGACGCAGTGGCGGGCTCCGGGGATCCAGCCGTTCTTGAAGGCGATCCGGGTGCTCGGGGGGAGGCCGGCCGCGAGGTCCACCCGGAAGTCGTTGTCTTCGAGGAGAGCGAGGAGTTCGGGCTCGCCGGCGAGGGAGTGCAACAGCCGAACGAGGTCACGGGCGCTGACCAGGTTGTTGACGCCTGCGGCCCGCGCCGCGTAGTCCTCGATTCCGCGCGGGGTGGAGCTGCGGGTGGCTCCGGCGCGGCGCCACACCTCGGCGATGGACTGCGGGGTGGTGCGGGCCAGGCAGAGGTTGGTCGCGAGATTGGAGGAATGGGTGATCATCCGCTCGGCGAGCAGGCTGAGCGGAACGTGCGCGCCCAGCAACTCCCAGGGAAGCGGGTCGCTGTCGTACTCCGGGTCGTTGCGGAACTCGCCGCCGACAGCAGACGTGAAACGGTTCACCACCGGAACCTCGGCGCCGAGGTTCACCCCACCGCGACAGAGCGCTGCGAGCACGGCGACCTTCATCGTGCTCGCCGCGTCGTGCAGGACGTCCGGGTTGCGCACGAACACCGGCTCTGCCTCGCCCGCCCAGGGGGCCACCACCACAGACAGCATGGAGGAAGGGTAGGGGAGATTCCGCCGGACCTCCGCCGCCCTCGCGACATGAGCCGGGCTCATGGGAGAGCCGACATGAGGCGCGCTCATGAGTCCCGACATGAGCCGGCCTCATGAGCAGGAGGACATGAGCCGGACTCATCGGCCGACTGACATGCGACGAACTCATACGCGGGCCGACGTCGACGGAGCCGGCCCGGTGGTCGGGTCAGCGGCCCGGGTCCTCGAACTGCCGGATCTTGTCAGCCGCCGAGTGCACGGGTGCGGCTGCCGCCAGGCGGGAGATCTCGGCGGCGACGGCCTCCGGATCGGGCGCGACGGTGACCCGGGCGATGCCGTCCAGGCCGGGGTGGGCGCCCACCCGCACCGAGTGGCGTGCGTGGCGCAGCAGGTCGAGGTCGTTGATGTCGTTGCCGAAGGCGTTGTACGCGTCGATCCCCAGCGAGGCCAATGCCTCCCACTTTGTCGTGGCACCGGGGGCGAAGTCGATGATCGCCTCGTCGAGGTGGTGGTTGACGGTCATCCCGAGGGCGCGGCCCGCTTCGGCCAGGGCCAGCAGGTCGGTCGCGCCGACGACGAGGAACTTCACCACGGCCGGGAGGTCGGCGAGTTCGACCTTGCGGGCGAGGTTGCCCTGGTCGACGCGGCTGCGGATCGGGTGGTCGGCCGGCCCGGTGTAGGCGTAGTCCCAGGGTCCGTCGGCGAGGTACTCAGCCCGGTACCGCTCGACCTCCGCCAGCAGGTCCGCGAGTTCGCCGCCGCCGAACGTCGCCCGCGCCCGTACCCGGCCGTCCACCGAGACCAGGCTGCCGTTCCCGCCGATCAGCACGGCGGAGGGGAAGGCCCCGTCGAGGACGGGCAGGAGGTCCCGGACCGGCCGGGCGGAGGCGAAGACCAGCTGGTGGCCGGCCCGCTCGCAGGCCTCGACGGCGGCGATGATCCGGCCGTCGATGGACCGGCCGTCGAAGCAGAGCGTGCCGTCGATGTCGAAGACCGTGGTACGAGCGCTGGAAGTGATCATCGGGTGATGATATCCAGCCTGCGCCGTACACGACGGATGAGGCGAACTCATGGCCTCCGGCCCGCCATCGACTACTTGGCGCGCAAGGCGTCCACCCGCAGGTTCCCGCCGTACGTCGACCCCGTCACGGTGATCACGTGCGTCACCGTCACCCCCGGCGGCGCGTGCCGGGAGGCGTGGTCGCGGACCTTGCCGCCGAACGTCGTGATACCGCTCAGGTCCACCGCGACGCCCGGCGGCAGCAGCAGCCGCACGTTCCCTCCGTGCAGATCGATGCGGATCGAACTGTGCCCGCCCCCGGGCAGCCGCGCCAGGGTGTAGTCCAGCCGCGCCGAACCCCCGTACACCTCCAGCTCGATGGTGCGCGGCACCACCCACGCACCCTCCCGGCGCAACCGGTGACCGGTCACCTGCCACCGCTCCGCGTCCCCGCCCGCCGTGGCCGGCACGGACGCCGGCGTCGCCGCCATCGCCGCCGGCGCCGCCGCCGCGGGAAGCGAAGCGTGGTCCGGCACGGCGAAGAGCCGGGCTGGCACCGTCGGCGGGACGAGCGGCGCGACCGGCAGGTCCTCCGTCAGCGGCGCCAGGTCCGCGAAGGTGCGCGCGGTGAGCGCGCGCTCCAGCCGCTCCTCCAGCTCCTCGGCGTCCAACCGGCCGTCCGCCGCCGCGTCCCGCAGGATCTCCACCATCCGGTCCCGGTCCGCGTGCGAGGCCCGCAGCAGACTCGGATCCCGCTCGACTCGGCCGCCCAGCTCCTCGATGCTCATGGTCACGTACCTTACGACCCGACCAGCCCGTCCCACACCCCGAGCAGGGAGCGAACTGTTCTCCTGCGCCGAGCACTTGACGGATCATTCGGAGCCGGTCAGCACCCGCGCCGACCCGACACCGGCACGGACGGGCTCAGAACGTCAGCGGCCCGTACGTGCCGTCCCGGAAGGTGATGGCGTTCGGCTCGGTGTCGAACTCCTCGCGGACGTGGCCGCCGTGGCCGGGTTCCCGGACGTGCGGCGCGATCAGGTCCAGGAGGGTGGCGAGGTCGCCCATCATGTCGTCGAGCCAGAGGTTGCGGCTGAACAGGCCCCAGGCTTCCTGCGGACCGTCGGCGGTGAAGCCCCGGCCCTGGAGCCGCAGGGCCGCGAAGTCCCCTCCGGGCAGGCGGCTTTCCGGATCCGGGTCGAGCATCCGGTACTCGTGCTCCTCCGGGTCGAGCCCGGCCGGGCGCTCGTCGGCGAGGCCGAGGTGCCACCGCAGGGCGTCCAGGACCTCACCGGGGGTGTCGTCCCGCAGGAAGCAGCCGAGGACGACCTCGTAGTGGTAGCTCATGCCGCCGATTCTGCCCGACCGGTCCGACCGGTCCGACCGGTCCGACAGACCCGACGGGCCCGACCGGCACGGCGGGCCGCCGGACGGTGCGCGACAGCAGACGGCCGGGAACCGGAGCGGGGCCCGGGCGCACGACCTACGCGCCGCGCCGGAAGGCGTCCACCAGGTAGGTGCCGTCGGACTGCCGCTGCAGGATCAGCTGTCCGACGAACAGACCCGGGCCGCTCCGCGACCACCCGTCGTCGGCCCGGTAGGTGACCTCCACCGCCATGCGCACGGTCGCGCTCTGCCCCGGCTGCTGCCCGGTGAGGTGCCTGTCCGCCACCACCAGGGCCGCCGAGGCGGAGGAGACCGCCGACCAGCCTCGGCGGGCGATCACCTCCGGCGGCCAGTCCGGGTTGTCGGGCTTCGGGCCGCCGGCCGCCTCCGCCTGTGCCTCCTGCGCCGCCCTCGGCGTCATGTACGGCCGCAGTCGGGGCAGGACGGCGCCCAGCCCGGTGTCGCCGCGCCGCACGTCGAAGCTGTTGGCGGTGACGATCCAGGCGAGGGCGACGGACTCCGGGTCCTGCGGGACCACGGTCAGCGGGGGTGCGGGCGCGCTCGGGCGTCCGGCCGGAGCGGCCCACGGGGGCGGCGAGCCCGGCGACGGCGCCGATCCCTTCGGCGCCGCGGGCACCGAGGTGCCCGCAACCGGCGCGCCGTCGTTGGAGCACGGGTTGCAGCGGAAGGGCGGGGGGACGTGCACGCCGTACTCGGTGACCCAGACCGTGGCGTCGCCGCGCAGGTCGGAGGGGAGGTCGGTGCGGATTCCGGTGACCCGGAACGGCCGGTCGCCGTCCTTGAGGGTCCAGGTCCGGGGCTTGCCGTCCATCGAGCCCTCGACGGTGAGGACGTACTCGTAGCTCTTGCTCGTCGCGAGGACGCCGAGTTCCACCTCCTCGGGCTTCCGGTCCTCCAGGTACAGGTACTTGTCCCTGAAGAACGGCGCGTACGAGGTCTCGCCCGTGGCCGTGCCGATCAGGGCGACGCGGTCGGCGGAGTCCAGGTCGATGCCCAGCTCCAGCGCGGCACCCAACCCCTGCGGTGGGCAGTAGGCGATGGTTCCGGCCGGCGGGTCCTGCGCCGTGCCGACGACGGTGGCCTTCAGGGACCGGATGGCGACGGTGTGTCCGCGGCCGCCGGTCGCCTCGACCACCAGGTGCGAGGTGCCCACGTCGAGGCCGCCCTGCGTGTGCAGCCAGGCCCAGGTGGCCGGGCAGCCGGAGACCGAGGCCGGCACGGCGGACCGAACGGCCGGGGCAGCATCATCGCCGCCGTCTCCGTCCGGGCCGCGTCGTAGCGGGCGGTGAGGGTCGGATCGGCGCCGTCGTCCCGGCCCAGCACCAGGTAGGTGGTGACGGCGGCGATCAGCGCCATCACCGTCGCCAGGACCACCAACGGCCCCTGCCCGGAGCCGAACAGCATCCACACCTTCCCGGCCTGGACGACGGGACCGTGGAACGTCCCGTTGTCGATCACGTTCTCGACCCGGCACCGCTCGCCCCGTTCGCCCCGCTCGCCCATCCCCACCCCGTCAGACCGTTGCGGCCATCAGGATGCAGGTGGACGGTGGCGATGGGAAGAGCCCCACGCGACTACGCCGGTGGGTCGGAGCACCGTCGGCCGGTCGGCCGGTCGGCCGTCGGCCCCGCGGCAGGCGGCAGGCGGCAGGCGGCAGGCGGCAGGCGGGAGCGCATCCCGACAACCGGCACGGAGCGAAGAGGCCCCCTGGCCGGGGACCGGCCAGGGGGCACAGGTGACATGACGCTGCGTCAGCTGGCGCTGGGCTTCGGCGCCGGAAGGGTCGCGGAGCCGCCGATCAGCGGCCATTCGCGGTGGAACGGCGGCAGCGGCAGCTTGCCCTCGATGATCGGGGTGCCGAAGACCTTCAGGTGCGCGGTGAGCGCCCCGTTCAGGTCGACGCCGCCGACCAGCGACCAACTGCCCTGCACCTGCGGCGGGTTGCCGGAGGAATCGGCGATCAGCGAGCCCTCGGCCTGGGCCTTCAGGTAGGGGGCGACGGTGGTCTCCACGCCGACGGTGTCGTACAGGCCGACGCTGATCTCGGCGCCGAGCGCGGCCCGCACACCGGCCTTGCCGTTGAGCCGCACGTGCACCGGAGTGACCTTGGTGTCGGCGTTGGTGACCGGGGTCCAGCCCTTGCCGCCGGTGTAGTCGGCGCGCACGGCCCAGGTTCCGACGGCGTCCTGCTCGGCCTCCAGGTGGACCTGACCGTCGGCGCTGACCTCCAGGTAGCAGGTCAGGCCGAGGTTGACGACCACCGGCAGGCCGGCGACGGTCAGGACGGGGCTGGCCTGCAGCTTGGCGAAGGGCACCCGGATGGGCGCCGCGCCGGTGTTGCGGGCGACGTCGCCGGTGACCTTCCACTCGGCGTGGGCGCCCAGGTCGAAGCCGATCGACGCGGTGCGCGGGCTGCCCGCGGCGGCGCCGTGGTAGGCGAAGTGGACGGCCGGGTGGAGCTGGAGCGAGCCGGAGGCGTCCAGGCTGGCGCCCTCGGGCAGCGGCACGGGGGCCTTGACGTTCACCTCCAGGGTGCCGGAGGCGTCGGCCTTCACGCCGTTCAGGTCGGCGCCGACGGTCGCCTTGAGGTCCTTGACCAGCGGGGTGACCGTGATGCCGTGCGGGTCGACGGGCACGTTGCCGTCGGCCTCGGTGCCACCCAGCAGTTCGGCGATGGTGGCCGGACGGGTGGTCAGGTTGACGGTGTTGCCCGCACCGGGGTGGACGCCGGTGACGGCGACCAGTGCGCCCTGCGGCGCGGCGGCGGTGGGCGGGCTGGCGATCAGCTGGCCGGGCTGGACCGCGGCGGCCGCGGCCGAGGCGGCGGCGCCGGGCGCGGCGCTCGGCGAGGCCGGGGCCGCCGTGGCACCCGGGGCGGTCGGGGCGGTCGGGGCGGTCGGGGCGGTCGGGGCGGTCGGGGCCGCCGTAGCGGTCGGGGCCGGACCGCCGGCCGCCGTCAGGACGGCCGTGCCGCCCGCCGGGTCGTACGCGGTCAGCTGCAGGCTCTTCGTCGCCGCGGTGACGGCGGCGCCGTCCTTGCCGGGGCTGCCGATCGCGGCCTGCTTGTCCCCGGCCGGGGCGGCGGTGACGGGCACCGACGCACCCGCGGTCGGACGGCCCGCGGCGGGCGAGGCCGCCTTGGCACGCGGGGTGCCGGCGGCTGGGGCCGCCGCGGCCGGGCTGCCCCCGGCGGCGGGCGTGCCGGCGTCGGCGGCGGTGGCGGCCGCGGGGGCGGCGCCGGTCTGGGAGGGGCCGGGGCTGGTCGGCCCGCACGCGGCGGCCCCGGCGAGGATGAGGGTGAGGACGGCGGGGCCCGCGGCCCTGCCTATCGAACTCTTGAACACGCGGCGCCATGTTACTGACGAGGAATAACTTTGTCGAAGACAGGCCAAACCCCCGGCCAACGCCGGTTTAACCGCAGGTCACCCGAGGCGCGACACCGGGAGCGGCTCGGCCGGCAACAACCCCGCCGGCCGCCGGCCCGCCCCGGCCCCACCAACCGCCCCGGCCCCACCAGCCTCCCCTACCCCGGCAACCGCCCCGCCCCCGGCAACCGCCCCGGGCGCCCCCGTCGCGCCGGCCAGTTCCGCGAGGTAGCGCGAGCGCGCCAGCGGCTGCGCCCCCAGGCTGCGCACGTGCGGACCGTCCCACTGCACGTCGAGCAGCCGCCCGCCGACCGCGCCGAACCGGGCGCCGAGGTCGGCGACGGCGACCCTGGCGGCGTCCGGGCGGCGGTGGAACATCGAGTCGAGGCTCAGTACCGCACCGACCGCGACCCCGAACACCCCGCCGATCAACTCCTCCCCCTCCCACACCTCCCCGCTGTGGGCCGCCCCGAGCGCGTGCAGGCGCGTCAGCGCCGCCATCAACTCCTCGGTGAGCCAGGCCGGTTGACGCCGCTCGGCGCAGTTTTCCAGCACCCGGCCGAAGGCCCGGTCCGCGCTCGTCCACCACGCCGACCGGTTGCGCAGCCGCCGGGCCAGCCTGCTCCCGATCCGTACGCCGTCGGCGGCGATCACCGGCCGGGGGTCGGGCGACCACCACGCCAGCGCGTACGGGTCCTCCCCGCCCGGCAGCAGCGGCACCTGCCCTGCCTCGACGGCGTCCCCGTACACCGCCTCGTTGTACGCGCTCGCGTACACGTCCGCCGCCGGCAGCGGGAACAGCCCGCGCCGGTACGCCGCCATCAGCTCCCCCGGCCCGAGGGTGCCGCCGAACGCCACCGGGCCGTCGCCGGGGGCGAGTTCGGCGCCGAGGGCATCGAAGGCCGAGGCCCGGTCGAGGACAGCGGCCGCGTCGAGAACGGAGGCCGGGTCGAGAGCGGAGACCGGGTCGCGGGCGGGGGCCGAACCAAAAGCAGGCGCCGAACCGGGGACGGCAGCCGGAACGGGGGCGTCGCCGCCGGCCGACTCGTGGACGCCGCTCACCGGGCCGCCCCCAGGAACCCCTCCCGTTCCAGCTCGGTCAGGTAGTGGTCGATCAACACCTCGTCCACGGAGGGCAGTTCGATCCCGCTCCCGGTCAGCGCGGCGTCCGTGTTCGCCCGGTCGAAGAGCGGGAACGTCGGCCGGAAGTACATCTCGCTGATCGACAGCTCCGATCCCGGCGCGCGGTCCACGAACAGCGGGACGAACGGCGCGATCGGGTGCGTCGGCCTCCCGGCCGCGAACCGGACCAGCCCCTGTACCCAGTCCCCGTACGACAGCCGGTTGATCCGGTGGCCGCGCGCCCGCAGCCGGTCCGCCAGGTCGGCGAGGATGCCCGGCTGCGGGGAGGTGAGGTGGTAGACCTCGCCGTCGGCGGGTGCGTGGGCGGCGATGTGGGCGATGGCGAGGCTGAAGCGGTCGGCCGGCACGAAGTCGAGCAGCAGCCGCACGTCCGGGCACGTGCCGCTGTCCGCCAGGTACTTGATCAGCGCGCACAGCTCGGTGCCGGTGTTCATCACGCCGTTCGCGAGGTCCCCGGTGACGTCGTTGGTGCGCAGCACGGTGACCGGCAGCCCGGCCGCGGCCGCGTTGTGCAGCAGTTGTTCGGCCACCCACTTGCTCTCGACGTAGCCGACGCCGATCCGTTCGGGGTAGGCGAGCGGGGTCCGCTCGGTGACCTTGTCGACGCCCGCGGCGCCGAAGCCGGCCAGCACGGCGAGGGTGGAGAGGTAGTGCACGGGTATGCCCCGGCTGTGCCCGGCGAGCCGGACGACCTCCCGGGTGCCGCCGACGTTGGCGTCGCGCAGCTGGTGGTACGGGTAGAGGAAGTTGACCTGCCCGCCGAGGTGGTGGATCGTGTCCAGGTTGCCCGCCATCCACTCGAACTGACGGTCCGTCAGGCCGATCCGGGGCTCGGTGAGGTCGCCCACCAGCGGCACCACCCGGCTGTCGGCGAGGTCGTGCCGCAGGAAGTGCTGCTGGGTGGCTCGTAGCCGCTCCAGTGCGTGCTCCTCGTCGGGTGCCCTGACCAGGCAGTGGATCCGGGCCCGGGTGGTGGCGAGCAGCGCGTGCAGCATGTGCGCGCCGCAGAAGCCGGTGGCGCCGGTGAGCAGGATCTCCGCGGGTTCCGCCCGGGAGGGCGCGGGGCTCCAGGACTGCCCGACGGGGTCGGTGAGCCGGGCCTCCTCGAACCAGTCGACCGCGGTTTCGCCGCGGACCGCGTACGCGCCGGGGCCGGTTTCGGTGCGGGCCCCGGCGGCCGTGCCGGGCCCGGCGCCCGCGCGCGCCTCCTGCAGCGCCTTCGCGAAGGCCCGTAGCACGGGCTCGCGCAGCAGCGCCCGGGTGAGCGCCCGCACCCGGCCGACGTCGATGCCGAACATGATCCGGGCGCGCGCCAGCATCTCCATGGCCAGCAGCGAGGTGCCGCCGAGGGCGAAGAAGTCGCCGTCCGGGCCGACGGTCTCGACGCCGAGCAGTTCCGCCCACAGGTGCCCGACCGCCTCCTCGACCGCGCCGCCACCGCCACCCACCGGTCCGCCGGCCGCGGCCGCTCCGGCACTCCCGCCCGGCTCCCCGCTCCCGGCCGGCTCGTCGTTCCCGGTCTGCTCGCGGTTCCCGGCGGATCCCGCGCTCGTGTTCGCGCCCCCGCCCGCCGCCCGGGACGCCGTCCGCACCGGGGCGTGCGGCAGCCGGCGCCGGTCGATCTTCCCGGCGGGGGTGAGCGGCATCGCCTCCAGCGGCACGAACTCGGCCGGCACCAGGTACTCCGGCAGCCGTTCGGCCAGGAACGCCCGGATCCCCTCGGCGGCGTCGTCCGCCCCGGCCGCGAGCGTGTAGTACGCGGTGAGCACCCGGCTGCCGTCCGCCGCCGACCCGTCCGCCGCGACCCGGGCCTGCCGGACGTCGGGGTGCGCGGCCAGCACCGCCTCGATCTCCGCCGGGTCGACCCGGTGGCCGCGCACCTTCACCTGGTCGTCGAAGCGGCCGAGGATCTCCAACTGCCCGTCCGCCCGCCAGCGCCCGGCGTCGCCGGTGCGGTACATCCGCTCGCCGGGCAGCGGCGCGTAGGGGTCGGGCAGGAAGGACTCCGCGGTGAGCCCGGCCTGCCGCCAGTAGCCACGGGCGAGGCCGGGCCCGCCGAGGTGGATCTGCCCCTTCTCGCCGGGCCGGACCGGGCGCAGCTGCGCGTCCAGCACGTGCACCCGCACGCCCGGCAGCGGCCGCCCGATCGGCACCGGGGCGGCGGCCGGGCTCCCGCCGGCTCCGCCGCCGTCCAGCAGCTCCGTCGTGACCTCGCAGAGCGTGGAGGTGACGGCCGCCTCGGTGACCCCGTACGCATTGAGCAGCTGCACGCCCGGCAGCCGCTCCAGGCCGCTGCGGCAGTCGCCGGTGTGCACGACGTCCCCGCCGACCAGCACCAGGCGCAGCCCGTCGGGGCCGGGACCGCCGGGTGGGAGCAGGTCGAGCACGTGGTGCCAGTAGGCGGGGGTGAAGTCGGCGACGGCGAGGCCGAGCCCGGGCAGCCGGCCGACCAGTTCGGTGGGCGCCCAGGTGCCGCCGCCCCCGCTCCCGCCGCCCAGGACGACCGTGGCGCCGGCCAGCAGCGTGCCCAGCAGCTGTTCCAGTGCGGTGTCGGAGCCCAGCGCGGCCAGTTGCAGGACGCGTTCGCCGGGCGACAGCCGGTAGGCGTGGACGATCCGGTCGAGGGTGAACACCAGCGCACGGTGGGTGACCGGAACGCCTTTGGGGCGGCCGGTCGTGCCGGAGGTGTAGATCAGGTACGCCAGGTCGTCCGGCCCGGCGCCGTCGTCCAGCCGGTACTCTCCGGGGCCGGCGCCCTCGCCCGGCCGGGACTCCGCTCGCGCGGACCGGCCCCCGGGCTCGCCCCCTCCGGGGCCGCTCCGGTCGTCCACCCGCACCACCGCGACCCCGGGGAAGCTGTGACCGTCGGTGACCACCACCCGCGCTCCGGAGTCCTCGACCAGTCCCGCCAGCCGCTGTTCCGGGTGCGCCGGGTCCAGCGGCAGGAAGGCCCCGCCCGCCTTGAGCACGCCCAGCCAGGCGGTCACCAGCTCGCCCCCGCGCTCCAGGCAGACCGGGACGACCTGCTCGGGCCCGGTCCCGTGCGCCCGCAGCCGGGCTGCCAACCGGTCGCTGCGCAGGTCGAGTTCGCGGTAACTCAGCGTGGCGTCCTCGGCGATCACCGCGAGTGCCTGCGGGTCGTGCGCCGCCCGCGTGCGGAACAGTCCGTGCACCGTGTCGGCGAACCCGGCCGAGGCCCGGCGGGGGCTCGCGGGGCCGGCGAACCCCAGCCCGGCCGGCCGCCACTCCCGCTCCACCCAGGCCCGGCAGTCGGCCCGCGCGGCCGGCCCGTACACCTGCCGCCACCCGGCCGGAACGGTCAAGTCCGCGGGCCAGAGCGCGTACTGACCGTTGTCGTTGCGGACCACGGCGTGATGTCCGGAGCTCACATCCGTTGGTACGCCCTGTGCGCTGTCTGCTGCGTCATCCACCGGCTTGACCTCGTGCTGTGGCGGCAGAATGCTTGGGAGTGCGACATTTCCGACTATACGCACTCACGGCACATTGAGAACGTCCGGTCGCACACCGACCGGGCGCCGCACACGCGCGCGAGGAAGCGGCCGCCCCGAACACGGCCGCACGCCCGCCCCGGGCACCGGCCCTCGCGCGGAGTCCCCGTCCGGAGACCCCGGTGACACCCGGAGCCCCCGGATCCCGCCCTCGCCCGAACTCCCCCGCCCGACCGGCGGGGTGACGTCGCGGAGGAGGTAGCCTCGTTGACACGCCGGCGACAACGCCTGATGGTCTGTTACCTGCTCTGGATGGTGCTGTTCACCGGCATCTACTACGCCAATCCCAGCCAGCGGATCATCTGGTGGACGGGCATCGGCCTCGGTGGCGTCGCCGCCATCGTGCTCGGCGTCCGCCTCAACCGCCCCGCGCACGCACGCTTCTGGTACGTGCTGGCGCTCGCCAACCTGAGTTTCACCGCGGGCGAGGTGGTGCAGGCCATCCAGCTGGACATCCTGCACCTGGCCAACCCCTTCCCCTCCATCGCGGACGGCTTCTACCTCGCCGAGTACGTGCTGTACGCGATCGGCCTGCTCGGCTTCATCCGATGGCGCACGGCCCGTCAGGACCGCGCCGGACTGCTCGACGCGCTGATCCTCACGATCGGCCTGGCGCTGCTCTCCTGGATCTACCTGATCGTCCCGTACACCCAGAACCCCGACCTCACGTGGTTCCAACGGGCCGTCTCGATCGCCTACCCCCTCGGCGACGTGGTCGTCCTCGCCCTGCTGCTGCGCCTGCTGACCCCGCGCGGCGGCAGCTCCCGCTCCCTGCAGCTGCTCGCCGTCGGCACCGTCGGCCTGCTCGTCTCCGACGTGCTGTACGGGCTGATCCAGCTGCACGGCACCTGGCGCATCGGCACGCCCGTCGAACTCGGCTGGGCCGCCTACTACACCGCGTGGGGCGCGGCCGCGCTGCACCCGTCGATGGTCGAGCTGACCAAGCCCGTCCCCACCCAGGAACCGGACCTGAGCACCGCCCGGCTGGTGCTGCTCACCCTCGCCTCGCTGATCGCCCCGGCGATCCTGATCATCGAGGCGCTGGCCGGGAACACCGACAACGCGGGCGTGATCGGCGCCTTCTCCGCGGTGCTGTACCTGCTCGTACTGGCCCGCCTCGCGGTCGTGGTCTCCGCCCGCAGACAGGCCATCGCCCGCGAGCGGGCGCTGCGCGAGGCGGGCGGCCGGCTGACCGCCGCCGTCAGCGTGGAGGAGGTCGCGGACGCCGTCCAGTCCGCCGCCTCCGCCCTGATGCCCGCCGAACCGGGGCACGTCGCCCTGCTCGCCGTCGCCGAGGCGGGCGTGCTGCACGTCCGGCACGCCGAGCGCGGCACGGCCCGGCACCGGCTGGGCACGGCCTCCGACTCCGACCAGGTGCTGGCCCTCGCCGCCTACCGCGAGAGCCGGCTGCTGCCCGTCGAGTCCGTCGACCTGCCCGCCAGCGAGCTGACCGGGCACCTCGACGGCATGTCGTACGCCCTGATCTGCCCGCTCACCCTCGCCGAGCGCCCCTTCGGCGACCCGCTGATCGGCGCGCTCATCGTCACCGGCACCGAGCAGGAGCTGGCCAGCCTCTGGAGCTCGCTGGAGATCCTCGCCGCGCAGGCCGCCCTCGCCGTCGAGCGGGTCGTGCTGAGCAAGGAGGTAAACCGCCGCAACAGCGAGCTCTACTTCCGCACGCTCGTCCAGAACGCCAGCGACGTCATCCTGATCCTCGACGCCGACGGCGGCGTGCGCTACGCCTCCCCCTCCGCGACGGCCGTGCTCGGCAACTCCGCGCTGGAGGGCGCCCAGCTCACCGACCTCGTCCCGCCCGAGGACAGCCGGGCGGTCGGCAAGGCGCTCTCCCGGATGCGCGACACCCCGTCCCCGTCCGCCGGCGAGCAGCCCCGCGAGCACTGGCGGCTGCTGCGCCAGGACCGCACCCCGATCGAGGCCGAGGTGCGCTTCAACGACCTGCGCGCGGACCCGACCGTCGGCGCCCTGGTGCTCACCCTGCGCGACGTCACCGAGCAGCGGCAGATGGAGCGCGAGCTGACCCACCGGGCGTTCCACGACTCCCTCACCGGCCTCGCCAACCGCGTGCTGTTCCAGGACCGGGTCGGCCACGCGCTGTCGCGCGGCGAACGCAGCGGGTCCGTCACCGGGGTGCTCTTCATCGACCTGGACGACTTCAAGGTGGTCAACGACACCCAGGGGCACGCGGTCGGCGACGAACTGCTGGTCGCGGTCTCGCTGCGGATCTCCACCGCGCTGCGCTCCTCCGACACCGCGGCCCGGCTCGGTGGCGACGAGTTCGCGGTGCTGGTGGAGGACGCGCTGGCGCCGGCCGACGTGGACACCATCGCGGCCGGCGTGCTGGAGGTCTTCAACGAGCCGTTCAAGCTCAAGGCGGGCGCGGTCCGGGTCAGCGCCAGCATCGGCGTGGCGACCACCGAGGACAGCGTCGACTCCGCCGAACTCCTCACCCACGCCGACCTCGCGCTCTACTCGGCCAAGGCGGCCGGCCGCCGCCAGTGGTGCCACTACCGGCCGGCCCTGCAGGCGGGGCTGGTGGAACGGCACGAGCTGAACGAGCACCTCGATTCCGCGATCGCGGAATCGGCGTTCCAGCTGTACTACCAGCCGATCGTCGACCTGCGCACCGGCGACCTGGTGGCCTTCGAGGCCCTGGTCCGCTGGCCGCACCACCGGCGCGGCATGGTGCTGCCCGACGAGTTCATCGCCCTCGCCGAGGAGAGCGGCCAGATCGTCCCGCTCGGCGCCTGGGTCCTGGAACGCGCCGCCCAGGAGGCCGCCGCCTGGCACGCCGCGAGCTCCACCACCCGCACCGCGGGAGGCCGTCCCCCGCTGCGCGTCAACGTCAACGTCTCCGCCCGGCAGTTCCGCGACGCCGGCTTCGTCGACGTCGTCCGCCAGGCCATCGCCACCTCCGGCATCGACCCGCACACCCTCGTCCTGGAGCTCACCGAATCCGTCCTGATGCGCCGCGACGACCGCATCCACGCCGACATGGCCACACTGTCCGGCCTCGGCGTCGGCATCGCCATCGACGACTTCGGCACCGGCTACTCCTCCCTCTCCTACCTCCGCGAGTTCCCGATCTCCCTCCTCAAGATCGACAAGTCCTTCATCGACGGTCTCGGCCACTCCCGGCAGCAGTACGCCCTGGTCGAGGGCATCGCCCGGATCGCCGACACCCTCGGCGTCCAGGTCATCGCCGAGGGCATCGAGCACCCCGAACAGCGCGACCTGCTCGCCGCCATGGGCTGCCCGCTCGGCCAGGGCTACCTCTTCGCCCACCCCATGGACTCCCCGCACGCTCGCTCCCTCGTGCGCAGCACCGCCCTGCGGGCCGGCGTGACGGGCGCGTGAGCACCGGCGGCGGTAGGCCTGCGGGGCGGGTCCGGGTGCGGGTACGGGTGCGGGTACGGGTGCCTGCCGGCGACAGGCGTGCGGGTGCGCGAGCCCGTCGGCGATGGGCGTGCGTGAGCCCGTCGTTGGCCCGCGTGCGCGAGCCCGCCGGTGGTCCGCGCGCGTGGGCCCGCCCGCGATGCGCGCGTGCTCGCCGGCGGTCCGCGCGTGAGCCCGCGAGCGATCCGCAACCAAGCGGCGGTCAAGGAAACTTGACCTCCGCTTGCCCCACAGGCTTTCCGACCGCGTGCCAGACTGTGCGGCCCCCACTCGCCGACGAGGAGTTTCGGTGGACCACGCGCGCCCCCTGATCGAGGACTTCCCCGCCCACCCCGACGGCGACCCGGCCGCCGTGCTGGCCGACGCCGTCCGCGAGCGCCGCACCGCCCTGGGCCTCTCCGTCCCCGACCTCGCCGAGCGCTCCGGCCTCTCCGAGCGTCAGGTCCGCGCCGTGGAACTCGGCCACGCCATGCCCACCCTGCCGCTGCTGACGGCCCTCTCCGCGGGGCTCAGGCCGACCCCCTGAACTCACGTCAGGGGGTCGGGCGGATCAGGACGGGGGCCCACTGGCCGACGCGCTGCGCACGTGGTTCGGCGAACCGCGGCCCGGAGCGTGAGGAGGGGCGATGCCGGTCCTCAGTTGCCGGCCGCGCGCTGGCCTCACCCTAGGCGAAACGATTCTGCAGGTCGCCGAAGTCCTGACCGGTCCGGGTCAGGTGCACCCGGGCGCGGGCGATCTGCTCGTGCTCCTGCACCATGGCGATCTCGAACGCGACGGTGTCCGCCGCGGGCGGGTCGACGACCCGCACCACGCAGTCGGTCGGCAGCTCGAACTCGCCGAAGCGCGTGAACTCCGTCTGCACCCTGGAGAGCAGCAGGCCGCGCGGCGACCACCCGAACAGCTCATGAGCCGCGTACATGGCCGACTGCCGGAACCCCTCGAAGATCACCGCGCCCGGGATGTGGTCCAGCGGGTGGTCGAAGAACGCCGGGTTGTCCTGGTCGACCACGACCCGGGTGCGGACCTCGCGGTCGCCCACCTCCGCCCCGGCGAGCACGACGTTCTGCACGACGGTGCGGCCGACGGTGACCGCGGCGACCCGGCCGCCGGTCCGGTGCGGCCGGGCCGGGGCGAGGTCGAGCGCGGCGCGGCCGCTGCGGCGTATCCGGTCCCAGGCCGCGACCGGCATCCACTGCGCGAAGGTGCGCATCGACGCGGCCTCCCGACCGTCGACCGACATGACCAGGTCGAGGGTGCTGCCGGTGACGACGCCGCCCCGCTGCTTCAGCCCGGCCACCCGGACACGGAGCTCGGCGTGCCCGGGGCGGGCACCGATGACCAGCGCCGCCGGGTCGGTGACCTCCAGCTCCCCGCTGATGAAGACGAACTTGTTGTCGAGCGGCGCACCGAGGAAGGTGTGGTCGACGTAGATCGACGCCTGACGGAAGACCTCGATGAGCAGCATCGAGTCGTACGTGGCGGGCGCGCTGCCGTGGTCGCTGTAGTAGCTGTGGACGCGCGGCAGCTGCGCGGCGACGAGGAACTCCTCGCCGGAGACCTGCACGGAGTCGGTGAGGAAGACCTCACAGATGGCGGCCCGGTGGACCGTGCCGCGCGGGACGGTGTTCGAGTAGGTCAGAGCACGATCAAGGATTACGGACATGGCTGAGCTTCCCCCTAGCACTCCTGCGTGTGCGTACCCCTCCGATCCGAGGTGCGGGCGTGAGCGTACCTCCGTTCCCCGCGAAGCTACTACTGTCGCACTGGCCACGCGGGGGCGATCACGTGCACGGAGCGCCCGAATGCTCCTTATTACGGGGATTGCCCAGGTCAGCAGCCCGGCGGCGGACACGGCAAGGGCCCGCCGCGGGCGCGACGGGCCGTTCGCACGAGGTGCGGCCGGGATCAGCCGAGCGGCAGCTCCAGGACGGCCTCCTCCCCGCGCGGCGAGGAGACGGTGGTCGTGCTGTCCTTCGTGCCGGAGAAGGCGTACAGCTTGTCGCAGCTGTTGACCACCAGGGCGAGGCGGTGGCCGTCCGGCAGGTCGTAGGCGGCGGGCTGGAGCGTCCAGCCGACCGTCCGGTCCTCGGCGGGCGCCAGGTCGGCGGCGGTGTACGGCTCGTGGGTGATGATGCGCGCCGTGCCGTCGGGGGCGACGTCGAAGAGGTACGCCACCAGCGTGGCCGGCCCCTCGGTGTTGCGGACGGTGAGCCGCACCTTCGCGGCGCCCCGGATCCGGCGCGCCACACCACCGGTCCCGGTCAGCGCCTCGGTGGACCACATCAGCAGCCGAGGCCGCTCGAACCCGTCCGGGTCGTAGGACTTGGGGTTGCCGAACCACTCCTTCTGACCGGTCTTCATGATGTCGTCCATCGCGGTGGCGGCCGTCTCGTGGCCGGCCGTGAAGTCCCGGCTCCAGCCGGAGGACTGCTTGTCGGACAGCTCGCCGTCACCGCCGTCGGCGGCCCCGGTGAGGTACCAGGAGTCGGTACCGGTGGTGACGTCGCCCCAGGACGGGCTCTGCTCACGACGAGCCGGCACGGTGATCCGGTCGAGCTGGCCGACCACCTTGGTGGTCTCGTAGGTGAACATGACCTGGTTGTTCACCTCCCGCCAGGTCGGCACCTCGTTCGCGGCGTCGAGCAGGTAGTGGTC
The DNA here is from genome assembly GCF_040303045.1 of Kitasatospora sp. NPDC096140. Taxonomy (NCBI): domain Bacteria; kingdom Bacillati; phylum Actinomycetota; class Actinomycetes; order Kitasatosporales; family Streptomycetaceae; genus Kitasatospora; species Kitasatospora sp. NPDC096140. The sequence continues at coordinate 266,315 of NZ_JBEOUW010000001.1, forward strand.
CAGCCAGGCGTTGGCCTCCTGCATCGGCTCCTTCAGCCCGGGGAACGGCACACCGCCGATCAGGCCGGCCAGGCCCGGGCCCTCGGGGGCGCCGTGGTCACCGATCCACATGTTCAGGTGCTTGGGCACGGTGAGCTTCTCGAACGTCCGGATCGTCTGACCGGCCGGGAACAGGCTCTCGTGCCAGGTGTTCGAGATGAACGTCGGGATGCCCCGCGCGTTGGTGATGTCGACGTACGACTCCGGGGCGCGCTCCGTGCCCCAGGCGACGACGGCGTCGAGGTTCACGCCGTCCTCGAAGTCCTTGAGGATCTTCCGGGACTCCTCGTCGAACTTCTCCTCCAACGTGCCGCCGGTGAAGGCGATCAGCGCGTCCACGGCCGCGGTGTGGCGGGTCCCGTTGTCGTACAGCGCGGTGGCCAGGTTGCCCCAGGTGCTCAGCGCGACCACGACGTCGACGCGGTCGGCCTCGTCGTGCGCGGCCACCAGCTGGCTGATCCCCGAGCCGTACGACTCGCCGAGGAAGCCGATCCTGCTCGGCGCGAAGTACGGCTGCGCGTAGTCGAGCACCTTCGAGCCGTCGAGCCAGTCCTTGGGCCCGGCGACGTCGATGTGCCCCTCCGAGGTGGAGATCCACCCCGGGAGGCCGATGCCCCGCGGGGTGTAGGCCAGGACGTGGTAGCCGCGCGCCGCCAGCGAGAGGTAGGCGTACATGAACGGCAGCCAGCCGTACGGGTTCCAGCCCGCGGGAACGACCACGAGCGGACGCGGTTCGTCCCCGTTCAGCTTGATGGTGAACGCCGACAGCTGTGTCCCGCGCTCGCCGTCGATGCGCAGGACGTCGAAGGTGGCGCGACCACGGACCCTCGACGCCAAGTCCGCCAGCTCGGACGGAAGTGCCGCCCCCGCCTCGCCCCGGACCGCCGCGAGCAGGGCCTGCGCCACGGCGAGCACCGCCGGGCTCGGGTTGAGACCGGCGCCCGCCCAGATGCCGTTGGTGGCGATGTCGTTGAGTGTCGCGTCAGTGACCGAAGCGCTGGAGTCGCCGCTGGCAGAGGTCATACGAACCACCCTTGTCATGAGGTAGGAGCACGCCCTGTCGGGCGCCGTCCTGCATCCTGGTCACAAGGCGCCGGAGAGCGGCTGACGACACATCAGATACAACCCGTACGAGTGAACTTGAGCCCACGCTTCCCGGATTCGACACCGCCGTCGAATCCGACACCGCCGCTGCCACCTGAAGCCCGGCACACTCACACCCAGCGCGTGCAGGGACGAGGAGTGGGCCGATTTCCCACTCCTTCTGCCGCGTCACTCATGCGGGTGAGATGCCGTGTTGCCGCCCCGGATTGGTTCGTCCCGGCCGGAAGACTGACCGCGCCAGTAGGACGCACCGAAGGACTTGCCATGGCAGAAGAGCTGTACGCGACGCTGAAGAGCAACCAGGGCGACATCGTGATCCGGCTGCTGCCGAACCACGCCCCGAAGACCGTCAAGAACTTCGTGGAACTCGCCACCGGCGAACGGCAGTGGATCGACCCGAACACCGGCCGGCCGAGCAACGCGAAGCTGTACGACGGCACGGTCTTCCACCGGGTCATCGAGGGCTTCATGATCCAGGGCGGTGACCCCCTGGGCAACGGCACCGGCGGGCCCGGGTACGAGTTCGCCGACGAGTTCCACCCGGACCTTGCGTTCACCAAGCCCTACCTGCTGGCCATGGCCAACGCCGGGCCCGGCACCAACGGCTCCCAGTTCTTCATCACCGTCGGGCCGACGGCCTGGCTCACCGGTAAGCACACCATCTTCGGCGAGGTCGCCGACGAGGCGAGCCAGCGGGTCGTCGACGCCATCGCCACGACGGAGACCGACCCGCGCAACGACCGGCCGGTCAAGGACCTCGTCATCGAGTCGGTCGTCATCGAGACCCGCTGACCCGCACGGGCCCGCCCGCCCCTCGGAGTGGGAAGTCGGTCCCGCCGACTTCCCACTCCCACCCCACTACGGCTGGTCAGCGGCCGGCTGCGCGAGCGCCAGCCCGGTCCACCGTTCCCGCTCCTCCGCGTGACTGCCGGTCGCCGTCGCCCGCGCGACTTCCGCAGCCCCGTCGACCCCCTCAGCCCCATCGGCCGCCGGCTCACCGCCACGGAACAGCAGCGCCAGCGGCCAGACCGGCGCACCCGACACCTCCCCGTCGAAGGCGTGCCAGTCCCACGCCCCGTCGAAGCGCCAGGCCCGCCCGTCCCGGTCGGCGACCTCGTCACCCGGTTCGAGGAACGCGTACGGGCGGAAGAGCAGTTCGATGCCGATCGGCTCACCACCGGCCGGATCGAACGCGTAGCCCTGATCCTCCAAGCCGGGTTCGTACACCTCACCCTGCCGCAGCACCTCGACGTAGCACGCGGGCCGCGGCAGCAGGCCGGTGACCAGCGGCGGATCGTAGTACTCCACCGACTGGACGTGCACCACGGTCGGGGGCATCCCCACCCGGCACGTGTCACCCGGCCTGAGCTCCGTCTCCGCCGGCTCCGTCCGGAAGACCTCCCACTCCCGGGCGGCGGGCAGCGGCATCGCACGGTCACCGTTCCAGCAGATGCCCTCGGCCTGCGGGTCCGCCGCCAACCACGGGCACCGCACCGAGACGTGGTAGCGGGAGACCGCGGTGACCGTCGTCTCGGTGAAGTCGCACTCCAGCCGCAGCACGTCCCCCGGTCGGTAGTCATGAATCACGGGCGGCATTCTGCCCGCCCCCACCGACAGCGGCCGACAGCGGTTGCCGGCCGTCACTGCGCCGACCAGGCCCCCTCCCGCTCACTGCGCAGGAGACGGCGGAGTAGTACGAGCTCCCCGGCAGCGACGTCGGCGCATCCCCGCCCGAGCCTCTCGTCGAGTCCGCCGTCGACTCGGCGAACGTCCATTGGAAGGTCCCGTCGAGTCGGCGATCCCCACCACCGCCTGCCCGGCGCCACCCACCCGGGCGCCGGCTCCGACCGCGACTTCGACGCTTCCCCCGAATCCATGCCCAACCCCCGCTCACAGCACGCGACTTACCGTCGAGCTTGACAGCAGTTCGTCAGACGGCGATCCGGGTAGGACAGACGGAACGGAGACCGAACCGCACCGCTCCCCGGACGGTGAACCCGCCGACGCCGGGGCCGCGTTCGGGCTGAAGGCACCGTGCACCTCCCAGCCGACCGGAACGCCGAAGGAGCCACCTCATGGGCATCGCACGTCGTGATCTTCTCAAGTGGGGCGCGGGAGCCGGCGGAGCGGCCGTCCTGGGCAGCGGGCTCGCCCTGCCGCCGTCCACCGCCCGGGCCGCCGTCCGGACCACCCCGCGCGGGCTGCCGACGGACAGCTGGATGGGCCGCCTGAACGGGAGCCTCTCCCTGCTCGACCTCACCATCCCCGGCACCCACGACTCGTGCTGCGAGAACCCGGCCTACGGCACGGAGTGGTCGCACACCCAGAACTGGGGCATCCCACAGCAGTTGGAAGAAGGCGTCCGCTTCCTCGACATCCGCTGCAACGGCCTGCAGGGAGCGCCCGACGAGCTGGGGATCTACCACTCCGACGCCTACCAGCACCTCCGGTTGCAGGACGTGCTCGACCGCTGCCGCACCTTCCTCCAGGCACACCCCGGCGAGACCATCGTGATGCGCCTGCGCAACGAGCGGGCGGGCGGACAGGCCCTCGGTGACGACGAGTTCATGCGGCGGGTCAACCACTACTTCGACGCGTTCGGCTACCGGAGCCTGTTCCACTTCTACGGCTGGCCGACGCTCGACGCCGCCCGCGGCAAGGTCGTCCTGCTCGCGGACTTCGCCAATCCCTGGGGCCTGATCAACTGGTCCAGCGGCCAGAACGAGTACTTCGACACCCAGGACGCCTGGCAGATCGGCGGCCTCGACCCGCTGGGCACGAAGGGCCGGTACATCGTCGCCCAGTTCGACAAGGCCTTCGGCAACCCGAGCTACCCGAAGATGTTCGTCAACTTCCTCAGCTACGCCGGTGGTTACTGGCCCAAGACCAGCTCGCAGAGCATCATGGACCGCTCCGTCTACCCGTACCTGAACGCCCGCACCCAGCAGCGCGCCCGCTTCGGCATCGTGCCGATGGACTTCCCGGACTTCCACGTCAACGTGCTGCAGATGCTGATCGACAAGAACGTCGTCTAGCGGCCCAGCGCCCTCCTCCTCGCTCCCGGCCGGGGCCACCGCCGCGCGGTGCGCATCAGCCCCGAGGCGTAAACCCGTGGGCCAGTTCCGGGTGACGGTAGATCAGTCGGCAGGCCAATGCCGCCCGCCCGCCCCGCGTGACAGCGTTCGGGGCATGGACACCACGCCGTTCGCAAGCCCCAGCGGACCCACCGGAAGCTCCGCCGGCCCCGCTGGCGGAGCTTCCGGAAGCTCTCCCGGACCGACCCGCCGCCGCATCCTGGGCGCCGCGCTGGCGATGGGCGCCGCCGCGCCGATCGGTCTCGCCGGCACCGCCTGGGGCGCCCCGGGCCGATCCGCGGGCGCCACCGGCACGGGCCCCGCCGCGCCCTCACGGCTCACCCTGCCCGTGCCCACCGGACCCTGCCCGGTGGGCACGGTGCCGCTCCACCTGCGCGACACCGCCCGCCCGGACCCGATCGCCGGGCCGGGCCGCTTCCGCGAACTGATGGCCACCGTCTGGTACCCGGCCCGGAGCGCCGACGCCGACGCGTACCCGCTCGCCCCCTGGATGACCGCGGGCGCCCTGAAGGCCTTCCTCGACGATGCCGGCTTCCCGCTCGACCTCTCCCTCGCCCCGCTCACGTCCGGCCACCAGGGCGCGCCCGTCCACCGGACCGGCCACCGGCTGCCCGTCGTCGTCTTCTCGCACGGCTCGGGAAGCCACCGCGCCGACCACACGGTCGTCTGCCAGGAGCTCGCCAGCCACGGCTACGCCGTCGTCACCGTCGACCACACGCACGACGGGTTCACCGAGTTCCCCGACGGCACCGTCCTCACGCCGGACGACCGCGTCGCGGCATACCCCAGGGACTACGCCGCCGACCTGCGCTTCCTGCTCGACCGCGTCGACGACCTCGCCGCCGGCCGCAACCCCGACGTCGACCGCCGCACCCTGCCGGCCGGCCTGCTCGGCGGCCTCGACCCCAACACCGTCGGCGCGTTCGGCTGGTCGAAGGGCGGCACCGCCACCGCCCTCGCCATGGCCGCCGACCGGCGCATCCGCGCCGGGCTCGCCCTCGACGGGCCGATGATCTCCAACCCGCCCCCGAGCGCCGACCTCGACCGGCCCTTCATGCTGATGACCGCCGTCTGGGCCCGGGCCGGCAACCCCGCCGCCGAGACATTCTGGGGCCACCTGCGCGGCTGGCGCCTCGACGTCCAGGCCACCGGCGCCGTCCACGGCTCGTACGGCGACAACATGACGCTGATCCCGCAGGCGGGCAAGCTCCTCGGCATGACCGAGGAGCAGATCCAGTCCCAGGTCGGCACCCTCGACCCCGACCGCGGCATCCTCATCCAGCAGGCCTACCCTCTCGCCTTCTTCGACCTCCACCTGCGCCACCGCGGCCGCCACCTGCTCGACGGGCCGTCGAAGGCCTTCCCGGAGGTCGTCTTCCACCCGTAGGGCCCGGTACGGCGGCGGGCGGCCGAAACCCGGACGCGGGGGACGGAACGGGGTGCAGCGGGAGGGTGGGAGCGACGGCACTGTCATGACAGGGGTCCGGCCGCCCCGCTCACCTGCGTGCGTCCACCAGTCGCGCACCCGTGCGGTACAGCTCGACCAGCAGCGGGCGGAGCGCCCGCCCGGCGGGCGTCAACCGGTACGAGGTCCGCACCGGGAAGCCCGCCAACCGTTCGCGGACCGCCAACTCCCGCTCGACCAGGGCCTGCAGGCGCTCGGCGAGCACCTTCGAGCTGATCTCCGGAAGCCGCGCCCGCAGCTCCCCGTACGAGGCGGGGCCGTGCATCAGCTCCCTCAGTACCAGCGTCGTCCACCGGCCCGCCACCGCGGCCAGCGCCACCTCCACCGGACAGTCCGTCTCGGGCCGCGCGGTACGGCCGCGCTCATCCGGTACCAACTCCCCGTCCCAGTCGCGGCCTTCGACCCGTCCGTCACCGTCACTTCCCGTTTGGTGACCTACGGCGCACCCGTCTTCACTGCTCACATGACTCACCCCACCAGCCTCCCCGTGAGCACCGACCCGGCACAACACCCGGCCGTCTTCGCCGCTGCCTTCAACTCCGGTGACCCTGCCCTCCTCGCGCAGGTCTACGAACCCGGCGCCGTCTTCGTCCCGTCCCCGGGGAGCGCGACCACCGGAGCCGAACTCCACCGCGCCAACGCGGAGTTCCTCACCCTCGGGCTGCCGATCACCGTCCGCCCCCGGCACACCTACGTCGCCGACGACATCGCCCTGCTCATCGTCGACTGGGAGATCACCGGCACCGCCCCGGACGGCACCGCCGTCCACCTCACCGGCACCGCCACCGACGTCGCCCGGCGTGACGCCTCCGGCCACTGGCGCTACGTGATCGACAACCCGTTCGGCACGGCGGGGCCCTGAGCGCGGGATCAGCCGGCCCGCTCCTTCGGGTTGACCGTGCAGAAGCAGACCAGGCCGGCCCGCCGGCCGAAGGAGAAACCGCCCTGGTAGTGGTCCCCGGTGACCGACCGGTCGAACACCTCGCTGTGCAGTCAGCCCCTGGGCTCACCCAGCTCGTCCGCGAGCGCCGACGGGACGCGGCAGCCGATGCGCTCCTCCTTCCAGGTGCCGGTCCCGCCGGGCGGGGATCGGGGCTCCCCGGGGTGGCACCGATCCACCGCGCCGCCGGCAGCTCGCCCAGCTCCGGGAAGCGGCGCTGCAACGGGTCGGCGTCCTGCCGTACTGGAAGTACTTCCCGCACCTCAGGGCGCCGTCCGCGGAGGACAGCCGGACGAACACGCCGTACCCGGCGTCCTCGACCGAACCGTGCCGCCAGGTGCCGGCGAACGGCGCCGCCGCCGAGGATCCGGCCTTGGTCCTGGCCCTGGCCTTGGCCTCGGTTCTGACCTTGGTTCAGACCCGCATGTTCTGGGTGGCGGTGGCGGTGGCGGTCGTGGTGGCGACGGCGGTGGGCGGGGTGGTGCTGCCGGCGGTGGTGCCGAGCGTGCGCTCGACCTTGGAGACGGCGGTGCGGTACTGCATCGAGGCCGTCTGCGCGTCAGCTCCGTCACGCTGGAAGTAGCCGAAGGCCATGGCGACCGTGCCGAAGCGCTCGATGCCGACGAAGGCGTTGAGTTGGACACCGGCCAGGGTGCCGTCGAGGCGGACCGCCGGGGCATCCTGCCGGTCGCCGAGCGTGACCGGGGTGACGGTGAAGGTCACGGTGTCCTCGGTGCCGGCGTTGAAGGTGATGGTGTGACAGCTCCGGAGGGCGTCGGCCGCCGAGTTGAAGTCCGAGGTGAGCTGGTCGGACGCCTCTGCGGCAAGGGCCTCGGTGACCATCGGGTTGCCGTCCGGGCCGTCGAGTTCGGTCTCGGCGCGCGAGTTCGCGAGGCCGGGCTGGGTGGCGTGCATGTTGATCAGGGCGCTGAGCGCGTCACAGCCGCTGACCGGGCTCGGGTTCTCACCCGGACTGGGGCTCTCGGTGGCGGGCACCTCGGTGAAGTCGGGACCGAGGTCGGCCGCGGTGAGCAGGGCCGACTTCAGCTGATCGGCGGAGGGCAGGTCCTGGGCGGGCGCGGCCGACGCCAGCTGCGTCGGGCCGAGTGCGACCGCCGCGACGACGGCTGCGGCGATGACGGCGTGGAGCGGCCTGGGAAGAGACATGCAGGCCCCCGGTCGAGAGTTCGGGCAGGGACAGGCAACCAGTGTCCCACCGGGGGTCGGGAGCGGCGCGCGGGGAGGGCATCGCCGCAGGTCAGGACGGGCGCGAGCGCAGGAACGGCGCTGCGCCGACCTCAGCCGGGGGCGGTCCGGGACCGGCTCGGGCACGGTTCGGGCTTGCTACGGGACCGGCTCGGGCGCGGCTCAGGCGTGGTTCGGGGAGAGGGATTCGAGGGTCTCGGCGAGCCACTCCACCCAGAAGGTCTCCAGCCCGATCCCGGCCCGCAGCACCGCGTGCTGGAGCCGGTTCTCGCCGTTCTCCTTCTCAGCCGGGAAGTCGCGCCGTTCGATCTCCAGGTAGTCGGCCAACTGCGCGCGGTGAAGCGCCAGGTGGCGTTCCAGCTCGGCCGCCAGACCGTCCGTGCCGACCACCGCCGCGGCCCGGAGACGCAGCAGCAGCGGCTCCCGGACGGCGCGCGGCGGGGCGCCCTCGGCCGTCCAGCGGGCCAGTTCGGCACGGCCCTCCGGCAGGACCTCGTACTCCTTCTTCTGCCCGCGCACCGGCCCGTCCGGCTGGAGGGCCCGGATGTGACCGGAGGCCTCCAGCCGGCCCAGCTCGCGGTAGATCTGCTGGTGGGTGGCGGGCCAGAAGAAGCCGATCGACTTGTCGAACCGCCTGGTCAGCTCCAGCCCCGAGGACGGCTTCTCCAGCAGGGCGGTGAGGATGGCGTGCGGAAGCGACATGCCGACGATCCTAGAGGCGCATGAGCAGGTCGGATGGCCAGGCCATGAGCGGGCCTCATGAAGCGAGGCCCATGAGCGGGTCTCATGGAGCCCAGGCCATGAGCGGGCCTCATGGGGCGAAGTCATGAGCAGGTCTCATGACCCACCCCTCATGAGAAGGTCTCATGGCCGCACGCATGAACAAGTCTCATGGGCGCGCCCATGAGCAGCTCTCATGGCCGCACGCATGAGCAGGCCTCATGGCCGATCCCATGAGCAGACCGCAAGGCCGCGCGCATGAGCAGGTCTCATGCGCGCGACCCCGTGGAGTGCAGCCGCTCAGAGCGAGGCGGCCAGCTCGGTGCCCTGCTTGATGGCCCGCTTGGCGTCCAGCTCGGCGGCGACGTCGGCGCCGCCGATCAGGTGCATCGCCAGGCCGCGCTCGCGCAGCGCCTCGTACAGGTCGCGGCGCGGCTCCTGCCCGGTGCAGAGCACCACGGTGTCGACGGGCAGCAGCTGGCGCTCGCCGTCCACGGTGATGTGCAGGCCGGCGTCGTCGATCAGGTCGTACGTCACGCCGGGGACCATCACGACGCCGCGGTGCTTGAGCTCGGTGCGGTGGATCCAGCCGGTGGTCTTGCCGAGTCCGGCGCCGACCTTGGTGGTCTTGCGCTGCAGCAGGTGGACGCTGCGCGGGGGCTTGGGACGCTCGGGGGCGCGCAGGCCGCCGCGCTCGCGGTACTCCGCGTCGATGCCCCACTTGGCCTGGAACACCGGCGGGTTGAGGCTGGCCTGGTCGCCCTGGTCGGTGAGGAACTCGGCCACGTCGAAGCCGATGCCGCCCGCACCGAGGATGGCGACCCGCTCGCCGACGGGCGCGCCGTCGCGCAGCACGTCGAGGTAGCCGACCACGCTGGGGTGGTCGATCCCGGGGATGTCGGCGGGGGTCCGCGGGGTGACGCCGGTGGCGATGACGAGTTCGTCGTAGCCTTCCTCGGCCAGTTGCCCGGCGGTGGCGGTGGCCCCGAGGCGCAGCGTGACGTCCAGCTCGGCGAGGCGGGTGCGGTAGTAGCGCAGGGTCTCCTCGAACTCCTCCTTGCCGGGGATGCGCCGGGCCACGTCGAGCTGTCCGCCGACCGCCTCGGCGGCGTCGTAGAGCGTGACGTCGTGGCCGCGCTCGGCGGCGGAGACGGCGAAGGCGAGGCCGGCCGGGCCGGCGCCGACGACGCCGACGCGCTTGCGCAGCCGGGTCGGTGCGAGGACGAGTTCGGTCTCGTGGCAGGCGCGCGGGTTGACCAGGCAGGAGGTGATCTGGAGGTTGAAGGTGTGGTCCAGGCAGGCCTGGTTGCAGCCGATGCAGGTGTTGATGGCGTCGGCGCGGTCGTCGCGCGCCTTGGCGACGAAGTCGGCGTCGGCGAGCAGCGGGCGGGCCATCGAGACCAGGTCGGCGTTGCCCTCGGCGAGCAGGCGCTCGGCGATCTCGGGGGTGTTGATGCGGTTGGTGGTGACCAGCGGGATGCCGACCTTGCCCATGACCTTCTTCGTCACCCAGGCGAAGGCGCCGCGCGGCACCGAGGTGGCGATGGTCGGGATGCGGGCCTCGTGCCAGCCGATGCCGGTGTTGATGATGCTCGCCCCGGCGGCCTCGACGGCCTGCGCGAGCTCCACGACCTCGTCCAGGGTGGAGCCGCCCGGTACCAGGTCGAGCATGGAGAGGCGGTAGACGATGATGAAGTCCTCGCCGACCCGCTCGCGGACCCGGCGGACGATCTCCACCGGGAAGCGCATCCGCCGCTCGTAGGAGCCGCCCCACTCGTCCTCGCGGTGGTTGGTCGCGGCGACGATGAACTCGTTGATCAGGTAGCCCTCGGAGCCCATGATCTCGACGCCGTCGTACCCGGCGCGGCGGGCGAGTTCGGCGCAGCGGGCGAAGTCCTCGACGGTCTGCTCGACCTGCTCGGCGGTGAGTTCGTTGGGGACGAAGGGGCTGATCGGGGCCTGGATCGCGCTGGGGGCGACCAGGTCGCGGTGGTAGGCGTAGCGGCCGAAGTGCAGGATCTGCAGGGCGATCTTCCCGCCGGCGGCGTGCACCGCGTCGGTGACCTCGCGGTGCTTGTCGGCCTCCTCCTCGGTGGTCAGCATCGCGCCGCCCTCCCAGGGGCGTCCGGCCTCGTTGGGGGCGATGCCGCCGGTGACGATGAGCCCGACGCCGCCGCGGGCGCGTTCGGCGTAGAAGGCGGCCATCCGCTGGTAGCCGTCGGGGGCTTCTTCGAGGCCGACGTGCATCGAGCCCATGATCACGCGGTTGGGCAGGGTGGTGAAGCCGAGGTCGAGCGGGCTGAGCAGGTGCGGGTAGCGGCTGCTGCCGGGGGTGGCGCTCATCGACGTCTCCTGGGGCGCGGGCTGGGTGTCGTGGTTACCGCAGGGTAGGGGACGGGTCGAGCACTATGCAACTAGTTGCATAAAGCGAGGGCGGCGCCCCGCACCCGAAGCGGCCGAACGCCGGGCGGACGGCGGGGCGCCCGCGTATCGTCGTGTCGTGGAGGTCGCGGACGTCCCGGACGTCGCAGGCTCGGGAGAGGGGGCAGCCGTGCGCGGTGGCTCGGTGGCCGTGGTCGGGGGCAGCATCGCCGGGAGCGCGTTCGCCGGGGCGGCCGCCCGGCTGGGCGCGGAACGGGTCGTGGTGCTGGAGCGCAGCCCGGGCCGACTGGAGGACCGCGGTGTGGGCATCTGCACCCACAACGACCGCTTCGACGAGCTGGTCCGCGCCGGGCACCTCGCCGCGGACACCCGCCGCCACCGCCTCACCGTCCGCCGCTGGACCACCCGCGGACCGGCCGGCGAGGGCGACGGCCCGCACGGGCGCGGCCGGGTGCTCTGGGACCAGCCGTTCCCCTTCCACTCCCACCACTGGGCCGTCCTGTGGCAGGCCCTGCGCGAGCGGACGCCCGAACGGGTCGAGTACCGGCTGGGCACCACCGTCACCGCGGTCGGCGGCGACGAGCAGGCTGCCTGGACCGAGGACGCCGACGGCGGCCGCCAGTCCCACGACCTGGTGATCGGCGCGGACGGCTACCGCTCGGTGGTCCGCGAGGCCGTCTGCCCGCAGGCCGCGCCCGAGTACGCCGGGTACGTGTGCTGGCGCGGCAGCTACGACAGCGCGCTGCTGGACGAGCTGCCCGGCGGGGCGGCGGTCTGGCCGGAGGAGGAGTGCATCACCGTCTGCTACCACGGCGGGCAGGTCGTGATCTACCGCATCCCCGGACTGGAGCCCGGCCGCACCCAGGTCAACTGGGTCTTCTACGCGCCGACCCCGGACTGGCTGCGCCTGGACGGCCCGACCAGCATCCCGGCCGGCGCGCTCACCGACGGGCGGCTGGACGAGCTGCGACAGCTCGCCGAGCGGCACCTGCCGCCGTACTGGGCCGGGCTGGTCACCCTCACCCCGCCCGAACGGACCTTTCTGCAGCCCGTCTACGACCTGGCGGCCCCGCGCCGCACGGCCGGACGGTTGCTGATCGGCGGGGACGCGGCCACGGTGGTCCGGCCGCACAACACCAGCGGCGCGGTGAAGGCCCTGCAGGATGCGCACGCCTTCGAGCAGGCCGGCCGGGCCGCCGGCTCCTGGTCCTCCCTGCTGGCCGCGTACGACCGCGAACGGAGCGCGGTCGGGCGGGAGTTGGTGGACCTGGGCCGGACGCTCGGCCGGGCACAGGTCACCGCGGCGCCGGACTGGTCGACGATGGACGAGCCCGCGATGACCGCGTGGTGGCAGCACCAACTCACCGGGAGCGGCGGCTTCGGCGGCCACGCGCTCGGTCGGACCGAGCCTTCCCCGTGACCGCCGAGACCGCCGACTCCACCGAAGCCGCCGGAACCGCCGACTCCGCTGCGAGGATCAGACGTTGACGCCGTAGTCGGTCGCGATGCCGCGCAGACCGGAGGCGTAACCCTGGCCGATGGCGCGGAACTTCCACTCGGCGCCGTTGCGGTACAGCTCACCGAAGACCATCGCGGTCTCGGTGGAGGCGTCCTCGGTCAGGTCGTAGCGCGCGACCTCCTGGCCGTTGGCCTGGTTGACGATCCGGATGAACGCGTTGCGGACCTGGCCGAAGTTCTGCAGCCGGGCGTCGGCGTCGTAGATCGACACCGGGAAGACCACCTTGGCCACGTCGGCCGGCACCCGGTCCAGGTCGACCTTGATCTGCTCGTCGTCGCCGTCGCCGCCACCGGTCAGGTTGTCACCGCTGTGCTCGACCGAACCCTCGGGACTGCGAAGGTTGTTGAAGAACACGAAGTGCTGGTCCGAGATCACCTTGCCGAGCGCGTTGCACAACAGCGCACTGGCGTCCAGGTCGTAGTCGGCCCCGGTGGTGGTGCGAACGTCCCAGCCGAGGCCCACGATCACGGCGCTCAGACCGGGCGCCTCCTTGCTCAGCGAGACGTTGCCGCCCTTGGCCAGCGAAACTCCCACAATGCCCTCCTCGATCTCTCCCTGCGGACGAATCTACAACACTGTAGAGATCACGAGAATCCGTCTGAAGGCGGGCTCCACCCCGGGAATTCCTCAGGGGTCGTTCCAGGGCCCCGACGGGAACCGATCACCCCCGCCCGAGATTCCGTCGGCGTCACACCGGCCCCTCGATCGAGATCCGCACGCCGCCGCCCTCGGCCCGGGCGCCGCCGCCGGGCCCGCGCGACGCCCGGTCCTGGCCCTCACCGCCACCCGGTGCAGCGCCAGGACGCACTCCTCGCCCGCCAGATCGTCCCCGTACTCGTACGGACGCATCCCGCACCCCTCCCCTCCGCACCCCGGAAACCGTACCGCCGGCCACGCCGGACGGGACGGGACGGGCCGCGCCAGGCCGAGCCGGGCCGGGTCGGGAGCGGCCGGGGCGCCCGGGTGGTGCCGCCGACCTAGACTGACGGTGGACCGCCGGTTCCGGGTTCCGGGCCCCCGGGCCCCACCCCGGCCCCGGCTGCGGCGCCCCCGCGGGAGGTATCCATGCGCCAGCGGCACAGCTTCCACGTCGACCAGGGCGGGCACTCCGTCACCGTCAACGTCCGCTCCGGCTGGATCACCGAGACCGAGCTGCTGGTGGACGGCAAGGAGTGCGCCTTCCACCGCGTCCACGGGCACGGCAGCTACCCGCTGACCCTCTCCTCCCAGCTCGCCGATGAACCGCCCCGGCCGCTCGCGGTCACCCTGGACCGCACCGGCAAGGCCGAGCACCCGCTCTCCTGCGTCCTGGCGCTCGCCGGCGCCGAGCTCCCGATGCCGGAGCGCACGGCCCGCTGAAGCCCCTCGCGGGGACCGGTTTGCCCACGGATACTACGAAACCGTATTGTCCGAATGCGTGACACCCGAGAACGCAGCCACCCCCGACCGGTCCGCCCTGCTGGCCCTCCAGCGTGCGACGCACGCCACGCTGCAGCTGCTCGCCGCCGAGCTGGTCGACCTCGACCTGACCGCCTCCGAGATCAACGCGCTGGCCAACCTCGCCGACGGACGCGGCCGGACGGTCTCCGAGCTCGGCGCCGCCGTCGGCACCCGGCCGACCACGCTGACCGGCATCCTGGACCGGCTGGAGCGCCGCGGCCACATCACCCGCGGCGTCCGCGCCGGGGACCGCCGCTCGGTGCTGATCGAACTCACCGCCACCGGCCGGCTCACCGCCGACACCATCCGGCGAACCATGACCGACCTCGAACGCCGAGCACTCGGTGACCTCTCCCCCGCCCAGCTGGACGGCTTCCACGCCGTGCTGCAGGCCCTGACGAAGGCTCCCGCATGACGCCCCCCATCCCCGCCCCCGGAACGAACGACGCGAACAGCATGACCGGCACGACCGGCGGGACCGACACGACCGGAACGAACGGCATGAACAGCACAACCGGCACCACCGGCACCACCGAACCCGACCCGTTCGGCGCGTTGCTGCGCGAGGCGATGACCGGCGCCGAGCGCTTCGGCCACCGCCAGCACGTCCGGCTCACCTGGCTCGCCGTACGCCGGCACGGCGCCACCGCCGCCCTCGACCTGATCGCCGACGGCATCCGGCGCACCGCCACCGACGCAGGGGCCCCGCAGAAGTTCCACGTCACCATGACCCGGGCCTGGGTCGAGCTGGTGGCCCACCACGCGGATGACGCAACGGACTTCGAGGAGTTCGCAGCCCGCCACCCGGAGCTGCTCGACAAGGAGCTGCTCGCCCGCCACTACCGGCCCGGGACGCTCGCGGGCACGCAGGCCCGGACCACCTGGGTGGAACCGGACCTGGCGCCCATCCCGCAGGCCGATCAGCGCTCCTGACACTCCGTCAGGATCTCCTCGACCGCCTTCCGCGCCCGCTCGGCGTCCTGGGCGACCAGCCCGATCCGGGTGCGGCGGTCGAGCACGTCGGCGACGTCCAGCGCGCCCTCGTGGGTGACCGCGTACGCGATCTCGGCGCGCGTCACGTCCAGGCCCTCGGCCACCGGCGCCGACTCGCCCGCGGCCAGCACCTCGTGGGCGGCACCGCCGTGGCGGGCCAGCAGCGAGGCGGGCGCCCCCCGCGCGGGCAGCGGCCGGCTGTCCCGGTGCCCGGGGGCGCCGACCAGCGGCAACCGGGTGGTCCAGCAGGTGCGGGCGGGCAGGCCGCGCAGCCGGACGGCGGCGTCCACCGCGTCCTCGGCCATCCGGCGGTAGGTGGTGAGCTTGCCGCCGACCACGGTGACCATCCCGGACGGGGACTCCAGCACCGCGTGCTCGCGCGAGATGTCGGCGGTGCTGCCGCCCCCGGTGTCGATCAGCGGACGCAGCCCGGCGTACGCGCCGCGCACGTCCGCCCTGGTCAGAGCGGTGGCGAGGGCGGCGTTGACGGTGTCGAGGAGGAAGGTCAGCTCGGCCTCGGTGGGCTGCGGCTCGTCCGGGACCGGGCCCGGGGCGTCCTCGTCGGTCAGGCCGATCGCGACCCTGCCGAGCTGCTGCGGCAGCGCGAAGACGAAGCGGCTGGTCGAGCCGGGCACCGGCACGGTCAGCGCCGCGGTCGGGTTCCCCAGCGCCGCCGCGTCCACCAGGACATGGGTGCCGCGGCTGGGACGCAGCGTGATCGAGGTGTCCACCTCGCCCGCCCACACGCCGGTGGCGTTGACGACCGCGCCCGCCCGGACGTCCAGCGCCTGCCCGGTCAGCGTGTCGACCAGCCGGGCGGAGGAGCCGGTCACCGCCTCGGCCCGCGCCCTGGTCAGCACGGTCGCACCGTACTGCGCGGCGGTGCGCGCCAGGGCGACCACCAGCCTGGCGTCGTCGACGAGTTGGCCGTCGTGTGCGACGAGCGCGCCGCGCAGGCCGGCGGTGCGGACGCCCGGCACCAGCTGCCGGGTGCGGGCGGCGTCGATCCGGCGCACCCGGGGCAGCAGCGTGCCCGGGGTGCCGGCGCTGACCCGCAGCGCGTCGCCGGCGTGGAAGCCGGCGCGGATCAGCGCGCCCTGCCCGGGGCGCAGCAGGTCCGGGAGCAGCGGCACCAGTTGGGGCAGTGCGCGGATCAGGTGCGGGGCGGTGCTGGTCATCAGCACGCCGCGCTCGACCGCGCTCTCCCGGGCCACCTTGATCCGGCCGGAGGCGAGGTAGCGCAGTCCGCCGTGCACCAGCTTGGAGCTCCAGCGGCTGGTGCCGAAGGCCAGGTCGCGGGACTCGACCAGCACGGTGCGCAGGCCGCGCGAGGCGGCGTCCAGGGCCACCCCCGCGCCGGTGACACCGCCGCCGATCACCAGCAGGT
Source organism: Kitasatospora sp. NPDC096140 (assembly GCF_040303045.1). Classification (NCBI taxonomy): domain Bacteria; kingdom Bacillati; phylum Actinomycetota; class Actinomycetes; order Kitasatosporales; family Streptomycetaceae; genus Kitasatospora; species Kitasatospora sp. NPDC096140. The sequence continues at coordinate 282,605 of NZ_JBEOUW010000001.1, forward strand.
CGATGTGCGGGTCGTCGCCGAGCGCCTCGAACTCCAGCTGGCGGCGTACGGCGTTGAGTCGGCTCGTCCCCGCGAAGGGGCCGGCGGGCGTCGTCATGGTGCGAGGTATCCGTTCAACGCTCTGGCCAGTTCGCGCCGCCAGGCCGCCTCGGGGAGCAGGGCGGCGACCATGCGGTGCGACTGGACGGTGGACTGGGCGATCAGCAGGACCATGGCGGCCAGTTCGAGCGGCTCCCCGGCCCGGATCGAGCCGTGCGCCTGGCCCTGCTCGATGCCGTTGCGCAGTGCTTCCAGCAGTCCTCGCTGGCTGGCACCGAGCCGCTCGACGACGTATTCGAGCAGGAGGTCGGAGTCGTCGGAGCGGAGCAGCGCGCCGAGCACCCGGTGGTCGCGCAGCCGGACGGAGACCTCGACGACCCGGTCCACGAAGGTCTCCCGGTCCGCCACGTCCAGCGTGGTGTCCTGCAGGGTGGCCAGGATCTCCCGGGTGAGCAGCGCGCCGATCACCGCCCGGACGTCCGGCCAGCGCCGGTAGACCGTCGGCCGGCTGACCCCGGCGCGGCGCGCGATCTCGGCCAGTTGCGTGCGGCGCATGCCGAGGTGGACCAGCAGGTCGGCGGCGGCGTCCAGGATCGCGTCGTCGGTGCTGCGGGGCTGCCCGGCTTCCGCACTGCGCGACGGCACGGCCTCCGTGCTGCCGGGCTGCGTGGTTTCCGCGCTGCGGGGCTGCTCGCCTGGGGTCGCCGACTCGGCGTTACTACTTGACATGATGTGTGAAACTGTAACGCATGGCACCTGAGACGCAAGCGGAACCGGCGGGCGCCGCGCTTCCGCTCCCCCCGATGAAGTGGAACGCCTGGGGCGACCCGGCCCTGGCCAAGGAACTGTCGGCCGACATCAAGGGGCTGCTCGCCGCCGCCCTCGGCGTCACCGGCGACGCCGACCCCGGGCCGGGCGCCGACGAGGTCGTGCTCCGCCCGTCCCGGATCTCCGCCGACGACCTCAAGGCGCTCGCCGCCGCCGTCGGCGACGACCACGTCAGCGCCGCCGACGCCGACCGCCTGCCGCGCGCCGGCGGCAAGTCCACCCCCGACCTGCTGCGCCGCCGCAGCCGCGAGCCGCAGGACGCGCCCGACGCCGTCGTGCTGCCCGGCAGCGAGCAGGAGGTCGCCGCCGTCCTCGCGGTGTGCGCCGAACGCCGCATCGCCGTCGTCCCGTTCGGCGGCGGCACCAGCGTCGTCGGCGGCCTCGACCCCGAGCGCGGTGGCCTCCAGGCCGTCGTCTCCCTCGACCTGCGCCGCTTCGACCGGCTGCTCGACCTGGACGAGACCTCCGGTGAGGCCGTCCTCGGCGCCGGCCTCACCGGCCCCGCCGCCGAGGCTCTGCTCGCCGAGCGCGGCTGGGAACTCGGCCACTACCCGCAGAGCTTCCGCTACGCCACCATCGGCGGCTTCGCGGCCACCCGCTCCTCCGGGCAGGACTCCGCCGGGTACGGGCGCTTCGACGACATGGTGCGCGGCCTGCGGGTGGTCACCCCCGCCGGGCAGCTCGACCTCGGCCGCGCCCCCGCCTCCGCCGCCGGCCCCGACCTGCGCCAGCTCTTCCTCGGCTCCGAGGGCACCCTCGGCGTGATCACCGCCGTGCGGCTGCGCGTCCACCCGCTGCCCGCCGTCAAGGCGTACGAGGCGTGGAGCTTCCCCGACTTCGCCACCGGGACGGCGGCGCTGCGCGCCGTCGAGCAGCAGGGCACCGGCCCGACCGTGATCCGCCTCTCCGACGAGGCCGAGACGATGGTCAACCTCGCCACGACCGAGCAGATCGGCGGCGCCCCGGCGGTCACCGGCTGCCTGGCGATCACCGTCTTCGAGGGCGACGCCGAGCAGGTCGCCGCCCGGCACCACGCCACCCGCGAGACGCTGCTCGCCGCCGGCGCCACCTCGCTCGGCGAGACCGCGGCCCGGGCCTGGGAGCACGGCCGGTTCAACGCGCCCTACCTGCGCGACTCGCTGCTCAGCGCCGGCGCGCTGTGCGAGACGCTGGAGACGGCCGCCGAGTGGAGCCGGCTGCCCGGCCTGCGGGCCGCCGTCACCGAGGCGCTGACCGGCGCGCTGCCCGGTGCGCTCGTGCTCTGCCACATCTCGCACGTCTACCCGACCGGCGCCTCGCTCTACTTCACCGTCGTCGCCGCCCTCGGTGAGGACCCGCTCACCCGCTGGAGCGCCGCCAAGCGCGCCGCCGGGGACGCCATCGTCGGCGCGGGCGGCACCATCACCCACCACCACGCCGTGGGTGTCGACCACCGGCCCTGGATGACCGACGAGGTCGGCGACCTGGGCGTCCGCATCCTGCGCGCCGTCAAGGCCGAGCTCGACCCGGCGGGCATCCTCAACCCCGGCAAGCTGATCCCATGAGCGGGCCTCATGGGATGAGCGGACCTCATGGGGAGACCGGTCCGAGAACCGTCCGCCGGGTTGCCGTCCTCAGCAACCCGGCGGCGGGCGCCGGCCACGCCGGCCCCGCCGCGGAGCGGGCCGTCGCCCGCCTGCGCTCCCTCGGCATCGACGTCGAACCGCACACCGGGAGCTCCGCCGAGGACGCCCTCCGCCTCGCCCGCGAGGCGGCGGCCGGCGGCGCGGACGCGGTCGCCGTGGTCGGCGGCGACGGCATGATCAACCTCGCCCTGCAGGCCCTCGCCGGCACCGCCGTCCCGCTCGGCGTCGTCCCGGCCGGCACCGGCAACGACCACGCCCGCGCGTACGGCCTGCCGCTCGGCGCCCCCGAGGCCGCCGCCGACGTCATCGCCGCCGGCCGGGTCCGGACCGTCGACCTCGGCCGGATCACCGGGCCGGACGGCTCCGTCCGCCGGTTCGGCTCCATCCTCGCCACCGGCTTCGACTCGCTGGTCAGCGACCGCACCAACCGGCTGCGCTGGCCGCGCGGCCGGATGCGCTACAACCTCGCCATCCTCATCGAGTTCGCCAACCTGCGCCCCCTCCCGTTCCGGATCACCCTCGCCGACGGCACCGTCATCGAACGCGACCTCACCCTCGCCGCCGTCGGCAACACCCGCAGCTACGGCGGCGGCATGCTCATGTGCCCGGACGCCCTCCCGGACGACGGCCTGTTCGACGTCACCCTCGTCGACGCCATGCCCCGCCTGCGCATCGCCCGCTTCTTCCCGACCCTCTTCAAGGGCACCCACACCACCCGCCCGGAAGTCACCACCCTGCGCACCCGGTCCCTGCGCATCGACTCCCCGGGCATCACCGCCTACGCCGACGGCGAGTTCATCGCGCAGCTGCCGGTCGAGGTCACGCTGGAGAAGAACGCCCTGCACCTACTGGTGCCGTGACGCACCGGTGCTGCGGCCCGACCGACACTGCCGGCCGGGCCGCGGCACCGGCCGCGTCCGGGCCGCTCAGCCGCCCAGGCGACGGCGCCAGAGCAGGGGGCGGACCTCGATCGCATGCGACGGGTCGCCGTTCCAGACCGTGGGCAGGCCGGCCGCGGTGAGGGCGGTGACCACCTCGTGGCCGACGGCGGTGGTGGTCGACGGGGAGCCGTCGAAACCGCCGTAGAGCAGGGACAGGCCGTGGCCGGAGGCGGCGGACTCGGTGCACTGGGAGTGGAAGTAGACGAAACCCCGGGCGTCCGGGTCACCGGCCGCACCGATCTCGGCCTCGCCGCAGGACCGGCAGCAGGTGAAGTTCTCCCGCGCGGTGATGCCGCTCTCCTCCAACGCGGCGAAGGCGCGGGTGAGGCGCTCCGGGTCGCCCTCGCCGATCCAGCCGGTCTGCTCGCCGACCCGCTCCAGCCAGAGCCGGTCGGCGAGTTGCTCCGCCTGGGCGCGCGAGAGCGGACGGCGCTCGCCCGACACCAGGTACTCCTCCGCCTCCTCGGCCAGCCCGGCCCGGTCGGTGTAGCCGCAGGCGAGGGTCAGCCGCAGCCGGTCCTCCAACTCCTGCCGCTCGCCCGCGCCCAGCTCCAGCGGCGGCACGGGCTCCGGCGCCGGGCCCATGTCCAGCGGCTTCCAGTCCAGCGCGTCGCCCCAGCCCGACTCGCCGCGCGCCCAGGCCGTCATCGCCTCGGCCACCGGCTCGGGCCCGGCCAGCCGCACCTCGAAGTGCCGCCCGGCGGAGCCGTCGCGGTGCTCCAGCGTGTAGTCCTCGCCGTCGGCGTGCCACACCTGGATGTACACGTCCGGCAGGTCGGGTATCCGCTCCACGACGAGGAAGCGGTCGTCCTCCGCGCCGATGCGCCGGACCAGCCCCGACAACTCGTCCGCACCCGGCCGGGAGCGTCGCTTCCCGTCGTTCGTCTGCACCGTGATCGCCAGCATGGGGTCACCCTGCCACACCCCACTGACAACCACGCCACCCGATCCCGCAGCTCAGCCCCGGTACGGGCGCAGCCGGCCGGCCAGGTACGGCGGGCGGGCGCAGCCGGGGCCCCGGTCCACGGGCGGCACCGGTTCGCCCACGGTCGCCTCGACCAGCCACAGCCCGGACCGGCCGCCACCTCGAAGGGCCGCTGCCCGTCCGGGCTCCCCCTCATCGGCCGGCTCACGGGAGGAGCACCGGTACAGGAGCACCTCCCGAGCCGACTGCGCCCCCGGCGGGCGGGCGTCGAACCGTCCGCCGCTAGGAGCCCCGAACGGTGCCGACGCTGCCGGTGAGCGTGGGCTCGCCGGTGTCGGGGGCGACGGTGAAGACCCGTGAGCCGGTGTCCGTGGTGACGGTGATCCGGTCGGGCGCGGTCCAGGCGGCCGACTCGAACGCCCCCTCACCCGGGAACTGCTCGCGCATGGCGAGGAGGTGCCAGCTTCGGGCCGACCAACCGGTGCCGGTCTCCAAGCGGATCTGCCAGCTCAGGGACTCCGTCTCCGCTCCCCGAAGGCCGTGGTGGATCACGACCAGCACGCGGTCCGCCCGCCCCGGCGAACCCAGCCGGGTCTGCTCGGCGGGCTCCTGACCCATCGTCCGGAGACCGAGGCCGCCCAGCGCGCAGAGCAGCCCGAGGCTCCCGACCACCGCCGTCGCCCGTCCGACGAAGTCCCACCGCCGACGCACGCAGACCGCCGCCACGAGCAGCGCCGCGGCCGCGCCCAGCAGCAGGACCGGCCGGTTCAGGGCCTCGGCCACGGCCATCCGCCCGCCGCTGCGGGACTCCCAGCGCCCCACCGCACACGCGACCAGCGGCAGCAGGGCACTGCCGGCCAGGACGCCGCCGACCCTCGCTCGATACCTCATCGATCCCCCGCTTCCGGCGGCCCCCACCGCCCGTTCCCGTCACCCTAGGCGGAGCGGTCCTCCCGGCGCAGTCGGAAGACGACGTTGCGGCGCAGCGGCCCGTCCGAAGCGGCGGGGTCGTCGAAGTCCTCGGCCGGGTCGTGGGTCATGCCGAGGCGGCGCATCACCGACTGGGAGCGGTGGTTGGCGGCCGTGGTGATGGCCAGGACCTCGGGGAGGCCGAGGGTGTCGAAGGCGTGGCCGAGGACGGCGCGGGCCGCCTCCGTGGCGTAGCCGTGTCCCCAGGCGGAGCGGGCCAGCCGCCAGCCGATCTCGACGCCGTCGACCGGGTCCGTCTCCTCGATGTCGTCCAGGCCCGCGAAGCCGACGAACTCGCCGCTCTCCCGCACCTCGACGGCCAGCCAGCCGTACCCCCGCCGCTCGATCGCGGCCTCGAAGCGTGCCACCGAGGCGTCGCTCTGCTCACGGGTGAGCGGGCCGCCCAGGTGCTCGCGGACCTCCGGGTCGGCGTTCATCGCGGCCCACGGGGCGAGGTCCGACTCCCGCCAGCGACGGATCAGCAGGCGTTCGGTGCGCAGACCGTCCAGCGGATGGGCCGGCGGATGGGCCGGCGGATGGGCCGGCGGCGTGGTCTGTGGCTCGTCCGGCGGTTGGGCCGGCGGTTGGTTCAGCGGTTGGTTCAGCGGTTGGTTCATGCGGCCAACCCAACGGCAACCCCGGCCGCTCGGGCAAGCGGATAAGGCCCCGTGGCGGGCCCGCTGTTTCCCGGCACGGCCTCCCCGGCGCCCGCTCCCCGGCCGGCCATTCCCGGGCGGGAATTGTCCGGTGGCGGGGCCGCTCCGAGGATGGGTCCACCGACACCGAGCGACCCCACCGAGGAGTCCGTCATGACCACCGGCACGCCCACCACCGGCACGCCCACCACCAGCGCCCAGCAACTCGCCGACCGCTACGCCGCGTTGTGGACCGAGTCCGACGCGGCCGCCCGGCGCGGGGCGATCGAGCGGCTGTGGGCCGAGGACGGCACGCACCTGCTGCACCCGCCGGTCGAGGCCCGGGAGGCGGCCGCGCGGGTCGGTTTCGCCGAGCCCGTGCTCGAAGCGCGCGGCTACGAGGAGTTGGAGTTCCGCGTCGCCCGCGCCCACGAGGAGTTCGTGGCGCCCGGCGAGTTCACCTTCCGTGCCCGGCCGGACGCCGTGCGGCTGCGGGACGTCGTCCGCTTCACCTGGGAGATGGTGCCCGTGGGCGGCGGCGAACCGGTCGGCGGCGGAACGGAGTTCGTCGTCCTGGACACCGACGGCCGGATCAACGCCGACTACCAGTTCCCGGGGTTCTGAGCCGCGGCCGCCCGCAACGCCTCGGCGGTCGCCGCGTCGGCCGGCAGGAAGGCCTCCAGTTTCAGTTCGGCGAGGGTGACGTCCACGGCGGTGGCGAAGGTGGTGACCGTCGTCATCAGGTGCAGCTCGCCGAGGGAGGTGCGCAGCTCCAGCGGGACGGCGAAGCCCAGGTGCTGTTCCCCCACCTCCACGTCGGACACGTACGAGCTCAACTCCTCGTGCAGGTCGGAGAGGTGCCGGGTGCGCTCGACGATGTGGCGGGCCCAGGCGGCGAAGTTGAGGATGCGCGGGGCGAGGCCGTTCGGGTGCAGGGCGAGCCGGTAGGCGTTGGTGCCGGGGCCGACGAGCCGCGGGTCGGCGCCCTCGGTGATCACGTCCAGGGCGGCGTTGGCGGCGACCACGTCGCCCCGGTGGTTCACCACCACCGCCGGGTACGGGAGGTGGCCGGCCAGGATGTGGCCGATCGCCTCCCGCACCGGGGCCAGGGCCGGCCCGTCCAGTGGCGTCTCGGGGTAGGCAGGCGCGTAACCGGCCGCCAGCAGCAGCTCGTTGCGTTCCCGCAGGGGCAGGTCCAGTGACTCGGCGAGCCGCACGACCATGCCCCGGCCCGGCGCGGAGCGCCCGGACTCGATGAAGCTGAGGTGCCGCTGGGTCGTGCCCGCCCGAGTGGCGAGGTCGAGTTGGCTCAGGCGGCGGCTGGTACGGCGCTCACGCAGCGCTCGGGAGAAGTCCACGCCACCAGCCAACCCCGGGCAGGCGCGGTCCGCCATTCCCCCGGGGGAATTGAGTACGTTCGCCCGCGCCGCCACCATCGACGTCATGGACAACATCGGCGTCTTCCTCCCCACCGGCCAGGACCAGTGGGCCGCGCACGACCCCCGCGACCTGATCGGATTCGCCCGCCGCAGCGAGGAGTTGGGCTTCTCCTCGCTGTTCGTCAACGACTCCCTGCTGAGCCCGCGGATCGAGCCGCTCACCATGCTGGCGGCGATCGCCCCGGTGACGGAGCGGATCCGGCTCGGCACCGGTGCCCTGCTGCCGGTGCTGCGCCGCCCGGTGCTGGCCGCGCAGACCCTGGCCTCGGTGGACCAGCTCTCCGGCGGCCGGCTGACGGTCACGGTCGGGGCCGGTTTCCCGGGGCGTTTCGGCCGTCCGCTGCACGAGCTCTCCCAGGTGCCGTGGGAGCGCCGTTTCGCCCGGCTGGACGAGACGGTCGCCCTCTGGCGGGCGCTCTGGTCCGGGGCGAAGGAGTTCCACGGCGAGTTCCACTCCTTCGCCGAACTCCCGCCCGCGACGCGGCCGTTCCACGAGCAGGGCCCGCCGGTCTGGCTCGGCGGCGGGACCCCGGCGGCGCTGGCCCGCATCGGGCGCCACTACGACGGCTGGCTGCCCTACCCGCCGGACCCGGCCGACTACGCCACCGGGCTCGACACCGTCCGGTCGGCGGCCCGCGGGGCCGGACGCTCACCGGAGGCCGTCACCCCCGCCCTGTTCGTCAACGTCCGGATCGACCGCAGCGCGGAGGATGCCCGCCGGGTCATGGACGCCTACACGCGCGCCAACTACGGCCTGCCGCTGGCCGGGACGGAGCAGATCCAGGCCTTCGCCGTCGGCACCCCGGACGAGGTCGCCGCCAAGCTCGCCCGGTACACCTCCGCCGGCGCCCGGCACCTGGTCGCCCGCCTCGGGGCACTCGAACTGTCGGACCAGCGGGAGCAGTTGGAGCGGCTGGCCGCGCTCACACTCCCGTCGTCGCCTTGATCCGCCCGTCCTCGATCGCGGTGGTCAGCTCCCGGTGATCCTCCTGCGTCCGGTCCGCGTACCGCACCGCGAACTCGGCCACCGCGTCCGCGAAGGTGTCCGCGCGGCCGAGGTAGCCGGCGATGGCGAGGCGGTCGCCGGTGCGGGCGTGGGCGCGGGCGAGAGTGCGGCCGCAGAGGTCGGCGTAGGCGCGCAGGCCGGAGGGCCGCATCTCGGCCACCTCCACCGAGCCCTTCATGTCGCGCAGTTGGCGGCCGTAGAAGTGCCGCCCGGCGGGGCCGGTGGTCCAGCCGAGGAAGATGTCGCTGGACGCCTGCATCAGGTGCTGGCCGGTGACCACCCGGCGGCCGCCGTGGTGGGCGGCGACCTCGGCGTCCACCCGGGCGGGCGGCAGGTGGTCCTCCAGGACCGACCGGCCGGCCTCCTTGATCTGCAGGAACAGCGGGTCGCGGCCGTCCCGGCCCTCCAGCAGGACGATGAAGCAGCGGGTGCCGACGCTGCCGACGCCGACCACCTTGGTGGCCGCGTCCACGAAGCGGTAGCGGTCCAGCAGCACCCGGCGGTCCTCGGCGAGGGTGGCCCGGTAGTCGCTGTACACCTTCCCGACGCCCTGCAGTTCGTTCTCCTTCAGCGGCTCGATCAGGGGCGGCGCACTGATGATCCGCCGCTGCCCGTCCCGTTCCTCGGTGAGCTTTCCGAAGGCCTGCAGGCTGGTGCGGCGCCGGGCGTGGGCGAGCCCGGCCTCGAAGCGCTTGCGCTGTCCGTGCTTGCGGAGCAGCGGCAGCAGGTCGGCGGTGTCCACCCGGGCGTACCAGACGTCGAGTTCGCCCATGCCTGCCAGCCGGTGCATCGCGGCCGCGTAGCCCGTGACGGCGATGCGGGCGCCGAGGCGCACGCGCTCCTCGTCCAGTCCGATGGAGCGGGCGGCGACGGCGATGCTGGCCGCGAGGCGTTTGACGTCCCACTCGAACGGGCCCGGGTAGGTCTCGTCGAAGTCGTTCACGTCGAAGAGCAGGGCGCGCTCCGGCGAGGCGTACACGCCGAAGTTCAGCAGGTGGGCGTCGCCGCACAGCTGGACGGTGAGGCCGGTGTCGGGCACGGCGGCGAGGTCGGCGGCCATCACGGCGGCGGCGCCGCGCAGGAAGGCGAACGCGCTGTCGGCCATCCGCCCGTAGCGGATCGGCAGCAGCCGGGTGACCCGGTCGGCGGCCTGCCGTTCCAGCACGCCGAGCGGGTCGGGCCGGTCGGCGGCGGCGATCCACCGGCCGTGCTCGGAGCGGGAGACGCGTTCGCGGGCGGCCCGGCCGCGGCGGCGGCGTTCGTCGGGGGTGGTCATGCGGCGGCTCCGTCCGTCGGCGGGTCCTCCCCGCGGTGCCGGAAGGACGCGGGTGCCCTCTTCGCGACGCTAGGACACGACTGCCGGAGGGCGCAGCGCACGCCCTCCGGCAGTCGGCCGTCCGGGTGAGACCGCTGGTTCGCCCGGGGGGGGCGGCTCACTGCACCGTGAAGTCCGCCATCATCGCCATGTCCTCGTGCTCCAGGTTGTGGCAGTGCAGCATGTACGCCCCCGCGTAGTCGGTGAAGCGCACCAGCACCTCCACCGCCTCGGCCGGACGCAGGTCCACGGTGTCCTTCCAGCCCGCGTCGTACGGGCCGGGGTCCGCGCCGTTGCGGCCGATCACCTGGAAGTGGTCGAGGTGGACGTGCACCGGGTGGTGCAGGTCGGTCGAGAAGCGCCAGCGCTCGACGGCCCCGAGGGCGGGCGTGGCGATGTTCTGGCCGGGCTGGTAGGGCTCGCCGTTGATGGTCCATCCGTCGCCGCGGCTGCGGCGGAAGGTGAAGTCGCGGGTGGTGACGGCGGCGGAGGGGTCCAGGGCCTCGACGTCGGCGAGCCTGTCGGGCACCGTCGCGTCGTCGTTCACCTGCTTGGCGGACACGTCGAACCGCATCACCTCGGCCGTCCGGCCGCTGCCGAACCGGTTGACCAGGCGCACCCGGGTGCCGGGCGCGTAGCGGGAGAAGTCGACCACGACGTCGAAGCGTTCGGCGGGGGCGATCTCGATGCCGTCGTGGGCCACCGGGGCGGCGAGCAGGCCGCCGTCGGAGCCGATCTGGACCAGGGCGTCGCCACCGGAGGGCTGCGGGTCGAGTTCGAGCCGGTAGGGGCGGGCGTTGGAGGCGTTGAGCAGGCGCAGCCGGTAGCGGACGCGGTCGACGTCCAGCCGCGGCCAGGGCGCGCCGTTCACCAGGATGACGTCGCCGAGCACGCCGTTGGCGTAGGCGGCGGTGACGCCCGGCTCGCCGAGCGAGGGGTCGACGGAGGGGTACCGGAAGGACCCGTCGGCGGCGAAGGACCGGTCGGCGATCATCAGCGGCAGGTCGCGCTCGCCGCGGGGCAGCGGCAGGGCGCCCTCCTCGTCGTCCTGGACGAGGTGGAAGCCGGCCAGGCCGCGCCAGACGCCGGGGCCGGTGAAGCCCATCCGGTGGTCGTGGTACCAGAGGGTGGCGGCGCGCTGCTTGCCCGGATAGGTGTAGGTGCGCTCGCCGACGACGCTGCGGCCCGCCGCGTGGCGCATCCCCGGCATGCCCTGCATCCCGGGCATCCCGCCGCCCTGGGCGGTGTCGGCGGGCGACCCGACGGGCAGCAGCAGGTCCACCGGGTAGCCGTCGCTGTCCGCCGGGGTGTGGCCGCCGTGCAGGTGGGTGACGGACGGGGCCGGCAGCTCGTTGCGATGCTTGACCGCCGCGGCCCGTCCGGAGCGGGTGACCAGGGTCGGCCCGGGGAAGCTGCCCCCGTACGTCCAGGCCTCGGTCCGCACGCCGGGGACGATCTCCAGCTTGGCGACCTGCTGGGTGATCTCGAAGTAGTCGGTGGTCCCGTCGGTGCGCACCGGCTTCAGCACGGGCGGCACCGGCAGCGGGACCCGGAACGCCTCGGGCAGGTCGAGTTCGCTGGCCAGCAGCCGCCCGGGGCGGCCCGCGGTGAAGAGCAGGGCGGCCGAGGGGACGGCGACGGCGGCCAGGGCGCCGGCGCCGAGGACGGAGGCGCCGATGCCGAGGAACCGGCGACGGTTCACTTGGACACCTCCACCGGCCCGCCGGGGCGCGGCAGTCGTCCGCTGCCGTCCAGGCCCGGCGCGGGCAGTCCGACCCGGGCGGGCAGCGGCAGCCGCCAGGCGCCGACGAGGCCGAACAGGATGCCGCTGACCAGCAGCACGCCGAGCGTGACGTGCACCCCGAGGGCCCGGGCGTAGCCGGCGGTGATCTGGCCGATGACCGCGACGGTGAGCAGGAGCGTGGTCCACAGCGGCCAGAGCGGGCCCCGGCCGGGCCACCGCACCGCGACGGCGACCGCCAGCTGGAGCACCACCACGGTGGCCAGCGTCATCGCGTTGCCCTCGTGGTCCTTCAGGGAGTCGTACGTGCCGTTGAGGAAGCTGCCGGCCAGCATGACCTGGAGCAGGGCCAGCAGGGCCAGCGTGGTGGCGGTGGTACGCAACAGGATCAGCGGCCAGCGGGACGCGGGCGTGGCAGGGGGACTGCTCATGTCGGGCTACTCTCTGCTTCGGCGGTCGGGCGGGGCGGGCGAGAGCGTAGCTGATCCGACATCACGATCAGCTCCAATAAAGCCATTTGGGCCACCCTGTTACCCCATTGCGCCTGCTCGGCGTGTGTTTGTCACCCGGACGAGCGATGCCCTTGAGCGGTCCTCAAGGGCACCCGTCATGAGCTCCGTTCCAGTACGTCTCATGGGGCTGCCGCCGGGGCGGATCATGAGGCGGCTTCATGCGGGGGATCATGCAGCGGCCTCATGGGGGGGTGGGCCATGAGACCGCCTCATGGGGGGTGGGCCATGAGCCGGCTTCATGGGGTAGGCCATGAGGCCGTCTCATGGGCCGCGGCGTCCCCTAGACCGCTTCGGGGGCGATCCCGAGGTAGGCCGCGCGCAGCTCGGCGAGCACCGGGTGGAAGGGGTCGAGGACGGTGCCGTCGACGGCGGCCAGCGGCCGGACGCCGACGCCCGCGTTCACCGCGAACGCGGCGCCGAAGCGGCCCAGCTCGGCCGCGGACAGCGGCTCGCGGGACTGCGGGCCCCGGTACGCCCCGGACAGCAGGGCCTCGGTGGTGCCGGGCAGGCTCGGGCCCTGCGGCCAGACCAGCTTGTCCTCGTCCAGGAAGCCGACGTTCCAGGTCGCTCCCTCGGCCACCCGGCCCTCCGGGTCGACCAGCAGCGCGTCGTCGTAGCCCGCGAGTTGGGCCTGACGTCGCTGGTGGACCAGGCCGAACAGGCCGACGTGCTTCACCTCCGGCAGCTCCCGCCGGTGCACCACGGTGCGCACCCGCAGCGGGGCGGGCTCGACCGCGGCGGCCGGGCGGGTGGTGACCAGCAGGGCGGGCGCGGCCGGGGCGGCGGGGCGTTCCAGGCCGAGCGCCGGGTCGTACACGGTGACCCGGACGATCACCGGTGCGCCGTCGGCGGGCAGCAGCGCGCGGACCCGCTGCCGTACCGCCGCCCGGTCCAGCTCCACGGCGAACAGCGTCCGGCAGTCCCGGACCAGGCGGTCCAGGTGCAGCGTCAGGCCGCGGACCCGGCCCGACTCGGCCCGCATCGTGGTGAAGTGCCCGTAGTTGAGCAGCCCCAGCGCGGCCAGCCGCGCCGGGTCCGCGGGGGCGCCGTCGATCTCGATCTCAGCCATCCCCCGAGTCTGCCAGCTGCGGTGACGGCACCGCGGCCTGCTCGGCGGCCTGTTGCGGGGCCCCGGCCGCACCCGGCGGCGGGGCCTGCGCCGGTTCCCGAACCGCGCCTGAGGCCGCGCCCCGAGCCGGGTCCTGGTTCCGCGCCTGCGGAGCGGGCACCGGCGCGGACACCGGGCGGTACGGGGAGGACACCGGACGACGCGCGGCCCGCTCGAACTCCTCGATCCGGTATGCCAGCCCCTCCGGCTCCCCCACGTCGCACCACCGCCACGCCTCCGCCCACCACTGCGGGCCGCGCACCATCGGGAAGCCCGCCAGCGCCAGGTGCAGGGCCAGCGTCGAGCGCGCGTAGTCGTGCACCCAGCCGTCGGCGCCCCGGTAGTCGGCCGTCTCGTCCAGCCGCAGCCAGCGGCCCTCGCGGCCGGCGGTCAGTATCGGCACCCAGTCGCGCAGCCGGTCGGCGACCAGCAGGAGCAGCCGCCCGTCCTGCTCGCGCACCCGGTAGGCGGGGAGTTGGGGCATCCGCGCGAGGGAGAGCGACCGCTTCCAGCCGACCACCCACAGCCCCCGGCGCAGGTAGTAGCGGACGGCCGGCTGCCAGCTCCAGTGCGCCTCCAGCCGGAAGCCGGGCAGGCCCTCGGCGGTGGCCGCCGCGTACACCTCGTCCAGCGCGGCGGCGGCCAACCCGCTCCCGCGCGCGGCCGGGCTCACGTAGAGGGAGGAGACGGCGAGTTGGCCCGGGCCCTTGGTCCAGTTGTCCACGGCGACGGTGCCCACGACGGCGCCGCCGTCGCCCCGGATCCAGTACCGGCGGCGGTACAGCTCCCCGCCGGGCCACTCCCGGCCGCTCTCGCCCAGCCGCTCGCGCCACCCGCGCTCCGCGGGCGGCGCCAGCCCGTCCGGGTCCACCAGCTCACCCAGCTCGCCCTCCACCAGGGACGCCAAGTCCCACAGCGCGAACCGCCGTTCGTCCCCCTCGGCGACCGCCCGCAGCCGCGGCCCCGCCGCCAGCCTGTCCTGCGCCCGCTCCACCGCCGCATCCCACGACCTCACCACGCCGCCACCCTAGCGGGGCCCGCGGACATTCCGTAATTCAGTGGACACCGAACGTCAGATCGGGTACGAATGCGCCTGTCCGATCAGCCCGGTTCCCCCCGGCTTGTCCCGGGAGGGGCCGTTCGGGAAGGAGATCCCCGTGCGTGGCATCTTCGTACGCACCGTCATCGGGGCCGCACGCGCCCTAACCGACAGACTGGCGCGCCTTCGGAGCCTGGTCCGCCGAGCCGGTCGCGGCGCCGGGGCGGGGCCGGGTCAGCGCCACGGCCGCGATCACCAGGGCGCCGCCGGCCAGGGCGTTCCAACCGACCGGCTCCGCCAGGAACAGCGCGCCGATCGCGGTGGACCACAGCGGCATCACGTAGGTGACGGCCGAGGCCACCGTGGTGCCCGCGGTCCGGACGACGCCGAGGTTGAGCAGGTACGCGAAGCCGGTGCCGACCATGCCGAACACCAGCAGGGCGACGGCCGGGCCGGCCCCGGGCCAGTGCGGGGCGCCCGCGGCGAGCGGCGCGATGACGGCCAACTCGGCCGCGGCGCAGCCGATCTGGAGCACGGACAGGGTGGTGACGGACTCCGGCCGACCGGACAGGAAGCGCCGCAGGTAGACGAAGCCCGCGCCGTAGCAGCAGGCGGCGGCCAGGCAGGCGAGGCCCCCCACGGCCTCGCCGGAGCCGATGCCGTGCCAGACGCCGAGCACGGTGAGCACGCCGAGGAATCCCAGGCCGAGGCCGGTCAGCCGCCGCGCACCCGGACGGCGCTCCTCGGGCACGGTGAGCACCGCGAAGAGCAGGGTGAACAGCGGAGTGGTCGCGTTCATCACCCCGGCGAGCACCGAGCTGACCCTGGTCTCCCCGAACGGGAACAGGATGAACGGCACGGTGTTGAGCAGCACCGCGACCACCGCCGAGTGCCCCCACAACGCACGGTCGCGCGGGATCCGCTCACCGCGCAGCACCAGGACTGCGCCCAGCGTGGCCGCACCCAGCAGGCACCGCCACAGCGCCACCCAGACCGGGGGCACCCCCGCGTCGACCGCCACCTTGATCAGGGCGAAGCTCGCACCCCAGATCGCCGACAGTGCCACAAAGCCCGGCAACCAGCGTCGCACCGCAACCACCCCCGCATTCCTCCGGTGTTCCCTTCCTCTGGACAGAGGGTGGCCGGGCGACCGACCATGAGTCCAACAAGTGGCAGTCCTACATGGATGAGGAAGTCTCATGGCCCCAGGTCACACGCCCCGGGACGACCGATGACGACCGAGATCAACCTGGCCCAGCTCAGGGCCCTGGTCGCGGTCGCCGACACCGGCGGCTTCGGCGCCGCCGCCGACGAACTGGGCATCAGCCAGTCCGCCGTCTCCCACGCGGTCGGCGCCCTGGAACGGACCCTCGGCGCACCCGTCGTGATGCGCGGCACCCCGTGCCGGCCGACGCCGCTGGGCGAGCAGGTCCTGCCGCACGCCCGAACGGCCGTCGCCGCCGTCGCCGCCGTACGCACGGTCGCCACCCAACTCACCGGCGGCCTGGCCGGCACCGTCCGACTCGCCGCGCCGACCACCGTGTGCCAGGCACTGCTGCCCGGACTGCTGCGGGACTGGAAGGCCGCGTACCCGGAGGTCACCGTCCGGGTCTTCGAGGGCGAGGACACCGAGCTGCCCGCCTGGCTGGAGGCCGGCACGGTGGACGCCGCCGTCCTGGTCGACGCCGGGCCGCTGCTGCCCGGGGCGGTCGCGCTCGGCGCGGACTCGATGCACGCGCTGCTGCGCCGCGACCACCCGCTCGCCGGTCAGGAGACGGTCCACGTCGCCGAGTTGGAGGACGACGACTTCCTGCTCTCCGAGGGCGGCTGCGAGCGCCACATCCGCGAGGCCTACCGGCGGGCCGGCGCCCGCTTCGCGCCCCACCACCGGATCCGTGACCTCAACACGCTGATCGGCATGGTGCACGCGGGCGTCGGGATCTCCGTGATGCCCGCGCTGGCGCTGACCATGCTCCCGGCCGACTGCGTCCTGGTGCCGATCCGGCCCGCCGTCCACCGGACGCTGACGCTCACCGGACCGGCGGGCCGGCCGTGGTCCCCGGTGGTCAGCGGGCTGCTCGCCGGAGTGGGGGCGATGACCAAGGGCCGGGCCCTGGCCGGGGCACCGGCCTGAGTGGAGTTTTTCGGCTCCGAGGACGGGGCCGGTGGAACTTCCCGTCGATCCGGGCGGCAGTAGCTGGTCGGCGCGGGCATGCGGCCGGAGTGTGGACGGCATTCCGGCCCCATCCCCGAGGGAGGACCCGTTGTCCGCACACCCGCTGCCCCCGCCGTCCGCGCTGTCCGCGCCGTCCGTGCCGTCCGTGCCGTCCACCAGCCGTCGCCCGGTGGCCGGGCAGTTCGCAGCCGAGCAGTCCCCGGCCGTGCACCCGCACCGCTGGTGGGCGCTCTGCGCGCTGCTCACCGCCGAGGCGATGAACCTGCTGGACGCGACGATCGTGCAGGTCGCCGCGCCGCGCATGCGTGCCGACCTCGGCGGGCCGGCCGCCGCCGTGCCCTGGCTCACCACCGCGTACACGCTCCCGTTCGCCGTCCTGCTGCTCACCGGCGGACGGCTCGGCGACCGGGCCGGGCGCCGGCGGGTGTTCCGGATCGGCGTCGCGGGCTTCCTGCTCGCCTCGCTGGCCTGCGCGTGCGCGCCCACGCTCGGCGCGCTGCTCGCCTTCCGAGCCGTCCAGGGCGCAGCCGCGGCCGCGATCGTGCCGCAGACCATCGGGCTGATCAAGGCCATGTTCCGCGGCCCGGAGACGGCCCGGGCGCTCGGCACGATCGGACCGGTCATGGGGCTCGCGGCGGTCGCCGGCCCGGTGCTCGGCGGTGTGCTCACCCACGCCGACCTCCTCGGCTCCTCCTGGCGTGCGGTCTTCCTGGTCAACCTCCCGCTCGCGCTCGCCGTCCTCGCCCTCGCCCCGCTGCTCACCGAGGACCGCGCCCCTCGCCGTCCCGGCCTCGACCCGGCCGGCAGCGCGCTGGCGGCACTCGCCACCGGGCTGGTCGTGCTGCCGCTGCTGGCCACCGGCACCACACCGCTGCCCTGGACGGCCGTCGGGGCGCTCGCCGCCGTGGCCTTCGCCGTCCACCAGCGGCGAGGGGCGCGGCGCGGCGCCGACACCCTGGTCGAGCCGAGCCTGTTCGCCTCCGCCCGGTTCCCGGCCGCGCTGGCCGCCCTCTCGCTCGCCTTCGCCGCCACCACCGGGCTCAGCCTCGTCGTCGTCCTCCAGCTCCAACTCGGCAGCGGCGCCGATCCCTTGGCCGCCGGCCTGACCCTGCTGCCGATGTCGGCCGGGCTGGCGGCCGGCTCCCTGTGGGCGGGCGCCTCACTGGTCCGGCGGTACGGCGCACGGGTGATGCCCGCCGGCCTGGCCGTCATGGCGCTCGGGGTGCTGGCCGCCATCGGCACCTACCGCACCGGCGAACGGCCGGAGGCACTGCCGTACGCGCTCGCCGTGGTCGGGCTCGGGCAGGGACTGTTCACGCCCGCCTTCTTCACCACCGCACTGAAGCCGCTGCGACCACAGGAGACCGGCTCGGCGGCCGGACTGCTCAACGCCGTGCAGCAGCTCGGGTCCACGCTCGGCGTCGCCGTGCTCGGGCGGATCTACCTCGCGGCCCCGGACGCGACCCGGGCGCAGCGCGCCTGCTGGGTGACGGTGGGCGTGCTGGCGGCCGTCGGCCTCGCGGGGAGGCTGATGAGCGGCTCCCGTGGCACCCGCACCGCCACCCGCGCGGCAGAATCGGACGGTGTGTCCGACCACCGGGAACCCACGCATGCTCGATGACCTCGACCGCGCGCTCGTCCACGCCCTGCGCGTCGACGGGCGCGCCCCGTTCAACCGGATCGCCGCCGTCCTCGACGTCTCCCCGCAGACCGTCGCCCGCCGCTACCGGCGGATGCGGGCCGAGGCCGGACTGCGGGTGGTCGGGCTCGCCGACCCGCACCGGGCCGGACGGGCCCAGTGGCTGCTGCGCCTCACCGCCGGCCCGCACACCGCCCAGAACCTGGCCGGGGCACTGGTCCGCCGCCCCGACACGGCCTGGGTGAAGCTCACCTCCGGCGGCACCGAGATCACCGCCATCGTGGACACCGGCCCCGGCTCCGACGGACACGGCCTGCTGCTGCGCGACATCCCCCGCACCGCCGCCGTCACCGACGTCTCCGCCCACTGTCTGCTGCACACCTACCGGGGCGGCCCGTCCGCGTGGCCGGTCAGCACCGAGGCGCTCGACGAGGAGCAACAGGCCCGTCTCCGCCCGACCGCGGTTCCGCTGCCGTCCGGTGGCCTGGACGAGGCCGACCACGCCCTGCTCGGCGCACTCCACCGGGACGGCCGCACACCCCTCGGCGACCTCGCGGCGGCCACCGGCCGCACACCGACCACCGTCGCCCGCCGGCTCGCCGAACTGCGGGCGGACGGCACGGTCTTCCTCGACGTGGAAGTCGATCCCCGGCTGCTGGGCGCGAACATGCAGGCGCTGCTCTGGCTGAGCATCGCCCCCGCCCACCTCGACCGGGTCGGCCGCGCCCTCGCCGCCCACCGCGAGCTCGCCTTCGTCGCGGCCACCACCGGCCCCAGCAACCTCGTCGCCCTCGCCCTGTGCACCGACCCGGCCGACCTCCACCGGTACGTGACAGAGCAGTTGGGCGCCGTCAAGGAGATCACCGCACTGGAGTCGTCCCCCGTCCTGCGCACCCTCAAGGCCGCGGGGCCGATCCCGGCACCACCGGGCCCCGGGCGGTCCTGACCCAGCCGCCCGGAAGGTCCAGGACACCCAGGAGATCCAGGAGGCCGCGGGGCCGGCGGAGACGGCGGAGGCCCCGGGCGAGGGCGGCCCGGCCAGCCCGGCCACACCCCGGCCCGACACCACCGCGTCCTGGTGGCCGAAGTCCAGACCGGGTTCGCAGGCCGTCGACGCACCGACGTCCGGAATGACCTGCTCCTCCTCGGCGGCACCCGGACTCCCCCGCCTCCGGGTCTTGACCCACCCTCCGCGACAGGTCTATACCAGTGGGAGCCCGCGGCAACCACCCAACGCCCCAGGGCCGTTCGGCCTGCCGCCGCGCCACCCCCACCTCCGGCGCGAACGGGCACTTCCCCCACCGCCGTTTCCTGGAAGGCTTCCGATGGAACGCGCTCTTCCCCCACGCCCCACCGACCCACACCACCCCACCAGCCCGCACCACCCCACCAGCCCGCACTACCCCACCGACCCACACCACCCGCCCCGCCCCGAACACCCGGTCGACCCGGCCGCTCCCGGACACCGGCGCCGCTCCGGCCGGGCCGCACTCGCCGCGGCCGCCGTGCTCGGCCTGGTCGCCGGGGGCCTCGCCGCCCTGGCCGGCACCGGCTCCGCCTCCGCGGACACCACCGCCACCACCGCCACCACCGCGGCCGGACTGGGCAGCAACTGGTACGCCTCGGCCCCGTACCTGATGCCCGAGGACAACAGCCCGCCGGACGCCGCCGCCGTCATGGACGCCACCGGCCAGAAGGCCTTCCAGCTGGCGTTCATCCTGGCCCAGGGCAACAGTTGCTCCCCCGCCTGGGGCGGCACCTCCTCGATCGACACCGACACCACCATGCCGAACGTCATCCAGACCGTCCGGGGCAAGGGCGGGGACGTGTCGGTGTCCGTCGGCGGGTACGGCGGTACAAAGCTGGGCCAGGTCTGCGGCACGCCGGAGGCGACCGCCGCCGGGTACCAGAAGGTGATCACCAAGTACCAGCTCAAGGCGATCGACTTCGACCTGGAGGAGCCGGAGTACGAGAACACCGCGGCCATCCACAACGAGATCGGCGCGGCGAGGATCCTCCAGCAGAACAACCCGGGCCTGTACGTCTCGATCACCACCGCCGGCACCAACGCGGGCACCGGCTGGTTCGGCACCCAGATGCTCAACGAGGCCAAGTCCCAGGGCTTCACGCCGAACAACTACTCCATCATGCCGTTCGACGGCGGCTTCAACGGCGCGGCGGCGCAGACCGACGCGCTGGTGAAGTTCAACCAGATCCTGCAGACCACCTTCGGCTGGAGCGAGGCCACCGCGTACGCCCACGAGGGCGTGTCGATGATGAACGGCCGCACCGACGCCGCCGAGTACTTCCGCCAGGCCGACTTCCAGACCGTGCTGGACTTCGCCACCGCGCACGGCCTGGCTCGGTACACCTACTGGTCGGTCAACCGGGACCGGCAGTGCCAGGGCCCGGTGGACCCCGGGCTGTCCGGCTCCTGCTCCAGCGTGGCGCAGAACGACTGGGACTTCACCAAGTACACGGTGAAGTTCGCCGGCGCGACCCCGCCCACCACACCGCCCACCACACCGCCGACCACACCGCCGACCGGCCCGGGCACCTGCACCGCCCCGGCCTGGAGCGCGAGCACCACCTACGCCGGCGGCGCCAAGGTCTCCTACAACGGGCACAACTACCACGCCAAGTGGTGGACGCTGAACGAGGTGCCGACCGCCAGCGGCCAGTGGGGCGTCTGGGCCGACGACGGCCCCTGCTGACCCAAACAGCGGGACCCCACACGCAAGGGAGCCCCGGGGTGGTTCACAACCCCGGGGCTCCTCACATCACTCCGACGCTCGCACCGGTCCGACGCCCGAGCCGGTCCGACGCCCGCGCCGGTCCGACGCCCGCGCCACCTCGCCGCCGACGCCGCCGCCGCGACGCCCGCGTCAGTCCGACGACGCGAACCGCTCCCGCAGCTCCGCCAGCACCTCCGCCGCCTCCGGCAGCCCGGCCGCCTCGCAGCGCGCGATGCCGGCGGTCAACCGGGCCACCGCCGCCGCGGTGCGGCCGAGGTCGCTGCCCTCGATCAGCGCGGCCAGCCGGACGGACTCCGCCCGCGGCGCCTCGGCCCGCTCGCCGCCCAGCTCGTACACCGCAACGGCCCGCTCGGCCTCCGCCAGCGCCTCCTCGTACCGCTCGGCGACGGCCAGGCAGCGCGCCCGCTCGTAGTGCGAACCACCGCGCAGGTACCAGGCGTTGTACTCCTGGCCGCGCTCCTCGGCGGTGGCGCCGACCGCGTCCGCCTCGGTCAGCAGGGCCAGCGCGCGGTCCAGCCCGTCGGCGCCCTGCGTCCGCATCGTGATGCGGGCCAACTCGCGCAGCGTCGCGGCCAGTTGGTCGACCTGCGGAGCCTTGTCGTGGGCCTCGCGGGCCCGCGCGAGCGCTGCTTCGGCGGCGTCCCGGCGGTCCGCCTGGGCGAGCGCCAGGGTGGCCTCGCAGGCGACCATGGTGTGGGTCTCCTGGTCCTCCCAGTCGGCCACCAGGTCGGCCAGCCGGAGGTACTCCTCGGCGGCGTCCCGGTACTCCTCCAGCTCGGCCAGGCCCCTGGCGAGGTCCAGCCGGGTCTGGGCGAGCATCCTGACGTCCAGCCGGGCCGCCGACGCGTCCAGCAGCACCGACTCCAGGACGGCGACCGCGTCCGTCGCCCGACCGGTGTCGCGCAGCACGTCGGCCAGCTGCAGCCGTACCTGGGCGGCCTCCTCGGCAGCCTCCGGGCCCTTGCGGTCGTAGCGCGCGGCGGCCTCCGACAGCGCACGGACCGCGCCACCGAGGTCCCCCACCTGCATGCAGGAGTGGCCGAGCATCATGTACGTCGGCGCGTACGGGTAGGAGTCGTCACCCCAGCGGGCGGCCTCGGCCAGCGCCCGGTGGAACACCTCCACGGCCTGGGCCGGCTCGCGGCTCTGCAGCAGCACCTGACCCAGCAGGCCGAGCACCCGCGGGGTGTGCCACGGCAGGTCGGACCGGTCCAACTGGGCCAGGACCTCGCGCAGTTCGGTGGCCGCCTCGGCGAGCCGGCCCTGCCGGGCGGCGGCATCGGCGGTGTACTGCCGGGAGGTGGCGGCCCGCCGGGCCGAGCCCAGCTCGACGGCGGTCCGGTGGTAGCCGCCGACCGCCGCCTCGAAGCGCGCGACGGTCTCGGCGGAGGAGTCGGGCAGCGACTCGACCAGGTCGTGGTGGGCGGCGTAGGCGTGGGTCTGCAGCACGATCAGGTAGTCGTCGTCGGTCAGCTCGCCCGTCGCCCGCAGCTCCTCGGCCCGGACCAGCGCCGCGTCGAGCGCCGCCCAGTCGGCCGTCCTGCCCGCGCCTCCGCCGGATTCTGCACCGTCACCCTCACCGACGCCATCACCCTCACCGACGCCATCACCCTCACCAGCGCCGTCACCCGTGTCCCCGCCCGCACCGCCCGCACGGCCCGCACCAGCCCCGCCGCCCCCACCGGCCCCGCCGCCGGACGGCTCGTCGAGTTCGATGATCAGCGAACGGGTGCGGACCATCAGCTCCGCGCCGGGCATCCCCGCCTGCTCGAACAGCTCGGCTGCGGCCAGCAGTCCGACCCTGCCCTCGGCGTGCTCGTCGCGCTCCAGCGCCTCGTGGGCGCGCTGCTCGGCGAGCTCGGCGCGCAGCCGCTCGGGGCTGCCCACCTCCGTGCCCTCGGGGTGGACGAAGTCCGCGGCGGCGGCGCGCTCGGCGATCCGCTTCCAGAGCCGGTCGGAGTCGGGGTGCCCGAGCACCTCCAGCTCCCGGGCCCGGACCACCAGGGCGGTGAAGTCCTCCGGTTCCGCCTCGACGGTCCGGCGCGGCGCGGGCGCGACGGCCGGGGCGGCGGCAGACAGCTCGGGCGCGGCGGCGGCGCGCACGCCCAGCGCCAGCGGCTCGGCCAGCAGCGGCTCGACGGCCAGCCGGGCCCGGCGCGCGGCGCCGACCGCACCGGTGCCGTTGCGCGCGTCGAAGCGGGCGGCCAGCGCGTCCGCCTCGGTGCGCAGGTGGCCGAGCAGGGTGTCCACCGTCCACGCGGTGCCGGCCGGGCCGCTGACCGCGAGGTCGCCGTGGCCGGCCCGGGCGAGGGCGGCGATCAGGACCTCCACACCGGTCAGGAAGTCCAGCCGGGAGGCGGCCTCGCCGGTGACCGCGAACAGGTCGCGGTTCTCGGCGAGCAGTTCCAGGCCGCGCGGCTCGTTGCCGGACAGCGCGCAGAACTCGATGTGCCGGGCCACGGAGCCCAGCATCGAGGACTTGCCGCGCGCGAAGCGGTACCCGGTGAGGTGCGCGGAGCGGGCCTCGTCCGGTCGGCCCCGGCGCAGCAGCGGCAGCAGGGCGACGGACTGGCTGAGGTAGGGCTCCAGCTCGCAGGTGCTGCGGCCGCTCAGCACCGGCTCAAGCACCTCCAGTGCCCGCGCGTCGTCGCCGAGGTCGAGGAAGTGCCGGGCGCGGGCGCGGGTCTCGCAGGCCGGGCAGTCGCTCATCTCGGAGCGCGGGCGGGCCGCCCACAGCTCGTAGGCCTCCTGGACGCCGACGCCGATGACGTCGGCCAGGTGGTAGCGCTCGGCGTAGTAGGGCTGGAGGCCGAAGCCGGCCGCGCGGTAGCGGTCGCGCAGTTCGGTGAGCCAGCGCTCGACGGCCGCCAGCGGCACGTCCGGGTTGTCCCGCAGCGCGCCGGCCACCCACTTGAAGCGCCAGAACACCTGGTGGCGGGCCCACTCGCCGAAGCCGTCCGGGTCCGTGTCCCACAGCTTGAGCACGCGGGCGAAGACGACCGGGGTCTTGTTGCGCTCGCCGTCGTACTCGTAGGCCTCCATCAGTTCCAGCAGGGCCATCGAGCGGACCTTGGTGTCGTCGAACTGCTCGGCGGCGTCGACGAGTTCCTCGGCGGTGACGGTCCGGGTGCGACCGTACGGGCGGGCGTCGTTCTCGTGCAGCGCGGCCATCACCGCATCGGGGGTGTCCAGCATCACGCGTCCTTCTCGTCGTCGCGGCCCCGGCCACCGGCCGCGCCCGGCCCACCGGCCTCGTGGCCGAGCATGGCGTGGTCGAGCAGGCTGATGAACGAACGGTTGAGCAGGGCGGACTCGCTGGCCTTGAGCGGGCGGCGGGTCATCAGCACGGCCTGCCCGTACAGCGCCTCGACGGCGGTGACGGCCAGCTCGCGGTTGGTCACCGTCGCGGCGCGGCGCACCAGCGGGTTGAGGTGATTGAGCACCAGTTGGGCGCGGGGCACCTCGGCGCGCAGCGAGCCGAGGATGTCCGCCCACAATCCGTCGGCCTCGTCGGCCAGTTGGGCGCGGGTGCGCTCGTGCCGGGCCTCCCGGTTGTCGAGCAGCAGGGCGGGCGCGTTGGTCGGGTGGAAGCTGCGCAGGGCGACGTCGCAGTCGAACCGGCCGACCACCTCGCGGGCGATCGCCAGGAAGGCGTTGGCGGCGAGTTCGGCGGCCGGGTCGACGGTGTCCAGGTGCGCGGTGACGGTGCCGGGGTCGAGGTCGGAGACCGAGACGCCGGGGCGGATCTCCGGCAGCCGGTGCACCAGGTCGCGGTCGTAGGTGTAGCCGCCGTTGACCACGCCGAGGCCGGCCGCGCCGGCGATCGGGGCGACCTGGCGGAACTCCTCGACCGTACGGGTCACCAGCACCACTGGGTGGCTGCGGGCGAACTCGTCCAGGGTGACGTTGCCGTCGGTGGTCTCGAACGGCAGCCAGGGCAGCATCATCCGCAGCAACTCGTCGTCGTAGCGCGCGAGTTCCTTGACCGCCAGGTGGTGCACGGAGAGGAAGCGGTGCAGCAGCGCGGGGTCGCTCGCGGACAGGCCGGTCAGCCAGTCGCGGATCCGGGCGCCGAGCGCGTCGCGGACGGCGGCCAGCGTCTCGTCGGCGTACAGGCCCTCGCGGGAGGCGGTCGGGCGCAGGCCGTCGGTGTCGACGACGCAGCGGACGAAGAAGGCCCAGTCCGGCAGCAGTTCGTCGGCCTGGTCGGAGAGCAGCATGCCCTTGAGGTGCACCCGGTGTCCGTGGCGGCGCGAGGGCGGAGCGGCGTCCGGCAGCACGTACGCGACGCCGCGCAGGCCGACCAGCGGCAGGTCCAGCTCGATGGTGTCGAGCGGGGTGAAGTCGAAGGTGGCGCGGCAGTACTCGCCGAGCGCGTCGCGCTTGGCCAGCGGGGAGGGGTACCGCTCGGCCCACGGCGGGGTGCGGTTCACCCGGTGCTCGGTGCCGCCCGCGTCGATCACGGTGACGTCGTGGCGCAGCAGGCTGCCGAAGTCCCGGGCGAGGGTGAGCACCCGGGCGGGTCGGGTCCACTCGGCGGCGTCGGCGCGCGGCGCCAGGGTGACGGTGGTGCCCGGCTCGGGCTTGGCCTCGGCGGGCAGGGTGCGGATGGTGTAGCTGCCGTCGGAGCTGCCGCGCCACTCGATCACCGGGGCGTCCGGGGCGGCGGCGGAGCGGGTGACCACGGTGATCTCGTCGGCGACCACGAAGCAGGCGAGCAGGCCGATGCCGAACTGGCCGATGAAGTCGCCCCGGGCCCTGGCCAGTCCGGCGCCGTCGAGGCGGCCGTCGGCGTCGCGCTTGGAGCTGCGGCCGATGGTGGCGAGGAAGGTGTGGACGTCCTTCTCGGTCAGGCCGACGCCGGTGTCGGTGACGGACAGCTCGTCGTCGGCGCGGACGGTGATCCGGGCCGGCGCCTCGGGGTCGAGGGCGCGGCGGGCGGAGATCGCGTCCACCGCGTTCTGCAGCAGCTCGCGCAGGTAGACCCGCGGGCTGGAGTAGAGGTGGTGGGAGAGCAGGTCCACCAGGCCGCGCAGGTCCACCTGGAAGGTGTGCTGCGCACTCGTCGGGTTGTCGGTTGGGGACACCGGAGGCTCTTTCGATCGCGGGGTGGGTGACGTTTCAGGGGGCGCAGCCGGGAGCAGGGGCGCGGCTGGGAGCAGGGGCACGGTCGGCGGCGTCGGGCGGCCGGCATCGGCAGGCGGTCGGTGACGGCGTATCGGCGTCGGCAGGCGGTCGGCGCCGGCAGGCACTACGGCGTCGTGATGCGGCTCGGCATCAGGACACCGGCGGTGTCGGACACGGTCGGCCCTGGTGCATTGCGCGGCCGTCCTCAGTACGCGGCGCAGCGGTCGCGGTGGGCGCTGAAGGCCTTGACCGGGTTCCCCGAGAGGTAGTGCCAGGGCGACTCGGTGACGGCCCCGTCCAGCGCGTCGAACAGCATCCGGGCGGTCTTGCGCTGGTCGGCGAGCGAGAAGGCCATCGCGAAGCTGTTGAAGGCGCCCTGCCAGCCGCGCACCGGCTGGAAGTCCGGGTGGAGGACGGAGCGGAAGGCGGCCTCCTGCATCTCGGCCAGCACCGTCGGGCTGGTCAGGTAGGCGTGGTCCTCGCCGTCCGGGAGGTCCAGCCAGTGCTCCAGGTGCGCGAGCACCACCAGTTCGCCGAGGTGGCTGCCCTCGGGCGCGGCCAGCATCGCGGAGCGGGCGAACGCGTGCATCTCCTCGTGCGAGCCGCCCCACTTGGCGCACAGCTGCTGCAGCCGCTGCCGGTGCGAGCCGGCGTGTCCGGGGGCGCGGCGCACGGCGGCCTCGAAGCGGCAGGTGGCGATCTCCGGGCCGAGCGAGGCGCCGCGGGCGCTGATCTGCAGGAAGTACCAGGGGGCGAGCCAGGCGGGCTCGCGCTCGGCGACCTCCAGCAGCTGCTCCTCGGCGGTGTCCAGCCGCTGGTGGAACAGCTTCCACTGCTCCTCGGTGACGTTCTTGGCCCGGGCGCCGGTCCTCGCCTCCCAGGCCCAGGTGACCTGCCGGGCGCCGGAGAGCAGCAGCGCCACCGTGTCGTCCGGGGTGTCGGCGAGGACGCGGCCCGTCCACTCCTCGACCCCGGGCACGTCGGCTATCGCCCCGGCGAGGTGGGTCAGCTCGGCGCCGTCCTCGACGGCCGCCAGCGCGGGGCGCAGCGCTGCCCAGTCGCCTGCCGCGGCCTGCGCGAGCACCAGGCGCACGGACTCGTCTCCGAAGGTCGGGTCGAGCCGCGGCTCGGTGGCGCGGGCGGCCGCCTTCGCCCCGGCGGAGCGCCAGCCGAACCCGAACCCGCGCCGCCCGGTCCGGTCCTGCGCGCCCTCCTCGCCGGAGCGGCGTCGGAACAGCGGCATGTGGTGGCCCCCTCGAACGTCATCGGCATCTTTCGCACGGCCGGCCGCACGGCGGCCACCCGAGATGAGTACATATCACGCGCGACTGACATCCGTTTCCCCAGCCCAGCGCGCTGCGGGCTCCGTGACGGGTCGGGAGGTGAAACGGGGGCGGAGCGGGAGCGGCACGGGGGGCTTCCCGGAGGCGACGACGAAGGTGACGACCGAGGCGGCACCGAGGCGGGACGAAGGCAGCGCCGAGGCGGCACGCACGGGCCTCGGGGGTGACATGTTGCCGCCTGACAGTGATCTGCCACGGCCCGCCGCCGCCGCACGAGCCGACGATCCGTCAGTCTTGGACCGTGCACGCCATCCGCTTCCACCTGCGCGCTCCCGGCGGCCCCCAGGGCGCGGACCGGCCGACCCCCGAGGCCGTACGGGAGGGGCTGGAGCACGGGCTGCTCGGTCCCGTCCGGATCGAGCACGCCCGGATCCTGGCCGGGCCTGGCACCGTGGACGCGGTGGTCTTCACCCTCGCCGACCACCCGCTCACCGCCGAGGCCGCCCTGGCCGTCGCCTGCGCGGAGCTGACCGGCGCGGCAGGCCCGCTGCGCGGCTGGCGGGTGGCGCACTGCGCGCTGGACAGCTGGGTCGCGCTCGGCCTGCACGAACCCAGCCACCACTGACGGACGGGCATCGCCCCCGGCCGACCGACGGGACGACCGACGAGGCGACCGACCGACGGAACGACCGACCAGCCGGCCGACCAGGTCCGCGCGTCCGGTTCAGCGCACCCGGCCCCGCGCCCGCCCCGCCGCACCGCCCGGCCCCGCGCCGCCCGTCAGGCGCCGTCGCCCGTCGGCCGCCGCCCTCGTCAGGCCAGGCCGGGCCCGGCGTCCGGCGTCCGCCCCGACTGCGCCTGCTCGATCCGCTTGACCAGCATCACCGCGAACCGCCGCGTCGCGGCCACGTCCACCGGACCGCCCTCGGTGGTCACACTGGCCACCACGGTGCCCGAGCGCACCACGATGCCGACGCCCTCGCCCTGGGCCAGCGGCCCCTGGAAGGCCTGGCTCTCGCTGCCCAGCGCCGGGGTGTCGATCTTCTTGAACGGCCCGGCGGCGTACGAGGCGTACGTCTCCTTCAGCCGGTTCCTCGCCGCGTCCCGGCCGGGCAGGGTCTCCACGATGAAGCGGGTGACCACGTCGCCCGAGGAGAAGCGGACCGAGGCGCTCAGCGGCTTGCCCGTGCAGGGCTTGGCGGCGGTGCAGGTGACGGTGTGGTCGGCGGTGTCGACCTGGCGCTTCTCCTCCTCCCACCCGGCCATCACGCCGGCGTCCGGCAGCACCTGACCGACCAGCTTGTCGTCCAGCAGCGCCGCCTCCAGGTCCGCGGAGGGCGCGGCCGCGGCGGCCGGCACGGACGGGGCCGCCGGTGCGGTCGCCGGTGCCGGGGCCGCCCCGGATGCGGCCGCGGTCGGTGCCGCAGAAGGTGCGCCCGGGTCCGCGGGCGCGGATGCCGCTGCCGTGCCGGCGGCCGTGCTCGCCGCCGCGCCCGGCGCTCCCGACGCCGTCCCGGCGGCGCCCTTCGACCCCCCGGACGAGCATCCGGCCAGCACCGCTGCCAGCACCCCGGCCGCCACCGCGGCGGCCATCCGCCGACCACCCATCCCCATTGCCCGCTCCCTCCGGCTGTCCGTGACCCCTCAACATAGCCGCAGCGCCGCCCCCGCCCGTCGCCGCCCCCGCACCGGGCGCCACCCGCCCGCCGCTCGGCCGCGCCGCCCCGTCCAGTACCGTCCACCCGGGGCGACGACCATCGACGGGGGGCGGCATGACGGACGCGGACGGCCGACGACCGGACCTCGCCCCGCTGGTCCGGGCCGCCCAGCAGGGCGACGCGTTCGCCCTGGACGAGGTGGTGGGCCTGCTCATGCCGTACGTCGGCCGGGTCTGCGCGCCGATCGCCCTGCAGGACGCTCCCGACGCCGCCCAGGAAGCGATGATCGCGATCGTCCGGAACCTGCACCGGCTCACGTCCCCCGAGGCGCTGTTCGGCTGGGCCCGGGTCATCGCCGCCCGCGAGGCGGTCCGGTTCGCGAGCCGCGCCCCGTCCGCTCCGGGGCGCCGTGCGCCGACGGCGCCCGGCACCACCGCGGACGAGCAACCCGACGCGCGGGACGGCGAGTTGGCCGCCGACATCCGCGACATCCTGGAACGCCTGCCGCCCGACCACCGGGCCGTACTGACGCTCCGTCATGTCGAGGGCCTGGACGAACAGTCGGTGGCCGGGATCCTCGACCTCCCGCTCGGCACCGTCCGTTCACGACTCTTCCGCGCCCGCCGGGGCTTCCGCACCGCCTGGACCACCGAGGACGGCTAGCCCTACGAGAATTCCGCCGGCCGCGGGGATTGTCCGGCCGCTTTCCGCCCTCTCCATTCCCGAGGGGGACCATCCGTCCCCTCCCGGGAACACCACCCGGCACCCGGAACGAGGGACCGAGATGGCCGAGACGACCAAGAAGACAGAGCCGACCGACCGTACCGACCGCACCGACCGGACCACCCGCACCACCCGCACCACCCGCACCGAACCCCGCCCGCTCCCCGAACTCCCCGGCGTGCGCCACCACTTCGTCGAGGGCGCGGACGGCGTCCGACTGCACCTCGCCGAGGCCGGGCCCGGGGACGGCACGCCCCTCCTGCTCCTGCACGGCTTTCCGCAGCACTGGTACGCCTGGCGGCACCTCCTGCCGCTGCTCGACGGGGAGTTCCGCCTCCTCTGTGCCGACCTCCCCGGCTTCGGCTGGTCGTCGGCCCCGCGCCGGACGGGTTACACCACCGACGACCGCGCCCGTCTCGTCCTCTCCGTGCTCGACCGGCTCGGCCTGGAGCGCGTCGGCCTGGTCGGCCACGACTGGGGCGCCTGGACCGGCTTCGAGCTGGCACTGCGCGCACCCGAGCGGTTCACCGGCCTCCTCGCACTCAACATGACCCACCCGTGGCCGCGGCAGCGCGCCCTGCTCGGGACGGCCTGGCGGTTCTGGTACACCGCGCTGCTGGAGTACCCGGGCATCGGCCGCCGGGTCGTCCGCCGTCACCCGGGCCTGCTCGGCCACCTCCTCCGGCGCGGCGTGGCCCCCGGAACCCCGTGGAGCGAGGCCGAGTCGGCCGAGTACGTGGCCGCCGGCAGCACGCCCGACGCCGCCTACGCCGCCGAACGGCTGCACTGGGGCTTCGTCGTCCGGGACATCCCGCGCCTGGCCCTCGGCCGGTACCGGCACCGCCGGCTGACCGTTCCCACCTGGCTCCTCGGCGGCGCGCTGGACCCGGTGATCCGCCCCGCGCTGCTCTCCGCCGCCGGCGCTCCCGCGGACGACCTGACGGCCGAAGTCCTCCCCGGCTGCGGGCACTTCCTGCCGCACGAGCGACCCGAGGAGGTGGCCGGCGCCGTCCGCCGGCTATTCGCCGCCGGAGTCCGCCCGTGACCCGACCCTCCGCTCCAGCCGGTCCAGCAGGACCTCGCCGCGCCGGTCCACCAGCGAACCGAAGAACCGCTGCACCGGCCCCGCACCGGGCACTCGCAGGGCTGCGAGCAGGGCGAAGCGCGTCCCGTCGCCGTCCGGCACGGCGGCCATCCCGCCGAGCAGCACCTTGCTCTGCATCAGGCACCAGCCGCTGCGCAGCACGATGTCGAAACGCTCCCGGTGCCCGAGCACGCTCACGGCGAGCCCGACCAGCCGGTCCCCGCCGCCGGTTCCGCCCCCACCGCCGGCCCCGGGGCCGGGACCGGGACCGACCTCGAAGGAGCGCAACCCGCTGATCAGTCCGGGCAGTTCACCGGACAGGTCACCGGCGACCGACCACACCTCGTCGAACCCGGCGGAAAGCCGCCGCTCGGCGAACAGCGGACGCGCGGTCCCGGCCGCCGCCAGCACCCGTAGCCGCCGCACCGGATCCAACTCGACCGTCGGCCATCCGTCCGTCATCCCCGTCCCTCCCGCCGTCCGGAGCCCACCGGGCCCGGCGCCGACCGCCCGCAGCGCCCCGAGCACCGAGCACCGAGCACCGTACCGCCCCGGAAACGCCGGCGGGGCGGTGACCAGCCGGTCACCGCCCCGCCGCACGTACCGTCCGGAGGATCAGACCGCCGGAGCCGGGTAGGTCGGGTACTCGACGCCCGAGATGTACTGCACGACCCGGACGACCTGGCACGAGTAGCCGAACTCGTTGTCGTACCACAGGTACAGGATCGCGTTGTCGCCCTCGACCTTGGTCGCGCCGGCGTCCACGATCGAGGCGTGGCGCGAGCCGATGAAGTCGCTGGACACCGCGTCGGGCGAGTCGATGAAGTCGATCTGGCGCTTCAGCGGCGAGGTCAGCGAGACGTTGCGCAGGTACTCCAGGACGTCCTCGCGGTTGGTCTCCCGCTTCAGCTGGAGGTTGAGGATCGCGATGGAGACGTCCGGCACCGGCACGCGGATCGAGCTGCCGGTGATCTTCGCCTTGAGGTCCGGCAGGGCCTTGGCGACGGCCGAGGCGGCACCGGTCTCGGTGATCACCATGTTCAGCGGCGCCGAGCGGCCGCGACGGTCGGCCTTGTGGTAGTTGTCCAGCAGGTTCTGGTCGTTGGTGAACGAGTGGACGGTCTCCACGTGGCCGCGGACCACGCCGTACTCGTCCTCCATCGCCTTCAGCGGCGGGACGATGGCGTTGGTGGTGCAGGAGGCGCAGGAGATGATCTGCTCGTCCGGCTTGATCATGTCGTGGTTGACGCCGTGCACGATGTTCGGGACGTCGCCCTTGCCCGGGGCGGTCAGCACGACCTTGGCGATGCCGGGGCGCAGGTGCTTCGACAGGCCCTCGCGGTCACGCCACTTGCCGGTGTTGTCGATCAGGATCGCGTCCTTGATCCCGTACTCCGTGTAGTCGACCTTGGTCGGGTCGTCGGAGTAGATCACCGTGATCTCGTTGCCGTTGACGACGATCTTGTTGTTCGCCTCGTCGACGGTGATGGTGCCCTGGAACTGACCGTGGATGGAGTCACGGCGCAGCAGCGAGGCGCGCTTGACCAGGTCGTCGCCGCCGCCGTTGCGCACGACGATGGCCTTCAGCCGCAGCCCGTTGCCCGAGGCCTTCTCGATCAGCAGCCGCGCGACCAGGCGGCCGATGCGGCCGAACCCGTACAGCACGACGTCCTGGGCGGACCGGCGCTCCAGCTTGTTCTCACCGGTGGCACCCGCAACGGCCTGGGCGGTGAACTCCTCCACCGACAGACCGTGGTCGTCCGCCTTGTACGTGGCGGCGAGCATGCCGATGTCGATCTGCGAGGGGCCGAGGTCCAGGGCGGTCAGCGCGCTCAGGAACGGCATCGTCTCGGTGACCGAGAGCTCCTCGCCCGCTATCTGCCGGGCGAAGCGGTGCGTCTTGAGGATGCTGATCACCGACTTGTTCACCAGGGAACGGCTGTGGCACAGGACGGTGACGTCCCGCTCCCGGTGCAGCCGCCCGATGATCGGGATCATCGACTCCGCGATCTCCTCGCGGTTCTTCCAGTCCGTGAACACGTCGTCGTTGACAGTCACAAGTCCATCTTTCGAGCTGAGGGTGTTGCCCACATGGTAGCTTCGCCCGCCCGCGCCCCCGCGGCCGGTCCCGCCTCCCGCCGGTTCGCCCGAGGCTCCGACCTGCGCTTTCCCCCGCCGCCCCGCCCCAGAAGGTGATCACCGCCACCCTCGGGCCCCGCCCGCGCGCACCGCTTGCCGGGCCGCCGGGCCCCGCGGTCGTCCGTACGCGGCCCGGCGATCGTCCGTACGCGGCCCGGTGATCGTCCGTACGCGGCCCGGTGATCGTCGGGCCAGTACAGTGATCGGACTGCCCGACCGGACAGAGGCACGAGGGGGCCCGCGTGGCGACGCTGGGGATGCACCGCGACTTCCTGATGGAGTTCGCGGGCTTGGAGAAGTCGGTGCAGCGGAGGGTCTACGAGACCTTCGAGAAGTTCACCGGCGCGACGCACGCCGGCACGCACCTGGAGAAGCTCACCAACCAGCGGGACCCGAGGATCCGGACCATCCGGATCACCGACTTCTGGCGCGGCGTGGTCCTCAAGGCCGACCAGGGCGACGGCTACCTGCTGCTGAAGGTCCTCCCCCACGACAAGGCCAACGACTGGGCGTGCAAGCACCGCGCCTCGGTCAACGCCGCCACCCAGGGCGTCGAGATCCGCAACGACGTCGCCCTGGAACGCGCCACCGCCTCCCTGCGGACCCGGGCCTCCGACGAGCCCCGGCGGCTCTTCGCCGACCGCTCCGACAAGGTCCTGCGCAGTCTGGGCATCGACGAGGAGATCCTGCCGATCATCCGACTGCTGCCCGACGAGACCCACCTGGAGGCGCTCCACCGGGTCCTGCCGGAGCAGCAGTTCGACGTCCTGGTCGGCCTCGCCAGCGGCATGGAGCCGGCCGACGTCGACCGCGAGATCGTCCAGGCGTACGCGCGGGCGGCGGCTCCGGTGAGCACCGCGCAGCCCGGGGACGGGCTGGTCTCGGCGATGGCGCACGCCCGCGGCCGGGTCGCCCTGGTGTCCTGCCCCGAGGAGCTGCTGGAGATCCTGGAGCGCCCGTTCGACGCGTGGCGGATCTTCCTGCACCCGGCCCAGTACCGGATCGCCTACCGGGACTCGTACAACGGGCCCGCCCGGGTCAGCGGCGGCCCCGGGACCGGCAAGACCGTGGTGGCCCTGCACCGGACCTACCACCTGGCGCGCCGGCTGCCGCCGGACGCCCCCGACGGGTCGGTGCTGCTCACCACCTACACCAAGGACCTCGCGGCGGAGTTGGAACGCTGCCTGGCCCTGCTCGTCACGGACGAGCGGATCAGGGCGAAGGTCCGGGTGGTCACCGTCGACGCGCTGGCCAACGAGGTCCTGCGCCGCTCCCGCGGCGGCGCCCCGCTGAAGATCGTCTTCAACCAGCGCGCCGTCCTGGCCCGTTGGGGGCGGGTCGCCCGGCGACTCGGGGTCGACTTCACCGACGTCTTCCTGGACCAGGAGTGGCGACAGGTCGTCCTGGCCCAGGCGATCGACGGCCCCGAGCAGTACCTGAGGGCGTCGCGGGCCGGCCGGGGCACACCGCTCGGGCCTCTGAAGAAGGCCCAACTGTGGCGTGCCGTGGCCGCGTTCGAGGAGGAGTTGCGGGAGGCCCGGGAGTGGACGTTCCTGCAGGTCTGCGCGCAGGCCGCGCGGGCGCTCGACGAAGGGGGCGACCGCCCGTTCCGGCACCTGGTGGTCGACGAGGCGCAGGACCTGCACCCCGCGCAGTGGCGGTTCCTGCGCGCACTCGTCGCGCCCGGACCGGACGACCTGTTCCTCGCCGGCGACCCGCACCAGCGGATCTACGGCAACGGGAACAAGGTCTCACTGCGCGCCGTGGGGATCCAGGTGGTCGGGCGCTCCGCCCGGCTGCGGGTCAACTACCGCACCACGCAGGAGATCCTCGGCTGGTCGGCCTCCCTGCTCACCGGCGAACGCCCGGACGACATGGACGGCGGGGAGGAGTCCCTGGTGGGCTACCACTCGACCCTGCACGGCGCGCACCCCGAGACGCACGGGCACGTCGACCGGCCGGAGGAGATCCGGGCGCTCGTCGAGCGGATCGGCGAGTGGACCGCCTCGGGCGTGGACCCGGATGACATCGGCGTCGCCGTCCGGACCGTCCAGCTCGGCCGTGACATCGCCCGGGCCCTGGAGCACGCCGGGACGCCCGCCTGCATGCTCGGCAGCACGCCGGCCCCGGGCGTGCGGATCGGGACCATGCACCGGATGAAGGGACTGGAGTTCCGCTGCGTCGCCGTCGCGGGCGTGAGCGACGGTGTGGTGCCCATGCGCTCCGCGCTCACCCCGGAGGAGACGGACCCGCAGCAGTACCGGGAGGACCTGAACGGTGAACTGAACCTGCTCTTCGTGGCGTGCACGCGCGCCCGGGAGGCCCTCGCGGTCTCCTGGCACGGGACGCCGAGCGAGTTCCTCGCGCCGGTCGTCGCGCAGCTGCCGCCGCAGGGCCGGCGGGACGACGCACTCGCTCGGTGACGTGCCCGCCGGTGACCGGCCGGCACCACTCCGCCATTCCGTGACCGGCCGGCACCGCCCTCCGCCCTCCCGTGACCGGCCGGCACCGCCCCCCCCGGGGACAGAGTTGCCCGGGGCCCGGCGGGGTGGGCTAATGGGAGGCGTCCGGTGTTTGAGCATTTCGCGAGAGACCCGGGAGCAGGCATGACCGGTGGTCCCGAACCCATCAGCGCCGAGGGCCTGCGTGCGGCGCAGGAGGAATTGGCGCAACTGCGGGCGGATCGGGGGGAGGTGGCCGCGACGCTGCGCGGGGTGGAGCCGGTCGGGGACCGGGCGGACGCCGCGGACGAACTGCAGCGGGCGTCGGAGGTGACACGGCTTGACCGGCGGATCGCCGAGCTGGAGGGACGGCTGCGGGAGGCGGCCGTCGCCGGGGCGCCGTCGACGGAGGTGGTGGGGGTGGGGTCCACCGTGACCGTGCGGTTCGGGGACGGCGCGGAGGAGACCGTCGAGGTCTCGGAGATCGCCGAGGAACGGGAGCAGACCCTGGTGACCTTCGACAGCCCGCTCGGGAAGGCGCTGCTCGGACGTCGCGCCGGGGAGACGGTGCACTACGAGACGCCGAGCGGCGCGGCCAGTGCGGTCGTGCTGTCGGTGGGGCGCGGCGCGGACTGAGCCGGGACCGCGGCGTCGCCGC
The DNA here is from genome assembly GCF_040303045.1 of Kitasatospora sp. NPDC096140. Lineage (NCBI taxonomy): Bacteria > Bacillati > Actinomycetota > Actinomycetes > Kitasatosporales > Streptomycetaceae > Kitasatospora > Kitasatospora sp. NPDC096140. Next base: position 318,411 of record NZ_JBEOUW010000001.1, read on the forward strand.
CGCCCCCGGAAATCCCGCGCCGGAATGCCGGGGCCCATTCCGGATCGCCCGGCCGGCGATATCCGTGAGTCCGCACGGAATTCCGCGACGTTCCTCGGCTTTCCTCGACGTTCCTCGAAAGTCCTCGACAAGCCTTGATAAATTCCGCCTATCACGCCACAGGAATCACCTCTTTGACGCCCGTCGGCCGCGGCCGACACACTGGGATCGAGAAATCCAGGAAGCCCCGAAAAGGCGAAAAGGCGAACGGCGGAACATGAGGACCATCGACGACCCGGTCGACGAACTCCCCGCCGGTCCGTCCGGACGGATGGCCGCCCGTGGTGTCCCGACGGCGCCCGCCCGCTGGCTCCCGGCGGCGGCCGCCGTGGCCGTCGCCGCCTGGGGCGCGAACCAGTTCACCGCCCTGGCCACCGTGTACCGGGAGCGCACCGACTGGTCGGCGCTGTCACTGGCCGCGATGTTCTCGGTCTACCTGGTCGGGCTGGTCCCCGGCCTGCTGCTGGGCCGCGCCGCCGCCGACCGGTACGGCCGTCGGCGGGCGGTGCGCGGCGCACTCGTGCTGTCCGCCGCCGCGAGCGCCGTCCTGGCCACGGCGGACGAACCGGCCGTGTACGCCGCCCGGTCGGCCACCGGCTTCGCCGCCGGGCTGGTCTTCGTCGCGGGGACGGCCTGGCTCCGGGAGCTCTCCGGGCCGTCCGTCCCCCCGGCCGTCCCGGCCCGCCGTGCGATGTACGCCACCGGGGCCGGGTTCTCGGCGGGCGCACTGGCCGCCGGGGTGCTCGCCGAGTGGCTGCCCGGCCCGATGGTGCTGCCCGCGCTCGCCCACGCCCTCGGCTGCCTGCTGGTGCTGCGCGCGACCCGTCGGCTGCCGGAGACCGCACCGGGCCGCCACCCGGGGCCGCCGACGGAGGCCGCCGCCGGACACGGCGACCCTGGCGTCCATAACAACCACGGCGACCCCGGCGACGAGCACCGCAGGGCCGTCCGGCACCCCCGCTTCCGCTACGTCGTCCTCCCCGCCAGCCCGGCCGTGCTCGGTTCCGCCACCGTGGCGTACGTCGTGCTGCCCCCGCTGGTCGCCGACCGCGTCCCCGGTTACGCGCCGCTGTTCGGCGGCCTGGTGGCGGCACTGACGCTCGCCGCGGGCGTCCTCGCCCAGCCCCTCGCGGCCCGGCTGGACGACCGCGGCAGTGCCCGGGCCACCCTCACCGCGATGGCCACCGTCATCGCCGGGCTGCTGATCGGTGCCCTCGCCGCCGGGCGCGACTCGGTGGGGCTGGTGGTGGCGGCCGCCGTCGTCCTGGGCACCGGGTACGGGCTGACGCTCGGTGCGGGGCTGCACGAGGTGGAGCGGCTGACGCCGGGGACCGCCGAGCGGCCCGACCGCACCGGACGGCCGGAGCCCGCCGCCCCGGCCGGCCCGCCCGCCGGTCCGTTCGCCGCTCCGAGCGCCGCCTCGCTCTACCAGAGCACCACGTCCAGCGGCTTCCTCACCCCGCTGCTGGTCGCCGGAACGGCCGGCCACGCCTCCTACCCGGCCCTGCTGACCGGCATGGCCGCGGTGGGCCTGCTCTGCCTGGCCGTGACGGCCGCGCACAGCCGCCGTCACCTGCCCGAACCGGACCGCGCTGCGCACCCCGGCCGCCGGAGGAGCGAGGATTCATCCGTAGCGTCCGCCACGACGGCGTCCGCGACCCGGCCCACGACGTGCCCCGTGAGATGACCCATGAGGTCACCCACGACGTGATCCGCGCCCGGTCCGCGACACCGTCCACGGCGCAGCCCGCACCGACCGATCCGAGGAGCCGACGACCATGGGCCGAGTGACCGTACAGCGCAGGGTGCTGCGCCTGCGCCAGGGCACGCCCACGCACCGCCCCGACACCCTGGCCGCCGAGGAGCCGATGGAGATCCGGGTCGGCGGGCGCCCGCTGACGGTGACCATGCGCACCCCGGGCAGCGACTTCGACCTGGCGGCCGGCTTCCTGGTCAGCGAGGGTGTGCTGCACGCCGCCCACCAGGTGGCCGGGATCCGCTACTGCGCCGGCGCCACGGCGGACGGCGGCAACACCTACAACGTCGTGGACGTCGTCCTCGCCCCCGGCGTGCCCGCCCCCGACGCCTCGCTGGAGCGCAACTTCTACACCACGTCCTCCTGCGGGCTGTGCGGCAAGGCCAGCCTGGACGCGGTGCGCACCACCGCGCCCTGGAGCGTCGCCGAGGACGGGCTGCGCGTCACCCCCGCGCTGCTCTCCGCCCTGCCCGACCGGCTGCGCGCCGCCCAGAAGGTCTTCGACAGCACCGGCGGCCTGCACGCGGCCGGCCTGTTCGACGCCGACGGGCGGCTGCTGTGCCTGCGCGAGGACGTCGGCCGGCACAACGCCGTGGACAAGGTGGTCGGCCACGCCCTGCGCGAGGGCCTGCTGCCGGCCCGCGGCACGGTGCTGATGGTCAGCGGCCGGGCCTCCTTCGAGCTGGTCCAGAAGGCCGTGATGGCGGGCATCCCGATGCTGGCGGCGGTCTCCGCGCCGTCCTCGCTGGCCGTGGACCTCGCCGAGGAGACCGGCCTGACCCTGGTCGGCTTCCTGCGCGGCGACTCGATGAACGTCTACACCCGCACCGACCGGATGGACACGGGGCCGGACGGCTCCGCCCGGGAGGCCGACTAGATGCTCTTCCGCCAGCTCGAATACCTCGTCGCCCTGGCCCGGGAGCGCCACTTCGCCCGCGCCGCCCAGGCCTGCCACGTCTCCCAGCCCGCGCTCTCCGAGGCCGTCCGCAAGCTGGAGGACGAGCTGAAGGTGCTGCTGGTCCGGCGCGGCCGCGCCTACGAGGGGCTGACCCCCGAGGGCGAGCGGATCGTGCTCTGGGCGCAGCGGATCCTGGCCGACCGGAACGCCCTGCGGGACGAGGTGGACGCGCTGCGCACCGGGCTGAGCGGACGGCTGCGGATCGGCTCGGTGCCGACCGCCTCGGGCGCCGTCCCCCTGCTCACGGCACCGTTCTGCGCCGCCCATCCGCTGGCCGCCGTGCAGCTGTCGACCGACCTGCGTGCGGAGGAACTCCTGCGCCAGGTGCGGAACTTCGAGATCGACGCGGGCATCACCTACCTGCCCGGGCCGGACGCGGACGAGCTGCGCGCGCTCCCGCTGTACGAGGAGCGGTACGTCCTGCTGACCGGTCCGGCCGACGAACTGGCCCGCCACCCGAGGGCGACGTGGGCGGAGGCCGCCGGGCTGCCGCTGTGCCTGTTGCACACGGGCATGCACGGCCGGCGGGTGCTGGACGAGGTGTTCGCGGAGCTCGGGCTGGCGCCGATCCCGCGGGTCGAGACGGATTCGGTGGCCTCGCTCTTCGCGCACGTGCGGACCGGCCAGTGGGCGAGCATCGTGCCGTACGCCTGGCTGCACGTGTTCGGCGTGCCGCACGGCATGCGGGCCGTCCCGCTGGTGGAGCCGGTGCACAGCGCGCCGATCGGCCTGGTGATCGCCGCCCGGGAGCCCGGTTCGGTGATGGCCCGCGCACTGCTGGAGGTCGCCCGGCGCACCGGGATCGCCGCCGTCCTCGGCAGCCTGCCGGCGGTGTGGCGCCCGCCCGGCAGCGCGGGTGGTGACACGGACGGTGGCCCAGGCCGTGACCCGGATGGTGGCAGGGGCGGCAGTGCGGGCGGCCCCGGTCCTGCTCCGCTCGCCGGCCCCGACCACCCGGCGTAGCCTCGACCCGAGCGACGGGTGTCCGCCGAGCTCCGAGCCGGGCCCCGACGCCGGGGTTGTCCGCCGAGCCGCGGGCCCGGGCGAGTGCCGGGTGTCCGCCGAGCCGCGGGCCCCGACCCGAGCGACGGAAGGCCAGTGCCGTGACCACCTCCGACGACGCCGTGACGTCCACCGGCGAGCCCGAGCGGGAACCCGACGTCGGCCCCTCCCCCGCCGGGCCGCCTTCGTTCGCGCCGTACCACCACCCCGCCGCGGGCTGGGGCGCGGCCAAGAGCGTGACGCGCTTCCTGGCGCGCGAGGGCGCCTACCTGGACGGGCCGCGGGCGGTCAAGCGGATGAACCACGAGGACGGCGGCTTCGACTGCCCCGGCTGCGCCTGGCCCGACGACACCAAGGGCCTGCACCTGGACATCTGCGAGAACGGCATCAAGCACGTCACCTGGGAGATGACCCGCAAGCGGGTCGGCCGCGACTTCTTCGCCGCCCACTCGGTGACCGAGCTGTCCGGGTGGAGCGACTTCGCGCTGGAGGACCAGGGCCGGCTCACCGAGCCGATGGTCTACGACGCCGCCACCGACCACTACGTGCCGATCGGCTGGAAGGACGCCTTCGAGCTCGTCGGCCGGACGCTGCGCGGGCTGGACGACCCGAACCGGGCCGCGTTCTACACCTCCGGCCGGCTCGGCAACGAGGCGACCTTCCTCTACCAGCTGATGGCCCGCGAACTGGGCACCAACAACCTGCCCGACTGCTCCAACATGTGCCACGAGGCCAGCGGACGGGCCCTGCAGGCCTCGCTCGGCACCGGGAAGGGCACGGTCGACCTCAAGGACTGGGAGGTCACCGACGCGCTGTTCATCCTGGGCGTCAACGCCGCCTCCAACGCGCCCCGGATGCTCACCTCGCTGGCCGAGGCGTACGCGCGCGGCGCGCAGATCGTGCACGTCAACCCGCTGGTCGAGGCGGCGGCGACCCGCACGATCATCCCGCACGACTTCACGGACATGGCGCTGAACAAGGCCACCCGCACCAGCACGCTGAACCTCCAGCCGCGCATCGGCGGCGACATGGCGCTGCTGCGCGGCATCGCGAAGGCCGTCCTGGAGCAGTCCGCGACCGACGACAAGGCGCTGGACCGGCTGTTCATCGACCGCCACACCAGCGGCTTCGAGGCCTACCGGCAGGTCTGCGAGTCCACGCCGTGGGAGGAGATCGAGCGGCAGAGCGGGCTCGACCGGGCCGGGATCCTCAAGGCCGCACGGATCTACCGCGACGCCGACCGCTCGATCTTCAGCTGGTGCCTGGGCGTCACCCAGCACGAGCACGGCGTGGACACCGTCCGGGAGATCGTCAACCTTCTGCTGCTGCGCGGCAACCTCGGCCGCGAGGGCGCCGGCCCCTCCCCCGTGCGCGGGCACAGCAACGTCCAGGGCAACCGCACCTGCGGCATCGACCACCGGCCGGCCGGGGAGTTCCTGGACCGGCTCGCCGAGGTGTGCGGGATCGAACCGCCGCGCGCGCACGGGCTGGACACCGTCGGCACCATCGAGGCGATGCGGCGCGGCGCGGTCACGGTGTTCGTCGGCATGGGCGGGAACTTCGCGCTCGCCGCGCCGGACACCCCCTGCACCCACGAGGCCCTGGGCAGGTGCGAACTGACCGTCCAGGTGAGCACCAAGCTGAACCGCAGCCACCTGGTGCACGGCCGGGCGGCGCTGATCCTGCCCTGTCTGGGCCGCACCGAGAGGGACCACCAGCGCGGCGGGGTGCAGTCCAGCTCGGTCGAGGACTCCATGAGCATGGTTCATCTCTCGGTGGGCATGAAGAAACCCGCCTCATCACACCTGCTGTCCGAGCCCGCGATCATCGCCGGAATGGCCCGCGCCGCCCTGCCGGACAGCCCCACCCCGTGGGAGTGGTACATCGAGGACTACGACCGGATCCGTGACACCATGGCGCAGGTCCTGGACGGATTCGAGGACTTCAACCGCCGGGTGCGGCTGCCGCTGGGCTTCCGGATCAAGCAGCCGGCCCGCGAACTCGTCTTCCTGACCGCGTCCGGCAAGGCCGAGTTCTCCGCCGCCCCGCTGCCCGACGTCGTGCCCGGGCCCGGCACGCTGGCGCTCGGCACGATGCGCTCGCACGACCAGTGGAACACCACCATCTACTCGGACGACGACCGCTACCGGGGCGTCAGGAACCTGCGCACCCTGGTCTTCCTCAACAGGGACGACATGCGCGAGCGCGGCATCGCCGAGTTCGACCGGGTGGGCGTCACCAGCACCGCCCGGGACGGCAGCACCCGTTCGGTGACCGGCTACCTGGCCGTCCCGTACGACATCCCGCGCGGCTGCGCGGCCGGGTACATGCCGGAGATGAACGTGCTCTGCGCGCTCGGCGACCACAGCACGCAGAGCGACCAGCCGATCATGAAGCACCTCAGGGTGACGGTCACGAAGTCCTGAGCGCGCTCAGTCGGTCGGCTGGGGCGTCCAGCGGTGCAGGCCCTTGCGGTCGTAGTAGCGCGTCATCCCGAAGCCGAACAGCAGGGCCAGGGCCACGCCGATCGCGATCATGACCCAGCCGCGGGTCAGGCCCGCGTCGCCCCGGGCGTCGAAGAACAGGATCGCCCGGATGCCGTCGCTCAGCTGGCGCATCGGCTCGAAGACGCCCAGGAAGCGGTAGAAGCCCGGCACCGCCTGCAGCGGGACGGTCGCGCCGGAGGAGGGCAGGGCCAGCGCGATGAAGACGAACATCGACACCAGCTGCCCGATCCCGCCGAACGCGGCGTTGATCGCCTGCACCCCGAGGCCGACCGCGAGACTGGCGCAGTAGGCGAAGAGCCAGAGCATCGGCTGGTGCGGGGCGTCCATGCCGAGGATGCCGACCGTGCAGAGCAGCACCAGCGACGTGGTGATCAGCATGATCCCGGCCGTCATGACCATCTTGAGCAGCAGCGTCTGGGTGCGGTCGATCGGGACGGTCGGGCGGCGGGTGTGCCAGGGGCCGATCTCGCTGTCGCTGTAGCCGAGCGCGCCGTCGACCCCGCTGTGGATGATGTTGCCGCCGATGAACCCGGTCAGGACGGCCAGCAGGGTGTAGTAGAAGGCGCTCAGGCCGAGTCCGCTGTGGCCGCCGATCGGGTGGCCGACCTGGGTGGCGACGGCGATCGGGTCGGCGAGCAGCAGGCGTGCGGTGGACCCGGTGTCCGGGCCCGGGGCGGGTGCGGGCGGGACGGCGGCGAGCAGGTCCCGGCCGGCCGCCTGGGAGGCCTGGTGGACGGCGTTCTGGGAGATCTGCGCGGCGATCGAGGAGCCGAGGCTGCCCATGCCGGGGTTGGTCAGCACGGTCACCGTCGGCCGCTGGGTGGCGCCGCCGGTGACCAGCGCGGTGACGGTGGCGGTGAAGTCCTCGGGGATGACCAGCGCGCCGTAGACCTTGCCCGAGGCGAGCTGCTCGCGCAGCGCGGCCTCGTCCACCTGCCGCCACTCGACGGTGCTGTCGGGCGTGCCCGCGACGATCGCCGCGGCCATCCGGGTGCCGAGGTTCTGCGGCTGTCCGGGCGGCGGCGCGCCCCGGTCCGCGTTCACCAGGGCGATGGGCAGGCGGTGCAGGTGCCCGGTCGGGTTCACGATGCCGCCCATGTAGAGCAGCGAGAGGACGACGGCCAGCAGGCCGCACAGGACGGTGGGGAAGAGCCACAGCTTCGGGTGCCGGGCGAGTGCCAGCGCCCGGGCCTGCCGGGGGGCCTCCTCGGAGCCTGCGGTCGCCATGCCTGCCACCCCTCGGTTCCGGGCACGGCCTGGTGCCGCTGCCGGTACGGCGGGAAGTCGTTCCGTGGCGACCGGACGGCCAAACCCGGGGCCACCCGGGTGGGCGCACCCGGAGGCAGAAGGTAAAGGTTCTACCAAGTACGCAAGTATCGGCCTCCGCCGGGGCTAAGCTCTGACGAGTTGGGGTGAACCGGTGGTCGCGTCGCGCGGACCGGTGAACTCCTTGCCGCGTCGATGACTCGCACCACGGGGTGCGCCGGCCGGGAGGAGGCGAGAGACATGGAATGCAGTAGTCCGGGCCACAGTTGCCCCTGCCCCCGCTTGCCCTCGTTCACCTCCGGCACGCGGTAACGACCTTCCCTGCTCGTCGCTCCGGCGACGCATCGACTCAGCACGCGGCTTCGCCATGCCCGGATGCGCCATGAGGTGCACTCATGGGACGGCTCATGAGACCTCCTCATGGCCCGGCTCATGAGGCGCGCTCATGGCCGCGGCCCATGAGACCTGCTCATGGGTTCGTCCATGAGGTGCACTCATGGGCGAGCTCATGAGCCTGCCTCATGAGACTGCTTCACGGGCCCGCTCATGAGCTTCCCTCATGGGCCTGCCTGCCCATGAGGCTTCCTCATGGGCCCGCACCGCCGCGCGCCGATGCGCCGCGCCCGCCTGCAGGGAATCACCGCCGCGCGCCTCCGGCCCGCCCCGCCCACGCGGGGCCCACAGGAGGAACTCATGACCACGACCACCCGCACCACGACCGGTCCCGCCACCCACGACTCCGGCACCCCGGTGCCCGCACCGCGTCCGGCCGTCCTGGACGACGCCCACGTCGGCGACATCAAGGGCGCGTTCGGCACCATCCGCCTCGATGACGCCGCCCCCCGCCAGGGGCTCTCCGCCCGGCTGAAGACCCTGCTCGCGATCGTCGGCCCCGGGCTGATCGTGATGGTCGGCGACAACGACGCCGGCGCGTTCTCGACGTACGGCCAGGCGGGGCAGAACTACGGCACCCAGCTGCTGTGGACGCTGCTGATGCTGGTCCCGGTGCTGTACGTGAACCAGGAGATGGTGCTGCGCCTGGGCGCCGTCACCGGCGTCGGGCACGCCCGGCTGATCCTGGAACGGTTCGGGAGGTTCTGGGGCGCGTTCAGCGTGATCGACCTGTTCCTGCTGAACGCGCTGACGCTGGTGACGGAGTTCATCGGCGTCACCCTCGCCGCCGGCTACCTGGGCCTGCCGAAGGCGGCCGCCGTGGTGCTGGCCGCGGCGGTCATCATCGCGTCCGCGTTCACCGGGTCGTTCCGGCGCTTCGAGCGGGTCGCGGTGACACTGTGCGTGGGCTCGCTGCTGCTGGTGCCGATCTACTTCCTGGTCCACCCGAGGACCTCGCAGATGGCGCACGACTTCGTGACGCCCGCCGTGCCCGGCGGCGCGGGGCAGTTGGCCGCCGTGATGCTGGTGATCATCTCGATCGTCGGCACCACCGTCGCCCCCTGGCAGCTGTTCTTCCAGCAGTCGTACGTCATCGACAAGCGGATCACCCCGCGCTTCATGAGGTACGAGAAGGCCGACCTGTGGATCGGCATCGTGATCGTGATCGTCGGCGCGGCCGCCATGATGGGCATCACCGCCGCCGCCTTCGCCGGCACCGACGGCTTCGGGCAGTTCTCCGACGCGGCCGCCGTCGCCAGGGGCATCGAGGCGAAGGCCGGCCACCTCGCCGGCGTGCTGTTCGCGATCGCGCTGCTGGACGCCTCCGTCATCGGCGCGTTCGCCGTCTCCCTGTCCACCGCGTACGCGATCGGCGACGTGTTCGGCATCAAGCACTCGCTGCACCGCGGGGTGAAGGGAGCCAAGGGCTTCTACGGGATCTACGCGGGCCTGGTGGTCACGGCGGCCGCGATCACCCTGCTGTCCACCGACCACACCCAGGGCCTGATGACGCAGTTCGTGCAGGTGCTGGCCGGGGTGCTGCTGCCCTCCGCGACCGTCTTCCTGCTCCTGCTCTGCAACGACCGCGCGGTGCTCGGGCCGTGGGTCAACGGGCCCAGGACCAACGCCTTCACCTCGGCCGTGGTCGGCGTCCTGGTGACGCTCTCGATGATCCTCACCGCGGCCGTCGTCTGGCCCGGCATCAGCTCCGGGGCGATCCTGTGGATCATGACGGGCTGCGGCGTCGCGGGCGTCCTGGTCGCCGGGTACTCCTTCACCGCCGGTCGCACCGCCACCAAGGAGGACCCCGTCGACCGCACCGACCGGGAGAACTGGCGGATGCCCCCGCTGGAGACCCTCGACAAGCCGGTCATGTCCACCGCCCGCAAGGTCGGCATGGGCGCCCTGCGCACCTACCTGCTGGTGGCGATGGCGATGGTCATCGTCAAGATCATCCAGACCGCGCTCAGCCACTGACCCGCCGCTCCGGGCCCGCGGGGCGCGCCCACGCACACGCGCGCCCCCTGCCCCGCCCCGCCCGTACCCACTTGCCCGTGTCCGCGTGTCCCCTTGTCCTCTGCCCACTGCCCCCTGCCCCGTCACGGAGGTGACCTGCCATGACCATCGTCGCCGTTCTCCGGCCCACCCGGCCCACCCGGCCGTCCACCGACCGGGGCCGCCGACGCGCCGGGCTCACCGCCCTCGGAGCCCTCGCCGCTCTCACCGCCGTCCGCCGACGGCTGGCGGCGAGTCCGCTGGACAGCACCGTCCTGCACGCCGTCGGGGCGCCGTCCGCCGCCCCGACGCGCGGCCGCACGGGCGGGCTGCAGGCCCGCTGGCGGACCACCACCGCCCCGGACGGAACCACGCGGCTGGAAGCCACCTGGCACCCCGCCCGCTGACCGCCCACGCCACCCCGCCCCGGCCCCACCCCGACCCCAACCCACCGAGGGAGCATTCACCATGGCCGTGCGCCACCCCAGGCTCGACGCTGTCTTCTCCGATCACCCCGCCCCCGTTCCCACCCCCGTCACCACCCTCGTCCCCGCCCCCGTCGCGGCCCCCGCCGCCGCCCCCATCGCCCCCACCGCCACCGGCCTGGTGGTGGACACCGAGCAGCGGACCGTCACCGTCGACGGCAACCGGCTCACGCTGCCCCACCTGGAGTTCGAACTGCTCGCCCACCTGGTCGGCAATCCCCGGCGGGTGCACTCCCGCAGCCAGCTGATGGAGACGGTCTGGGGCCGCCCGGACACCGGCACCAGCCGGACCGTCGCCACCCACATCGCCCGGATCCGCCGCAAGCTCGGCCCCGGGCACCGGCAGGCGATCGCCACCGTCCGCGAGATCGGCTACACGTACGACCCCCGGCGGGCCCACGTCGGCTGAAACGGCCGGCTCGCCCGCCGGCCAGCCTGCCCGCCGGCCCGCCCGCTCCCGGCACCACCGAAGGAGGACCCCGCCATGGCCCGAACCGTTCAGCTCGCCCGGATCGTCCCGCTCCCCCGGAGCGCCCACTCCTCCCGGTCCGGCCGGGCGACCGCGCTGGGCGGGGTCCTCCTCCTGCTCTCCCTCCACGGCCTCGCCGTCGGCCTCGCGCCCGGCCCGCTGCGGCTGTTCCTGTCCGGGGCGCTCATCGGCTCCTCGGTCGCCGGGCTGCTGCTCGCCCTGCTGCTGGCCACCAGCCGGCAGCGGGCGGGCGCGACCCGAACGGCGACCGACCCGACCGCCCCGACCGACCCGAGGCACCGGCGGGGCGCGTGGCCCGCACGGGCCACGAGGCGCCCGCCGGGCGAGGACGACACGCAGTGGTTCAACGCCCGCTCCCTGGAGGGCTTCCCGATGGAGCAGGTCCGCCCGCTCCTGCTCGCCCCCGGTGCCCCGGGCCTGAACCGGCTCTACACCGCCTGGATGTTCGCCACCCACGGCCACGACCCGCAGTGGATCGCCCACCACCTGGACCTGCCGGCCCGGACCGCCAGGCTGCTGGTCAGCGCGGCCCGGGACCGGCCCTCACCCCGGACGTAGGGGTCCATTTGCACACGGACGTCCGAACGGAGCAGACTGCCGGGGTTTGCGCCGGAGGTACCGCCATGCCCTTGTCGAAGCCCGCCCCGGGCACGCCCCCGGGACCGGGCCCGTTCCCGGACACGCCCACGGCCCCGCCCACGCCTCAGCCCACACCCGCGCCCCCCGCCCGGTCCCGGATCCTGCCCCGCCGTCCGCGGTCCTCCTCCCGCGCGGCCCGCCGCCCCGGCCGGGGGCTGTGGGTGGACGTGGTGGTCGCGGCTGCCGTCCTGGTCCTGCTCTACCTCGGGCTGAGGCTCGGCCGGGACACCACCGTCCGGTTCGCCACCGCCCGGGACGCCGTCGTCGACACCGACCCCGCCCGGCTGCCGTACGACGCGGCCCGCACCCTGCTGCGGATGTTCGCCGCGCTCGCCGTCTCGATCGTCTTCACCTTCGGCTACGCCTACGCCGCCGCCCGCAGCCGACGTCTGGAACGCGTGCTGATCCCGGCGCTGGACATCCTCCAGTCGGTCCCGGTGCTCGCCTTCCTGACCGTCGCGGTGACCGGCTTCCTCGCCCTCTTCCCCGGCTCGATGCTGGGCCTCGAATGCGCGGCCGTGTTCGCCATCTTCACGTCGCAGGCGTGGAACATGACCTTCGCCTTCTACCACTCCCTCGTCTCCCTGCCCCGTGAACTCGACGAGCTGTCACGCTCGTTCGGGTTCAGCCGGTGGATGCGGTTCTGGAAGGTCGAGCTGCCCTCCGGCATGATCGGCCTGGTCTGGAACGGCATGCTGAGCTTCGGCGGCGGCTGGTTCTTCCTGGTCGCCGCCGAGGCGATCAGCGTCGACAACCAGCGGTACGCGCTGCCCGGGGTCGGCTCGTACGCGGGCGCGGCCGTCGCCGCAGGGGACCTCGGCCGGGTCGGCTGGGCGATCGCCACCATGGTCGTCCTGGTGGTCGGCGTGAACTTCCTCTTCTGGCGGCCGCTCACCGCCTGGGCCGAACGTTTCCGCAACGAGCAGTCCGAGGCCACCGAGGCCCAGCGCTCCGTGGTCCTCGACCTGCTGCGCCGCTCGCACCTGCCCGCACTGCTCGGCCGGGCGCTGCGGCCCGTCGGACGGGCGCTGAACCGGGCCGGGCGGCTGTTCGGCACCGACGGCCACCCGTCGGCCGGCCACCCCACACACCCCGGCCACGCCACACACTCCGCATACCCCGGCAATCCCGCCCACCCCGGCCACCACGCCCGCCGACAACGGACCGGGGACATGGTCTTCGCCCTCGTCGCGGGTGGCATCGTGCTCTGGGGCCTGGTCGACCTCGGCCGCTACCTCGCCGACCGCACCGGCCTCGGCGTGTTCGGCGAACCGCTGCTGCTCGGACTGGCCACCCTCGCCCGGGTCGTCGTCCTGGTCGCGGTGGCCACCGTCGTCTGGGTGCCGATCGGCGTGAAGATCGGCTTCTCGCCCCGGCTGACCAGGATCGCCCAGCCCTTGGTCCAGGTGCTGGCGAGCTTCCCCGCCAACTTCCTCTTCCCGCTGGCGGTGTGGCTGCTGCTGCGCACCGGGGTGTCGATCGACCTCGGCGGCATCCTGCTGATGGCCCTCGGCGCCCAGTGGTACGTCCTCTTCAACGCCATCGCCGGAGCCATGGCCATCCCCACCGACCTGCGCGAGGCCATGGACGACCTCGGCGTGCGCGGTTGGCAGCGCTGGCGGCGGCTGATCATCCCCGGCGTCTTCCCGGCGTACGTCACCGGCGGCATCACCGCCTCCGGCGGCGCCTGGAACGCCTCCATCGTCTCCGAGGTGGTCACCTTCGGCGGCACCACGCTCACCGCCACCGGTCTCGGCGCGTACATCGCCCGGGCCACCGAGCGCGGCGACCACCCGCACCTGCTCGCCGGCGTGGCCGTGATGAGCCTGTACGTCGTCGCCCTCAACCGCCTGTTCTGGCGCCGGCTGTACCGGCTGGCCGAACGCCGCTACTCGCTCTAGTCCGGAGTCCCCGCCGATGCGCTTCCCCTTCTCCCGTGCCGCCGCGCCCACGGCTCCCCCGGCCGTTCCCGCCTCGTCCCTTCCGGCCGCGCCCCTTCCCGCCGCGGCCGCCGAGGAGGACGAGGTCCTGCTGGAGACCATCGGCCTGACCAAGTCCTACGCCGGGGCCGACGGCGAACTGCCGGTGCTCTCCGGCATCGACCTCACCGTCCGGGCGGGCGAGATCGTCGCGCTGCTCGGCCGCTCCGGCTCCGGCAAGTCCACCCTGCTGCGCTGCCTGGCCGGCCTCCTGCCGCCCGGCTCCGGCACCGTGCGCTACCGCGGCACCCCGCTCACCGGCGCCAACCCCGGCACCGCGCTGGTCTTCCAGACCTTCGCCCTCCTGCCCTGGCTGACCGTCCGGCAGAACGTCGAGCTCGGCCTGGAGGCCCGCGGGGTGGCGCCCCGCGAGCGCGCCCGGGCCGCCGCCCAGGCCATCGACCTGATCGGCCTGACCGGCTTCGAGTCCGCGCACCCCCGGGAGCTGTCCGGCGGCATGCGCCAACGGGTGGGCTTCGCCCGGGCCCTGGTCGTCGAGCCCGACGTGCTGCTGATGGACGAGCCGTTCTCCGCACTCGACGTGCTCACCGCCGAGCACCTGCGCGGCGAGCTGCTGGAACTGTGGGACTCCGGCCAGTTCCCCACCCGGGCCGTCGTGCTGGTCACCCACAACATCGAGGAGGCGGTGCTGATGGCCGACCGCATCGTCGTCCTCGGCTCCCGCCCGTACGGCACCATCCGGGAGACCGTCGAGGTCGGCCCGGAACGGCCGCGCGACCGCGACTCCGCCGCCTTCGCCGAACTGGTCGACCGGGTCTACCGGATCATGACGGGCCGCCCCAAGGACCCCCGCCACGGCGGCCGTTCCGACGACCACGGGACGGGCAGCCGTACGGCGGACCACGGCACCGACCGCCGCACGGCGCACGACGGGACGGACCACCGCACGACGGACGACGAGACGGAACGCCGTACGGTCGCCAACACCCCACTGCCCGCCAGCGGCGTCGACGGGCTCTCCGGCCTCGCCGCGATGATCGCCCACCGCGGCGGGCGCTGCGACCTCGTCGACCTCGCCGACGAACTCGGCCTCGACATCGACGACCTGCTCCCCCAGGTGGACGCCCTCGACCTGCTCGGGCTGGCCGCGATCCACGGCGACGACCTGGTGCTCACCCCGGACGGCGCCGCGTTCGCCGACGCCGACCCCCGGGACGCCCGCGCCGTCTTCGCCGCCGCAGCCCTCGACGTCCCGCTGATCAAGCTGATCGTCAACAGCCTCGGCGACCGGCCGGGGGCCACCGTCCGCACCGGCTTCCTCCGCGACCTGCTCGCCCGCCACCACACCCGCGAGCAGACCGACCGGCAACTGGAGACCGCCACCGACTGGGGGCGCTACGCCGGCCTCTTCGCCTACGACGCCGGGCGGCAGGAGTACCGGCTGGAACCGCCCGCTACGGCCCGCTGAGGAATCGGTCAGCCGGCCTGGCCGGCAGCCGGGCGCCGGCGCACCGCCCGTACGGCGCGGGCGAAGGGCTGCGGCGCGGTCGCCCCGGCCGGGGCCGCGCCGTCGTCGCCACCGTCGCCGCCGTCGCGGCGGGAGGGCAGCTCGTGGGCGATCAGTGCGGCCTCGGTGAGCAGGCCGCGCACCTCGGTGGCCCGGTAGAAGATCCGCGTCCCCTCCCGTCGTGCCACCACCAGCCCCGCCGCCCGCAGCTTCGCCAGGTGCTGGGAGGTCGCCGCCACGTGCGCCCCCAGCAGCTCGGCCAACTCGCTCACCGGCAGTTCCCGCCGGCTCAACGCCCACAGCAACCGGTACCGCGACGGATCCGCCACCGCCTTCAACACCGCGACGGCCCGCTCCGCCGCCTCGGCGTCCCAGGCCTCCTGTTCCGCACCACCCATACACCGATCGTACCGACGCCGTCCCGCCCCACCCACGGCCGACCTCCGTCCCGCCCCGGCCCGGCGCGGGCCACCCCGGCCCGACGGCGGGGCCGGCTCAGCGCACGTCGACGGTGAAGTGCCGCTCACCCTGGTCGGACTCGCCCGGACGGCCCGCGTGATGGGGATCGTGCAGGGTGATGGTGGCGTGGCCCGGGTTGGGGCCGGCGCGGAAGACGAAGTAGTAGCGGCCGCCGGAGCCCGCCGAGCCGGTGGCGCCGACGAGGTCCCGAAGGCCGACGTTCTTGACGTACTCGTCGCCCACGGTCTGCACGGCGGCGGGGTCGGGCGCCGGGTCGGCGACGGTCCAGACCTGGCCGGTCACCCGGTGGGCGCTGACCTCGACGGAGAACAACTCGCCCGGCTTGACCGCCAGTTCACCGGAGGCCACGGTGAACACCGTGCCGTGGTCGAGCTTGCCGGCGCTCATCCGGTGGACCACCACCGCGCCCGCCACGCCCGCGACGGCCAACAGGGCGACCGCCGCGATCAGGATCCGACGCCAGGTCACGAGGTCGCCTCCCGGTGGGTGACCCGCAGGGCCAGGACGGTGGCCACGGCGTCCAGCCAGCGGGCGACCAGCAGGTCCCCGGTCGGATCGCCGACGACCATCGAGGCGGCCTCCAGCCAGCCGCGGGCCACCGCCGCCGCGGGGCCGGGCAGCGGCTCGGGCAGCGCGGCGGCGTAGCGGGTGCCGCCGGAGCGGACCACCTCGCCGAGGAAGACCAGGGCGCGCGGCAGGACGCCGAGCCGGTCGACGGTGATCGCGGCGGCCACCGCACCGTCCCCGAACAGCGTGGCGCGGTGCGGGCCGGCGGCAGGCAAGCCGAAGCGCAGCAGCACCTCGACGTCCAGCTCGGCGAGATGAGCGTCGCTCATGGGGGGAGGGGTGGTACTCACCTACGGCCTCACTTGGGCATCTGGACGTGGTCGGCGATCGGCATGTTCCCGCCCTGCGCCGCACCCTCCATGTGGTTGTTGATGAAGTCGCTCTCGCTCACCCAGACGGTGTAGCCCCAGGGGTTGTAGATCTCCAGCTGGTCACCGCGGTGCCCGATGATCATCATCTGGTGGCCGTCCGGCCGGAACCAGGTGTCCTCCTTGACCCCGATCGGCACCGGCTTGCCCTGGTCCACCGCCGACTCGACCTGGGCCAGCACGTCCTTGCGCTGCTCCGGGCCCTCCAGGTCGACGGTGTGGTAGCCCGCGCCGGTGTGCTTGCCGATCTCGTCGTTGGCAGCGTCCTTGGACTCCCCGTCGCTCATCCCGTCCTGCCACTCGTCCCACCAGTTCTTGGTGTCGTAGACGCGGTCGGTCTCCTTGAGCCAGCGGTCGTACGCGGCCTTGCCGTTGTCGTACTGCGGATCGCCCGGGTGCCCGCCGGTGGTGAGCTGGAGGGAGAAGAGCGGGTCGACCATCGCCCGGGCGGTGACGGTCGAACCGGCCACGCAGGTCGGCTTGTCGCCCTGGTTCCACGCCACGCCCATGTAGGAGGTGTCCCGCTGGTTCGTGGAGGAGGAGTCGATCTGCACCGGGGACAGGCGCTGGGCCAGCCAGGAGGGGTCGCCGCCGTGCTCGTGGATCTGGTCGTCGAACGCCTTGATCTCGTCGTAGCTGTGCCCGGCGGCCAGCGCCTTCATCAGGTAGGCGCGCTCCTCGGGCGACTTGCTGCCGGCCAGCAGCTGGTCGAAGCGGGCCCGATCGGCGTCGCTCATCTTGTCCATGAACTGGCCGGCCCGGTTCACGTCGTTCGCCGTGAGGATGTTGCCGAACTGGTCGCTGCCGGCGACGGACGCGTCCGCGATGACCAGCTTGTCGGCGGCGCCGAGCCCCTTGTTCTTGAACTTGCCCGCCAGCGCCTTGCCCGCGAGCGCGTTCAGCTCGCGGGCGGCCGCGCGGCCGGCGTCCTCGGCCTTCACCGCCGCGTCGAAGATCGACTTGATGCCGTCCTTCGCCTTGCCGTGCGCGGTGTGCATCTTGTCGTCGTCCCAGTTGAACGGGTCCGGCGCGCCCGAGACGGTGATGTCGTGCAGCAGGCTCAGCGCCTCGCTCAGCGGCGCGTGGCCCTGCCCGTGCAGGGTCTGCGCCTCGCTGAGCGCGGAGGCCAGCGCGTTGAGCTGGTCCCGGCCCTTGCCCAGCATGTCGCGGCAGCGCGTCAGGTCGTCGGCGGAGGCCTTGACCACCTCGGCCGCCTTCTCGCCGACCTGCCCGGTCCAGGCGTCCGGCAGGTGCTCGGCGCTGACCCTCGCCACCTTCATCTGGATGACGTCCAACTGGCTGTTCGCCGTGTTGTACGCGGTGGCGAACTCGCCGAGCTTGCCCGGATCGCCCTTGGGCGCGGCCAGTTGCAGGGCGTCGTGGACGGCGTACTTGAGGTCACCGGCGCCCCACATGCCGTGGGACTCGTCGATGGTCTTCTTCAACCGCTCGGCCTGCTGGCGCTGACTGCCCAGGTCGGCGAACGGGTTGAGCGGGTCGACGCTGTGATCGGGCACCGGTCAGCCCCCCTGCTGCTGGTACTGCTGCTCGACACCGTGATCGGTGTTGGTGTAGTTCGCCGCGGTGGTGTGCACCTTGCCGCCGAGGTCCTTCAGCGCATCCACGTTCACGCCCAGCTCGTCCTGCCAGGCCTGCCAGAACGCCTTGGCCGCGTCGCCCGCGCCGTACTCCCCGAAGGTCCCCTCGCCGGACATGCCCAGCCTGCCCAGCGCGTCCTTCACCGAGCCGACGTCCGTGCTCGCCGTTATCAGCTGGTCGCCCGCGTCCCCGAGCTTGTCCGGGTGGGCACTGAACCCCGCCCCGGCACCGTCGCTGCCCATGACATCTCCCCCGATACCCCGTCATACAGTCCGAAGATCGCCGGACAGCATACCGGCAGTTCCGCCGCCCTCCCTCCCCCGAGCACCGGCTTCCACGGGCAGTCGCACAACCCGCCCGATCTCCCCGGAACGGTCACACGATCAAGAGGATCCCTTGATGCACCGACCGGTTCGCCCGGCCACACGGTCCTTCGGTCGGGCTGCCACGCCGTCAGACCGCCGGGTCACCTGGTCTCCGGGTCTCCGGGCCGGCCCGGTCGTCCCGTCGGGCGGCCCGGCCGGCGTTCCGCGCGGGCGTTCCAGGCTGGTGTCGATGCGCAGGTCAGATGGGGTGGAACCGTTCCAGCGTCCCGGGTTCACGGGGAGGGCTGGCGGGTGGGACGGACGGCGGACCAGGGTGGTGGTCGGCGGCCGGAGGCGATGGCCCCGCCGCCCGGTCCGCTCCTTTCCTTCACCCACCACTGTTACGGGGGAACCTCCATGCCCGTTCGCCGTGCCCTGTTCGTTCCGGCAGCCCTCGCCCTGGGCGCCGCGCTCACCCTGACCGCCTGCCAGTCCGGCGGTGGCACGGGCGATGCGCAGCAGGGTGCCAAGCCCACCCAGGCCGCCACGGCCGGTGCAGCCGGTGCAGCCGGCGCAGCAGGCGGCACCACCGGTGCTCCCGCCGCCCCGGCCGCCAACCCCACCGCCGCGCCCGGCGCGCCCGCCGCGAACGGCACCAAGGCCCGCCCTACGATCCCCGCCGCCAGTTCCTCCCGCGGTGGCGGCGGGGAGGCGGCCGGCGGTGAGGCGTACGCGTACTCGCACCCCTGCGACGCCGCCAAGCTGTCGGTCCGCGTGACCACCCGGGCCGAGGCGCCCGGCCAGCGGGTGATCGAGGTGCACAACCAGGGCACGACGGCCTGCGGCCTGAGCTACTACCCGCAACTGAGCCTCGGGGACTCGCACGCCGCCGACCACGGCCAGGACGTCAGGCCGCTGGTGCCCGGCGGGCTGGGCGGTGCGCCGGCGTACCCGGTGGCGGCCGGTCAGACGGCGTACGCGGTGCTCGACCTCAACCCCGGCGGTGCGGCGGGCGGCGCGGCTTCCGGCATCGACGAGCTGAACGTGCTGGCCGACGGCGACCACATGGCCAACTCCGACACCCACAACTTCCCGCTCGGGAGCGGCGCCAAGGTGGGCAAGCCGAAGCTGGGCCTGTACCGGGGCAGCGTCGCGGAGGCCGCCGCGTCGGCGGCCGGCGCGGACCGGCAGTCCTGACCAGGGCCGTTGTGCTCCCCCTCCTCCGGGCACTCGCCCGCCGAACCGGTACCGTGAGCTGCGGATTCGACGGGATCCGCAGCCGGTTCGGGGTGAGGGGTACGCAGCGCATGAGCGTGGAGACCGACGAGTTCGCGGCGATGCTTCGGGAGCTGAAGGAGCGCTCCGGCCGCAGCTACGGCGTGCTGGCGACCCGGCTGCACGTCAGCACCTCCACGCTGCACCGCTACTGCAACGGTGCCGCCGTTCCGGCCGAGTACGCACCGGTGGAGCGCCTCGCCCGGGTGTGCGGGGCGGGCGACGAGGAGCTCGTCGAGCTGCACCGCCGCTGGATCCTGGCCGACGCGGCCCGCCGCCGGGAGGTGGGCCCGAAGCCGGACGGCGCGAGGACCGAAGGCGCGAAGGCGGACGAGGCGAAGGCGGAAGGCGCGAAGGCGGAAGGCGCGAAGACGGAAGGCGTCGGGACGGAACCGCTGCGCGGACCGGAGTCGGCCTCGGCGCCGAAGGCCGCACGGGAGCCCGCACCAGTCCCCGTACCGGAGCCCGCACCGGTCCCCGCTGCGGCTCCCGCGCCGGGCGGGGAGGTGGAGCCCGTACACCCCGTGACCCCCGCCGCCGAACCCCGCCGCCGAACCCGCACCCGCGTGCTGCTGAGCGCGGCGGCCGTCGCCGCCGTGGCCGTGGTGGTCTCCACCTTCGTCCTGCGCGGCCCCGGAGGCACGCCGGACGCGGCGGGCTCCCCGACGACGACCGCCACCGCCGCCACGGCCGCGCCGGCCGCCTCGTCCGCCGACACCGCGGCCCCCGTGGCGGCCGCCGCACCCACGTCCCCCGCGGGCACCCCCACCGGCGCGCCCTCCCCGACGGACTCCTCCACGGACGCCCCCACTCCCACGGGCACCCCCGAGGACGTCCAGGCCCCCTTCCACGTCAACGTCCTCACCGACAACTGGGGCAGTCCCTGCGGCCAGTGGTTCCTCTCCCCGCGCACGCCCGGCCAGGTGACCCGCCCGCCGGACACCGCCGCGCGCACCGGCAGCTGGGCGGCCGCGCAGCACGCCGTCCCGGCCGGGCACCTGCGGCTGCAGCTGACCGCCCAGGGCACGAGCGCCACGCCGGTGGTCCTGCACGCCGTGTACGTGCACATCGTCAGCACCCAGCCCGCCCCGAAGTGGAACGCCTACACCCCCGGTGCCGGCTGCGGCGGGGGTCTCACCCCGGCGTCGTTCGCGGTGGACCTCGACTCGGCCGCACCGCACGCGGTCCCCGCCCCCGGCTCGGAGGGCGCGAAGAAGCTCCCCGTCACGGACTTCCCCTACCGGGTCTCGGACACCGACCCGCAGGTGATCGACGTGGACGCCACCACCCGTTCCCAGGACGTCTCGTGGTACCTGGACCTGGTGTGGAGCAGCGGGGACCGCCAGGGCACCCTCACCGTGAACGACAACGGACGCCCGTTCCGCACCGCGGGCCTCCACGGCGCGCCGAGCTACTTCCACAACGGCACCGCCTGGGCACCGAGCCCCGCCGAGGACTGAGCGCCTCGGCGGGGCCGGTCGCGGGGCCCGGTCGGCGGGGCCCCGGTCAGCCGAAGGCCGAGGGCCGAATCAGACGGCCAGGTCAGTCGAGGTTCTTCTCCAACGCGGCGAGGTAGTTGCGCATCATGTGGTCACGGATGCCCTCCCCGGTCGGCGCGAAGGCCGCCTCGCCCAGCCCCTTGGCCCTCCCCGCGAGTGCGGCGACCAGTCCGGTGTCCTCCTGGATGCGGCCCGCCGCGTCGAACCGGCGCAGCTCCGGGACGTGGGTGAACGCGGGCTCTGGCGGCAGCTGGGGGACGATGTCGTTGTTGTTGACGAACCGGTGGGTCCGGCCCCGGAGGCCCTTGTCGTAGGCGTCCGCCAGGGCCCGGTCGCAGGTGCGCGGCTGCCCGAAGGTGACCACGCCGTCCGCGCGCAGCCGAGGCTCCTCCAGGTAGAGGCGGGCCGCGACCAGCATCGCGAGCGCGCCGCCGAGGCTGTGCCCGGTGAACCAGAGGTTCTGCCCGTGCGTGCGGAGTTCCCCGATGCTCTTGGCGACGTCGGGGAAGACCGATTCGAGGGCTTCGGCGAAGCCGTGGTGGACGTAGCCGGTTCGCGCGGGGCCGGGCCAGGGCGGGGTGGTGGAGTCGGTGAGCCAGTCGCGCAGTTCGCGCGGTTCGGTGCCGCGGAACGCGACGACGATCATCCGGTCGCTGCTCATGGTGTACGCCTGGGTGTCCTGCAGCGGGAACGGCGGGGTGAACGCGGTCCGGTGGTGCCGCACGTCGTCGAAGCCCCAGGCGCGGGCCTGCTCGTCGACGACGGTGTCGTCCTGGTAGGCGAGTTCGGCCGCCTTGGCCAGGCAGTAGGCGTGCGGCAGGCTGTAGCCGGCCGCGCTGTGGTCGAAGGTGGTGGGTACGGCCACGGTGGGCGCTCCGTTCGATGAGGGCGGGCGGGCGGCCTGAGCCGGGCCCGCGAGGGGGGACTGCCTCTCTTCGTAACCGCCGCCGCCCCGGCTGCCCCCGCGACGCCACGCCCCACTCACTCGAACAGGCCCGCGGCGGCGGCGGTCCGGCGGCCTCGGGCGACGTCCCCGTGCGACGTATACCGTCCGACTGACGGCCGTTAGCATGACGGGTGAGGCGCCGGAAGTCGGTGTCCGGTGGGCGGATTCCGCCACGGAGCTGAGGAGTTGACGATGGGTCGCGCATTCCCTCTGGTTCGGACGACCGCCCCCGTTCCGGAGGCGGAACGACGCGCCGTCCTCGCCGCTCCGGGCTTCGGCAAGCACTTCACCGACCACATGGCCACCGCCACCTGGACGCCGGGCGAGGGCTGGCACGAGCGCCGGGTCGGCCCGCTGGCGCCGTTCTCGCTGCACCCGAGCGCGTCCGTGCTGCACTACGCGCAGGAGATCTTCGAGGGGCTGAAGGCCTACCGTCACGCCGACGGCAGCGTCTGGCTGTTCCGGCCCGAGTTCAACGCGCGCCGCTTCGCCCGGTCCGCCGAGCGGCTCGCGCTGCCCGTGCTGCCGGAGGAGGACTTCCTCGCGAGCGTCGAGGAGCTGGTCCGCGCGGACGAGGCGTGGGTGCCGGCCCCCGACGGCGAGGCGAGCCTCTACCTGCGGCCGTACATGTTCGCCTCGGAGGCCTTCCTCGGCGTCCGGCCCGCCGAGGAGGTCACCTACTCGGTCATCGCGAGCCCGGCCGGGCCGTACTTCGCCGGCGGGGTCACCGGCATCACGCTCTGGGTCAGCACCCGGTACACCCGCGCCGGGCGGGGCGGCACGGGCGCGGCCAAGTGCGGTGGCAACTACGCCTCCAGCCTGGCCGCGCAGATCGAGGCGAAGCAGCACGGCTGCGATCAGGTGCTGTTCCTGGACGACACCGGCGGCGAGGGCGGCCTGGAGGAGTCCGGCACGATGAACCTGTGCCTGGTCACCTCGGCCGGGGAGCTCGTCACCCCCGAGCTCGGCACCATCCTCGACGGCGTCACCCGGGACTCGATCCTGACCCTCGCCGCCGAGTTCGGCCTGACCCCGGTCGAGCGCACGGTCGGTTTCGCGGAGCTGCGCGCCGGCGCCGCCGACGGCACCGTCACCGAGGTGTTCGCGGCCGGCACCGCGGCGGTGATCACCCCGATCGTCGCGTTCAAGGGCGAGGGCTACGAGTTCACCGTCGGCGGCGGCGCGCCCGGCAAGCACACCCTCGACATCCGCGCGCACGTGCTGGACATCCAGTACGGGCGGGCCGAGGACCGGCACGGCTGGCTGCGGCGGGTGCTCTGACCGGCCGGCGGCCCGCCGCGCCCGCCCCCTTCTCTACGTCAACGCGGTTGGCATAACCTGCGGGCATGACCGATCGCGTGGTCCCCGAACCGCAGCGGAGGCGTCGGCGCCCCACCAAGCAGGGCGTCGTCCTCTCCGCCGAGCTGATCGTCGACACCGCGCTGCGCCTGATCGGACAGCACGGCGCCGACGCGCTCACCGTACGACGGCTCGGGGCCGCGCTCGGCGCCGACCCGAGCGCGGTCTACCGCTACTTCCACAGCACCGACGACCTGCTGATCGCCATCGCCGACGAGCTCATCGGCCGTGCCCAGCACGGCTGGCAGTCCACCGGCGACTGGCGGGCCGACCTGCGCGCCATCGGCCTGCGCATCCACTCCGCGTACCAGGCCCATCCGCAGGCCGCCCTGCTCGCCGCCCACCGCACCACCGGGCGCGCCCACGAGACCGCCGCCGTCGAGACCATCCTCGGCATCCTGCGCACCGCCGGCTTCCCCGACCCGGAAGCCGTCCGGATCTACCACGCCTTCGTCGACCAGAGCCTCGGCTTCGCCGCCCTGGACGCGGCTGCCCTCGCCCTCCCGGCCCCCGCGGCGGCCGCGGACCTCGGGGTCTGGCAGGCGTCCTACGCCCGCCTCGACGCCACCACCCACCCCCACATCGCCGCCACCGCCGGCCTGCTCACCCGCGACATGCGCCGCAGCGGCTACCCGTACGCGCTGGACCTCCTCCTCGACGCCGCCGAGGCCCGCCTGCGGACGGCGGAGCCCGGCCAGGCGGAGCCCGGCCAGGACGGCTGACGGCTGACGGCTGACGGCTGACGGCTGAGGACTACGGGCTGACGACCGGCACCGGCCCACAGCGTTCGGCGGGCACGGCTCCGCCGGTGGCGGGCGCCGTGCGCCCACCACCGGCGGCCGTCACCCGGCTCAGTCCGCCGCGTGCACCAACTCCCCGCCCACGTACGTCCGCAGCACCCGGGCGTGCGCGATCTCCTCGGTCGGCCCGGTGAGGATGTCCCGGTCCAGCACGACCAGGTCCGCGAGCCACCCGGCCGCCAGCACGCCCGCGTCGTCGTGCCCGTTCACGTGGGCGGACCCGGCCGTGTACGCGGCGATCGCGGAGCCCGGGTCGAGCCGCTGTTCGGGCAGGAAGACCCGTCCGTCGGTGGCGTCCGGCTCCATCCGGTTGACCGCCACGTGCAGGCCGGCCAGCGGGTCCGGGCTGCTCACCGGCCAGTCGCTGCCCGCCGCCAGGGTGGCGCCCGCGCGCTGCAGGGCGCCGAACGGGTACTGCCAGGCGGCGCGTTCCGGGCCGAGGAAGGGGATGGTCAGCTCGTCCATCTGCGGCTCGTGGGCGGCCCACAGCGGCTGGATGTTGGCGATCGCGCCCAGCTGCGCGAAGCGGGCGAGGTCGTCCGGGTGCACCACCTGGAGGTGGGCGAGGTGGTGCCGGGCGCCGCGCCGCCCGTTGGCGGCGCGGGCGGCCTCGACAGCGTCCAGCGCCTCGCGGACGGCCCGGTCGCCGAGCGCGTGGAAGTGCACCTGGAAGTCGAGCGCGTCCAGTTCGGTGACGTACCCGCGCAGCGCGACCGGATCGACGAAGCTGAGGCCGGAGTTGGCGGTGGCGCAGCCGCAGCCGTCCAGGTAGGGGGCGGTCATCGCGGCGGTGAAGTTCTCCGCGATGCCGTCCTGCATGATCTTCACCGATCCGGCCCGGAACCGTCCGTGACTCAACTCCTCGCGCCGCCGTACGAGTTCGGGGATCTGCTCGGCGCCGCGGTCGCGTCGCCACCAGAGCGCGCCGGTCACCCGGGCGGTCAGGGCGCCGGAGCGCGCCGCGGCGAGGTAGGCGTCGGACGGGTCCGGCTGGCCGTTGAACTCGCCGAGCAGTGCGTCCTGCCAGCCGGTGATGCCGAGCGAGTGCAGCAGCTGCTGGGCGCGCAGGAGCCCGTCCAGCCGGTCGGCGGCGGTGGAGGGCGGGATCAGCCGGGCGACCAGCGCGGTGGCGCCCTCCTGGAGCGTTCCGCCCGGGGTGCCGTCGGCCTCGCGTTCGATCCGCCCGTCGGCCGGGTCAGGGGTGTCGCGGGTGAGGCCGGCGAGCTCCAGTGCCCGGGTGTTGGCCCAGGCGCCGTGGTGGTCCCGGTTGGTGAGGTACACCGGGCGGTCGGGGACGACGGAGTCGAGCAGGTGCCGGGTCGGCAGTCCGCCGTCGAAGCTCTCCATCGACCACCCGCTGCCGGTGATCCACTCCTGCCCGGGGTTCGCCTCCGCGTACGCCCGGATCCGCTCCAGGTAGTCGGCGACGCCGACCGTCCCGGTGAGGTCGCAGGTGGCCAACTCCGTTCCGCCGAAGACCGCGTGGATGTGCGCGTCCTGGAAGCCGGGCAGCAGCAGCTTGCCGGTGAGGTCCACGACCTCGGTCCTGGGCCCGATCAGTTCCCGGACCTCGTCGTGCCCGACGGCGGCGATCCGCTCGCCGACCACCGCCAGGCCGGTCGCCCTCGTCCGGGCGGCGTCACCGGTGTGGACGGGTCCGCGGGTGAAGACCAGATCGGCCTCGGTCATGGGTGGTGCTCCGTTCTCGTGTCGCACGGTTCGTCGTTGCGGGCTTTCCGGCTCCGGCTCCTTCGCCTTCCGCCCTCGTCCTCGTCCTCGTCCTCGCGCTCGCCTTCGCCTTCGCCTTCGCCTTCGCCTTCGCCTTCGCCCACGCTAGGCCTCCTGCGCGGCCGGCGCGTCGCACGCCGTCGGCTCGTTCTGCGGGAAGTACGGCGAACGCCGCCGCCAGCGGGCCCAGGCCGCCGCCGGCAGCCCGGTGACGATCATCAGCGTCACCACGGTCAGCTCGAACCACCCGTTGTCGGCAGCCAGTTCGAAGTGGTCGGTGGAGTCGTAGAAGGTCCAGGCGAGGTAGCCGCCGACGGCGAGCAGCGCGCCCGCGCCCAGCAGCGGGCCGACCACCGCGCGCAGTCCCTGCACCGGGTCGGTACGCAGCAGTCCGCGGAACCGGACGGCGGCGGCGACGGCGGTCAGCGCGTAGTAGAGCGCGACGATGACGCCGATCGCGTTGACGGCGGCGGAGATGAGGTCGTTGACGGTAGGGATGGCGATCGAGGCCAGGGCCAGGGCGACGGCGACGCCGGTGATCAGCAGGGTGCCGACGGCGGGTGTGGCGTGCCGGGGGTGCAGCCGGGTCCAGACCGGTCCGAGCACCCGGTCGCGGCCCATCGCGTACAGGCCGCGGGCGGTCGGGATGACCGAGGACTGCAGGGACGCCACCGCGGAGAACATCAGTGCGATCAAGGGCAGTGCGGCGAGCGGCTGGTGGGCGAGCTTGGTGCCGAAGTAGGTCAGCCCGTGCGCGCCATTGTCCGCCAGCTCGCCGAGTGGCAGCACCCGCTGGAAGGCCGTGCCGGCCAGCAGGAACAACGCCAGCATCACCACCAGGGCGAGCGTGCCGGCCCGGGAGGCGTCGCGCGGGTCGCGCACCTCCTCGCCCACGCTGAACACCGACTCGAAGCCCCAGTAGCAGAACACCGCCAGCACCATGCCCTGCGCGACGGCGTCGAAGGACGGGATGTCGAAGGGGTTGAACCACTGCGGCGAGAAGGGCTGGTCACCCGCGAACAGCCCGTACCCGCAGAAGCCGAGCAGCACGGCGTACTCGAACACCAGCAGTGCCTTCTGGAGCCGGGCGGCCATGTCGAGCCCGCGCACGGCGACCAGCGCGGCGCCGATCAGGATGACCAGGCCGAGCAGGGTGCACTGGACGGTGGAGTCCGCGTCCAGCCGCAGGCCGGCGACGCTGCGCAGGTGCGCCTCGCCGAGCAGCTGGATGACCGACGAGCCGGTGACGGTGGTGGTGTACGCCATGAACACCACCGTGCCGACCGTGTTCACCCATCCGGTGAGGAACCCCAGCCAGGGGCTGAGGGTGCGGCCGACCCAGCGGTAGCTGGAGCCGGCGTCCGGCTCCACCGCGTTCAGCCGCCCGTACCCGCCCGCGATGGCGAGCACGGGCAGGAAGGCCAGCAGCATGATCGCCGGCAGGTGCAGGCCGACCACGCCGGCCATCAGGCCCAGGCCGATCCCGATGCTGCTGGTGGCGGCCGTACTGGACGCGGCGATCACCGCGCCGTCCAGCAGGCCGAGGGACTGTCGCATCGCGACGTGGGAACTGCTCGCGCTCGCTCTCGGGCCGCTGCCCGTGTCCTTCACCGTCGATGCCAACGGATCACCGCCTAGGTCGTGGGGGTGCACGTGTGGGGGAAGCACGTGTGAGGGGGACGCACGCGCCGGGAAGGCGTGTGCGGAAGGTGCGAGTCATGAAACCGGTGACGCCGAAACACGTCAATGCTGTTGTCATAAGCCCGACACGCCGCGGCTTTGCCCTCCGTCCGCCTTCCCGACACCGAGGATTCACGTGCGGACGGAAGCTGCGTTCACCTCGGTTGTCGACGTTCCTTCCGCTCACGGCCGTCGACCCCGTCGACGGGACCCCGTCGACGATGCTGTGTCAACGAGAGGGAACCACCGATGCTCCAGCGCAACCGCCGGTCCGCCACCACCCTCGGCCTGAGCGCGGTCGCGCTGGCCGGCGCCCTGTCGCTCACCGCGTGCGCCAGCGACGACAACAAGACGGGGACCACCACCGCGAACGGTTCCGCGGCCACCGGCGGCACCCCCTCGGTGACCTGCGGCAAGGGCGGCACGCTCCTCGGCGCCGGCTCCACGGCGCAGGCCAACGCGATGGACCTGTGGAAGACCACGTACTCGGCCGCCTGCCCCGGCACCACCATCAACTACAGCGGCGGCGGCTCCGGCGCGGGCATCCAGCAGTTCACCCAGGGCAAGGTCCAGTTCGCCGGCAGCGACTACGTGCTCAAGCCCGCCGACGTCGAAGCCTCCAAGGCGGTCTGCACCGGCGGCAAGGCGATCGGCCTGCCGATGGTCGGCGGCCTCGTCTCCCTCGTCTACAACATCAACGGCGTCGACAACCTCGTCCTGGACGGCCCGACCGCCGCCAAGATCTTCAACTCGCAGATCACCAAGTGGAACGACCCGGCCATCGCCGCCCTCAACCCGGGCACCAAGCTGCCGGACGCCGAGATCCAGTCCTTCCACCGCTCCGACGACTCCGGCACCACGTACAACCTGACCTCGTACTTCGCCAAGACCTCCGGCGGCGCCTGGCCCGCGGCCCCGGACAAGGCCTGGAAGGGCACGGGCGGCCAGTCCGCCAACGGCAGCGCCGGCGTCTCCGCCCAGATCAAGCAGGTCGACAACTCCATCGGCTACGTCGAGCTGTCCTACGCCCAGATCAACAACCTCAAGTCCGCGAAGATCTCCACCGGCGCCGCCCAGCCCGTCGAGGCCACCGCCGCCAACGCCGCCAACACCTTCGCCACCTCCACCGTCGTGGGCACCGAAGGCGACCTCGCGCTCTCCCTCGACTACGGCACCAAGGCCGACAACGCCTACCCGATCGTCCTGGTCACCTACGAGGTCGTCTGCGACAAGGGCAACAAGCCCGACAGCCTCGACACCCTGAAGTCCTTCTTCACCTACACCATCAGCGACGACGCCCAGAAGGCCATCGGCGACAAGGGCTACGTCCCCCTCCCCGGCACCATCAGCAGCCAGGTCAAGACCGCCGTCACCACCCTCGCCTGACCCACCCCCGCCCGCCGGGGGACTATCACGATCTAGGTGTACGGCACCCGGTTGGGCTAGGTGTTGATCTTCCTGGCGGGCGTGGGCCGGGTGGCCTACGCCCGTCCGGCTGACAGGCGTCCGTCGAAGGCGATGTCGAAGGCGTTGAGGGCGGCGGCGTGGGTCAGGGAGTGGAGGCGTTCGGGGCGAGCGTCCGCGACCGGCGGAATCCGGACCCGTGGAACCGGGCGAGGAGTTCGTCGTGCGGGAAGTCCGTGAGGACGAGGAGGTCGTGGATGCCGCCCCGCACCGCATCGGGCCAGGCCGGCGGGTGTCCGCGGTGGCCTCCCCAGGTGACCAGGAGGGACGGGTCGGGCAGTGACCGCAGGGTGAGGATGCGGTCGGCGAACTCGCCCGCGAGGGACGGGTCGAGGAGTTCGGAGGGCACGGGCGTGAAGCCCATGCGGCTCTTGAAGGTGAACAGTCCCGGCTGCACGACGTGCCCGAAGAGCGCAGGGTCGTTGCCGAGGGAGACGTAGGTCAGTCCCTGCCCGCGGGCGTACGCCATGGCCTCCGCGTAGAGCGCGCGCAGCGCGCGGCCGGACCGCGCTCCGGGCGATGCGGCCGAGAAGCGCATCTGCAGGACCGAGAGCCCGGGCCGCTTCCACCAGATCGAGCCGGCGAGCAGGGTGGTGCCCTCCCACAGGCTCACGTTCACGTGCTCGTCGGCCGCCGCGAGCAGGCGGTCCCGGTGGCGGCGGGCGAAGTTCTTCCCTCGGGGCATGTCCGCGATCTGCTGGTCGTAGACGGCCAGGAAGTCGTCCATGTAGTCCGCCGTGAGGCCGGGCCGAACTGTCAGCCGTAGTCCGTACTCCTGGACGAAGCGGCGGCCGAGGCGGATGTTCCGGCGTTCGGTGCCGGAGAGCCCGTCGGCGAACTCCTCCTCGGAGCCGAGGACCGGGGCGCACCAGTTCAGCCACCGCGGGCGTGCGATGAAGCCCAGTCGGGCGATGACGCCGTCCGGCACGCCCTCGGAGTCCAGCAGCCGGACCACGTCGACGGCCGCGCCCGCCCTCTCCCAAGCCCGTTCCTCGGCTTCTTCGAGGTCGACCGAAGCGACAACGAGGTGGTCCTGTTCGACGATCTCCAACGCGCCACCCCTACAGTCCGATTCGTACGGTGCGGTTCATGAACCGGGGAAGTGCGGTTCGTGGTCACTGCGGGACCGGAATCAGGACGGCGTCCCTTTCCCGGCGCCTGGTGTAAACGGCCCAGATCGCGATCGCGATCGCCCACAGGGCCAGGGTCGGCAGCCATTGGTAGTAACCGTCGAACCGGCTCGCCCAGGCGTACAGGAAGCCGGACAGCGGCACCGCACCCGTGATGAACATGCGAATGGTCGCATTCACCCGGCCGGCGAATTCGGGAGGAATGGCCTCCTGCCGATAGGTGATGGATGCGACATTGCTCACCGCGACGGCGAAGCATTCCACCATGAATCCACCGATGCGCACCGGGAGAACGGGGACGGCGACGAGCGCGAGGCCTCCGAATGCTGCGACCTGCACTGCCAGGATGCGCCGTTCCGTACTCCACCGGGGAAGAATGGAAGGAGCGAACCGGCTGGCGACAGCCCCCATGAAGAGCCCCGTGGCCATCAGCATCGAGATGACGCTCGTGTTGACCTTCTGACGTGCGAACTCGGCGATGAGTGCCGGCTCCAGCTGGCCGATCGAGATGTTGATGAGCGACATGGTGACCACGAGCCAGAGGATGTCCCGCTTCGCCACCCAGCGGAATCCGACCGCGAGGTCACGGCGGAGTTCCATCACGGTCTGGGTGGCGGCGACCCTCGGCAGGACCATGGCCACCAGGGCTGCCAGCACGTACAGGCCGGCGATGCACAGACAGGCGACGGACGGGCCGAAGACCGCGAAGCCGACGCCGCCCAGGAGCAGGCCGATCACCTTCGACAGCTCCACCGCCGAGTTCAGTTTGGCGACCGCCGTGGGACGGGCCGGCGCGCTGATCAGCAACGGGATGAGGACGAACTGGCCGGTGATGGTGCAGGCCACGCTGCCCACGCCGGAGAGCAGGACCAGGAGCGCCACGGCCGGCGGGCTGGAGAGGGTGAGGGCGAGCACGGCCAGGCAGACCGTCTGCTGGAGGAGCCCCAGAACCAGCACCGTCCGCCGGTCGAACCGGTCGATGACCGATCCCACGAACGGGGACGCCACGTAGCTCACGCCGCGGAGTGCGAAGAGGGCCAGGGACATGGCCACCGAGTCGGACTCGGTCAGCACGGCCAGCGGGACCACGATCCCCAGTTGCCAGTCGGCGACCTTCGAGAGCACCGATGACGCGATGAGGACGCGCAGCACCCTGCTGTCCGACGTCCGGCCGGCGGGCGCGGGATTCCCGGTCACAGTGCACCTCCGACGTGCCACGCGAAAGCACCGTGCCGCCGGTGGCGGTCACGGTGCGGGGATAAGGAAGGTGTGTCGGAGAGCCCGGCCGAAGCGGGGACGGAATTCGAGCAGAGCAGAGAAATGCACCTCACTCGAACCCCCCGGTTTCGACTGACGCACTCGGGCTGGTGAAAGCAACCAGAGCCCGAGCAAGATCGCACCCATCATGACCACGCCTGCAGTGACATGTCAAGCATCGCCCGACAGGGCAGGCGTGACAGAACCGTGCGGAGCCGGTGAACACCCCAGCTCTGCCCCGCTTTGGCGAGTTTCCGTCCCATGCGCCAGCTTTGCGGTCGACCACCCCCTGGCCAACTCCGTTCTCACATAGATCTGTTGACTCCCAAAGCCGGGTCTGCCTATGCTCAACGCCGCGAATTGATCATCGAGCATTCCATCCGGACGCACAGCAGAGCACTTCAGAGGGCTCTCCAGAGGGCGCTTCAGGCGGCGCTTTCCCCTCGTCAGTCGGTGTACGCAAGCCCCCCCCCTGAGGAGTCGACCCGTCCCGGGCGTTCCGGACCTCTCGGGGCTCCAGGCGAACCGCTTCCCGTGTCGACTTCGACTTTCGGTTGCTCTTCGCGAGCGGACACCACCCCTTCCCCGGCGGCTGAACCAGAAGGACGTGACGTGAGAACGAGGACAGTGCGCTCCTTTCGCGACATCACACCTCGCGAGGTCGACTGGCGGCGCCCTGTCGTGACGCTGTTCAGCGGCGGCCTGGACAGCTCCTACCTCCTGTACCGGCTGGTGGAGGCCGGGGCCACCGACGTCCACGCCGTCAGCGTGGACGTCGGCGGCGACGAGAGCCGGCAGGAGCTCGGCCGGATCACCGACAGCCTCGGCGTCCGACTGCACGTTCTCGACGAACGCGCTGCATTCGCCCGCGAGTTCGTCGCTCCGGCGATCGCCGCGCACGCCGTCTACCTGGGTTCGTACCCCATCAGCTCCTCGCTGAGCCGGCCGCTGTTCGCCCGCGCGGCTCTGCGCACCGCCGAGGAGTTGGGCGCCGAGGTCATCCTGCACACGGCCAACCGCTCGCAGAACACCCTGCGCCGACTGAACGGCGCGCTCGACCAGTTGGGGTTCCGCGGCCGGTTCGGGAGCCCGTACGAACTGGAGCCGGTGCACCGCGAGAAGAAGACCAAGGAGCTGCGGGCCATCGGCCTGGAGGAGATGGCGGAACGCTCGGCCAGTGCCGACTCCAACCTGTGGTGCCGGGAGTTCGAGTCCGGGATCCTCGACGACCCCGAGAACCACCAGGTCCCGGAGTCCTGCTTCCGTTGGACCGCCCGGCGGCCGACGGCCGGAGCGGAGACGGTGGAGGTCGCCTTCGAGTCCGGTGTCCCGGTGGCCGTCGACGGCCGGCGCATGGACCTCGTCGAGCTGATCGGCACCCTGAACCGGATCGTCGGCGCCCACGGACTCGGCCGGCACACCGGATTGGAGCACCTGCCCGGCGGGGCGAAGGTCCTGGAAGTGCGCGAGGCCCCCGCGGCCTGGCTGCTGATGGCCTCGCACCGCCACCTCGAAACCGCCACCCTCGACGCCGAGACGCTCAGGGAGAAGCTGCACCTGGAGCAGCTCTGGGTGCGCGAGGCGGTGGAGGGCCGGTGGTTCGGCCGACTCCGCTCCGCCTGCCAGGCGTTCGCCGCCGAGCTCGCCGGCCCCGTCACCGGGACGGTCCGCTGGCGGCTGGCCGACGGCCGGACGACGACCGAGTCGATCGTCGCCGAGAACCCCCGGTACGTCCGCAGCCGGGAGGACTGGGAACTGGCCGGCGTGCGGGAGGAGGCCGCGCACTTCGCCGCGGACCCGGTCGGCGGGATCGGCGACGGGCCCCCCACCGGGGGCGGGGGCGGGGGCGGGGGCGGGGGCGCAGCCGGACAGCGGATCGGCGACGGGATCGACGACAGCATCGGGGGAACGAAATGGTAGCGGCGAGCACAGCCGGGGAGGCCGACGGTCGCACCGTGGTCCTGATCGACGCGACGGCGCCCGTGGCGAGCGCCGCGCACGCTCTGGGCTGCCGCGTCGCCCTGGTGCAGCGGCCCGGCTCACCGGTGCACGAGCTGGCCGGGGACGAGACCGACTACTACTCGGTCGACTTCGAGACCCGGCCCTCAGCCGACCCCGCCTACTTCACCGACTTCGTCGACACCGTACTGCGCCCGCTGAACCCGGTGACGGTCCTCTCGCTGACCGGGGCCGGAGCCCTGGCGGCGGCGACGGCCAATGCCCTGCTCGGCACCCCGGGCACGCCGGTCGACGCGGTGAAGGCCCTGGCCGCGGCCGGTGATCCCGAAGTCGGCGACGGGGAGCGGGTGTTGCGCGCCCACACCTTCACAACGGACGGGGCGCACCGATGGGTCGCCGCGATGGAGGAGGGGGGTTCCCCCACACGGCCCGAGCAGGTGCTCCCCGAGCGGGCGCTGCCGCCCGAGGAGTACGGCCCGGCACTGGCGGCACTGACGGGACTGCTCGACGCATCGGGCCTGCCGGCCGGTCCCGCACTCGTCCGCCTGGCCCTGCGCGACGGCGGCGTGCGGATCCTCACCGCGAGCCACGGCACGGGGACCGACGACGAGAACGACCTGATCCGACGACTGACGGGCTTCGACCTGATGAGCAGCTCGCTGCGCCGACCGCTCGCCGTCCCGGCAGCACCGTCCGCCGCCGGGCCGCCCACCCCCGCAGAACCGTGCGCCGCGGGGAACGCCGGGGAGGCGGGGCGATGAGCAAGCCGGCCGCGCTCTTCATCAACAAGCACCACTACTCGCACTTCAGCCGGGGCGGCGCGCACATCCTGCCGGTCACCGAGGTCGACATCCACCTGGTCACCCGCTACCGGGCCCACGGCGGACTCGACGGCTTCGCGGACCACCCGCTTCCCCACGTCGCCGTCTGCGAGACCGAGGACTTCGACCGCTGGCGGGACCTCTGCTCCTGGACCCTGCGCCACCACCCCATCGACCGGGTCATCGCCGTGCACGAGCGGGCCGTGCTGCTCGCGGCGGAGATGCGCTCGACGTTCTCGTTGCCCGGGATGGACTACGAGACCGCGGTGCGCTTCCGCGACAAGCTGCGCATGAAGGAGGTCATCCGGGAGGCCGGGGCGGCCGCGCTGCCCGCCTTCGCGGCGCTCGACCGGCCGACGGACCTCGACCGGGTGGACTGGACAACCGGCCGGAAGGTGATCAAGAGCCGGTGGGGGCTCGCCGCCAAGGACCTGTACATGGTGGACTCCCTCGACCAGGCACGCGCGGTGGTGGCGGGCCTGGACCTGTCCGGCTCGCACTACGAGATCGAGGAGTTCGTCAAGGGCCGGATCTACCACTGCGATTCGGTGGTCGTGGACGGCGAGATCCGGTTCGCCAGTGTCGGCACCTATCTGACGGACCCGGCGGGCTACTCGCCGGGCGGCGTCTTCGGCACCGTCCTGGTCGACGACCCGGACCTGCTGCGGCGCATCCGCGCGATGAACGCGTCCGTCCTGGCCGCTCTCGGCCTCAAGGACGGCACCACGCACCTGGAGCTGTTCCGCACGGACTCCGACGAGCTCGTCTTCTGCGAGGTCGCCGGCCGCCCCCCGGGCGGGGTCATTCCGCCGGTCATCCAGTGGCAGTACGGGTTCAACATCGTCGAGACCCAGATCCGCCTCGACGCCGGGCTTCCGGTGACGCTCGGTACCGGCCCCGCCACCGGGACCTGCGGCTTCATCGCGTTCTACCCCGGCGGGGGTGAAGCCCGCGGAGTGGACCCCGGGCGGTTCGCCGACCTCGGCGTCGTGGAGCACATCGAGCACCACGGGGCCGGGAACGGGCGGGGCGGGGTGCGGCACTCCACCGACTTCCTCGACTCGTACGTGCTCAGGGCTCCCGACGAGGCCACGCTCATGGCCGGGATCGCCGGCATCCAGAACGAGTACTGGCGGTGAGCCAGCGGCCGCCACGCCCAGCCGCCACCGCGGAGGTCGCGGCCGCAGCACCCGACCGCCCCACCGCTGCGCCCGGCCGCCCGGGCGCAGCACCCAGCCGCCCCGCCGCCGTCCCCGAGGGAGAGATCCACGATGCCTGACCACGACGTGATCGGAATCGGTGTGGGGCCGGCGAACCTGAGCCTCGCCGCCCTGACCGAGCCGCTGTCCGAGCTGAGCACGCTGTTCCTCGACGACAAGCCCGGCTTCGAGTGGCACCGGGGGCTGATGCTCTCCGACTCGCAGCTGACCGTCACGCACTTCCGCGACCTGGTGACCCTGGTCGACCCGAGGAGCAGGTTCTCCTTCCTGAACTTCATCGTCCAGGAGGGCAGGGCGTTCCGGTTCCTGGAGGCCAACGGTCTGAGCTGCTCGCGGCGCGAGTTCGAGCAGTACTACCAGTGGGCGGCGGCGCAGCTGCCCTCGCTGCGGTGGGGCACCCGCGTCGAATCCGTCGCGCTCTCGGGCGACCGCTTCGAGGTCACCTGCGCCGGCGGCGAGACCCACCGCACCCGGGCGATCGCCGTCGGCTCCGGTGCCGAACCGCGGCTGCCGTCCTTCGCCAAGGCGTACGAGGGCAGGAACGTGCTGCACAGCAGCGACTTCACCCGGGTGCGCCCGGAGTGGGCGGGCCGCCGGGTCGTGGTCGTCGGGGCGGGTCAGAGCGGCGCCGAGGTCGTCCACCACCTGCTGTCCGACGAGCGCGCGCTGCCCGCCTCCCTCACCTGGACCTCCAGCGGCCCCGGCTTCCAGCCCCTGGACGACTCGCCGTTCACCAACGAGTGGTTCTCCTCGGCGTACGCCGAGTACTTCCACGGGTTGTCGGCCCGGCGCCGCGGCGAGCTGGTCACCGAGCAGCTGAACGCCGGCGGGGACGGGATCACGGACGAGCTGCTCGGCGCGGTCTACCGCCGCCTCTACCACCTCGACCACGTGCTGCGGGCGGGGATGCCGCACCGTCTGCTCACCTCGCGCCGGGCCGTGGACCTGACGCAGGACGGGCCCGGGTACCGGTTGGCCCTGCACGACGGGAACCGCGGCACCACCGAGTCGGTGCCGGCCGACCTGCTGATCCTCTGCACCGGCTACCACAAGCGGATCCCGGAGTACCTCAAGCCGATTCAGGGCCAACTCGCGCTTCGGGACGGGATGTTCGAGGTGAACTCCGACTACTCGGTGGACTTCGACGGACCGGCGGCACTGCGGGTCTACAGCCAGGGGTTCTCGGAGGCGGGCCACGGGATCAACGACACGCTGCTGTCGCTGGTGGCCTGGCGCAGCGCACGGATCGTCAACTCGTT
Source organism: Kitasatospora sp. NPDC096140 (assembly GCF_040303045.1). NCBI lineage: Bacteria > Bacillati > Actinomycetota > Actinomycetes > Kitasatosporales > Streptomycetaceae > Kitasatospora > Kitasatospora sp. NPDC096140. Next base: position 355,104 of record NZ_JBEOUW010000001.1, read on the forward strand.
GACGGGTCGTCAGGTCTACCGGACCGATCCCGACGAGACCACCGTGGCCTGGGAGTAGCGCCGGGCCGGGAGGCGGAAACCGGGGAGGTCGCGTGGACGGGGGAGGCGGCGTGGACGGGGGAAGTGACGTGGACACCAGCAGGGGCGCGTCGGCGTTACTGTTCGAGCGGGCGCGAGTTTCGCGCAAGGACGAGTTCGTCTTCGTCGGCAAGTTGGCGGCGGCAGTCGCCCTCTGCTGTCTCGGCGGATGGCTCGCCCTGAGCGGCTGGAGACCCGCGGCGGCCGGCGGGGTCATCCTGCTGGCCGCGATGTACACGCACCTGGTGGAGCTGCAGCACCAGTGCCTGCACCACTCGGCCTTCCGCAGCGCCGCGCCGCACCGGCCGGTCGGCGTGCTGATCGGGATTCCCCTCCTCTCGGCCTACAGCCACTACCGGGTCCAGCACCTGCAGCACCACAAGTACCTGGGCACGGCGCAGGACAGCGAGTTCTTCGGCTTCGACCCACGGGCACCGCTGACCTGGAGCGCCCTGTTGCGCGGCGCCGGGGATCCGGGCCGGCTGGTGCAGGTCGCGGCGGACGTCGCCCGCAGCTGCGCGGGGACGTGGACGTACGCCCGGGGGCAGATCGGGGAACGCGCCAGACGCCACGTCATGGGCGAGTACCGTCTGCTGGGCGTCGCGGTGCTCGCGGCCGGCGCGGCGGCCGGCCTGGGGCACGGCCGAGCCGTGCTGCTGCTGTGGGGGCTCCCACTCCTGCTCTCGATCCCGATCCACTTCTTCCTGGAGCTCCCCGAGCACGTCCTGTGCGACACCGGCGGCAGCACGGACGTCCTGCGCAACACCCGGACGATCAGCGGGAGCAGGTTCAGCCGCTGGTTCACCAACGGCAACAACTTCCACGTGGAGCACCATGCGGCGATGGTGGTGCCCGTCAACAGACTGGCCGAGCGGCATCCGCTCGCCCGGCGGTACGCCGCACACTCCGAGGTCAGCTATCCGGCCTTCTACCGGAAGGTCCTCCGTGAGGTGCGCCGCAACGGGAAGCGCCGGCGCATCGTGGACGCAGCCGGGCCGTCCCGTCCCTGAGCGGCTTCGGCGGCATTCTCCGGATTCTTCGACTATAAACCTTGCGGATCCGCCGGGAATCTTCCGAGAAAAGCACCGGGAAACTCTTGCCGCCGCCGCGGAGAGCGTCCTAGACTCATTCGAGGCAAAGGGAAGCAGCCCGGGTGAAACACTCGGGAGCAGCATCCGGGAGAAGCTTCGGAGCGATGTCTCCGCTTCACCGAGAATACCTGCCAAGTCGCGCTTAATTCATCACACAACGGGGGTTAGTGTTGATGTCGAACGACTCTGACCAGCCAGTTTGTGTGATCACCGGTGCAAGTCGCGGTCTCGGTCGAGCTCTCTGCTCAGAATTCGAAGAACGCGGATTCCTGGTGGCCGGAGCATCGCGGAGCATTCCTTCCGAAAATTCGGAATGTTTGGCGGAACATGCTTCGGTGAATGTACAGGACGAGCAGCGGGTGCGTGAATTCGCGCAATCCGTCGTCGACCGGCACGGCCGGATAGACGTCTGGGTGAACAACGCCGCCGTCATGGAGGTGTTCCGGGTCGCGGACGGCGACCTGGCGCGCTGGAACCGGATCCTCGGCACCAACCTGCTCGGCGTGATCAACGGAAGCTCCGTCTTCGCCGGACACGTCCGCAGCCGTCCGGGCGCCGGCGTACTGATCAATCTCACCGCCGGCTCGGCGCGCTCGGCGCGCCCGGGCTGGGCGGCGTACTCGGCAAGCAAGGCCGCGGTGGAACGCCTCACCGAAGCCGTTGCCGCGGAGGAGAGGGCCGCCGGACTGCGCGCCTTCTGCGTCTCCCCCGGCGCCATGGACACCGCCATGCAGCGCTCCCTGTGGGAGCTGCCCGAGAGCGAGTTCCCCGAGGCGCGGGAGATGCGGGAACGGGCCCGCCAGGGCCGGATCGGCGACTGCCGCGACATCGCGCGGCGGATCGCCGAGCAGGCCGAGGGGCAGCTGCGCCCCGGCGCCCCGGACCCCGAGCCCGTCTTCCTCCCCTACCGGGCGTCCTGACGCCCCCATGAACAGCCGCGCCGCCAGGCGCGGTTGACGGATGCACCATCCAACTAGAGAGGAGCTGAGAACCATGAAGACCGAACTTGGTCTGGTCAACGCCCCGGCTGCCGTTCTCGTCGAGTTCGAGCCGGTTGCGGCCCTGAACCTGGGCGTGCTCGGTGCGCGCGACGCGGCCACGACGGACAGCGGCCTGGAGTCCGTCGCCTGCTGCAACTCGATCGTCGCCACCGGCTGACCGTAGCCACTCATCGGGACTCCTCGGTGTCCTGAGACCGCTGGTGAGGCGCTTCGGCGCCTCACCAGCGGCACTTGCATTGACGATGATCCACCCGCTGACGAAACGGAACGGCATATGCGAGTCCGGTTGCAGACCAACCACGGTGAGTACCTCCTGGAACACGAGAGCGCACCGACCGTCGGCGCACTGCTGCGGCTGTACGGAATCCCGCTCTCGGCGGTGTGGACCTACCGGATCGAGGGCCACGGGGGCGACGGGCACCGGCGGGCCGTCTTCGTTCCCGCGTCCACGGCCCGCCCCGGCGACGCCGGCGGCGATGGTGAGGTGTTCGCCCGGGTCACCCGCAACATCAACCTTCCCGGCCTGCTCGGCGTGGAGGCCTCCAGCGCGCGGCTCCACGACGAGGCCACCACCGAGTGGACCTTCCCCACCGAGGACAGCGGCGCCTTCCAGCGCGTGCACACCCAGATGTCCGCCGCGGAGTGCTTCGAGTTCGTCCGGGCCAGCGTCACGGACGTGCTGAAGCAGTGGCCCGGCGACCGCAGCAACGGCCTGGTCGTCGGGACGTCCGGCGGCGGCGACTCCAACGTCCTGCTCTCCACCCTGATGGAGTCCGGCTACTTCGAGCCCGAGCGCGTGGTGCCGGTCATGATGCTCGGCATCCCGGACTGGGACGCCCAGGTCGACAACGCCCGCGCGCTGTGTTCCGCGCACGGCATCGAGCTGAACGTCGTCGAGGAGTCGGAGACCGCGCGACTGTCCGGTCTGAAGGACCTCGCCTCGGTCAAGGAGGTGTTCCGGGAGTACTTCCCCGACGCCGACCTCGAATTCATGGGCACCTGGCTGCTGCGCCGCGTCCTCACCCGCTACGCCGTCGAGCGCGGCATGAAGTTCGTCGCCACCGGCGCGAACCGGGAGGACATCGTCGCCGAGCACATCGCGCGGGTCTCCCGCGGTCTGCTCCCGCTGCCCGCCCCCTTCCGCAAGATCGGTGACGTCACCTTCTGCTACCCGATCTGGAAGGTGCCGAAGAAGATCGGCGACGGCGCCTACCCGGCGTTCAGCCTGGAGAACTACGAGAACCGCAACCCGAGCTTCAGCCCCGGGCGCAGCGTCTTCTACTACCTCGCGTACTGGATCCCGGAGCTGCTGCCCGGCATGGACAACTCGCTGCTCGACGGCATGTCCAAGCTCGCGGACAAGGACCCGGAGCCCATCACCTGGGACGAAGACCTGCGCGACCACGTCTGCCGCGAGGGCTCCACCGAGGCGCAGAAGACGCGCTGGCAGGAGTTCCTGGCGAAGGTCGAGGCCTGAGAGCCGTCGGCAAGCCCGCTTCGTCTGCCGTCCTCCCCGCCGGGAGGACGGCAGACGCCGATCGAGGAGAGTGTGCTGTGAACGCGTTTCAGGGGTGGGATGCGGCCTCGTACGGGGACTCCCGGGCCGGGGTGTACGACCGGCAGGTGGCCGGGCGCAACGACGTGCCCGAGGCGGTCGGCCTGCTCGCCGAGCTGGCCGGCGCCGGTCCCGCGCTGGAACTCGGGGTGGGGACGGGCAGGTTGGCGATCCCGCTGGCCGAGAAGGGGGTCGCCGTCCACGGGCTGGACAGCTCGCCCAAGATGCTCGCGGAACTCGACCGCGCGCCGGGGGGCAACCGGGTGACCGGCGTGCTGGGCAGCATGACCGACTTCGCCCTCGACCGGTCCTTCCCGCTGGTCTGGGTGGCCTTCAACTCCCTCTTCCTGGTCGACGACCCGGCGGAGCAGGAGGCCTGCTTCCGTACCGTCGCCGGCCACCTGGCCGAGGGCGGGCGGTTCGTCGTCGAGGCGTTCGTGCCCGCGCCCGAGCAGTTCGACGGGCCGGCGGCCCTGCGGGTGAAGGACTTCGGCGCCGCCAGCCTGCTCCTGCAGGTGTCACGGCACGACGCGCAGACCCAGGTCGTGGAGTCCCTCGACCTGGAGGTGACGGAAGCCGGGTTCGCCCTGTACCCGACCCGGGTGCGCTACAGCTGGCCGCAGGAGCTCGACGCGATGGCCGAGCGCGCGGGCCTGCGCCTGGAGGACCGGTGGGAGAACTGGAGCCGGCGCCCGTTCACCGCCGACTCCCGTTCCCACCTCAGCGTCTACACCGCGGCGGACGCGGCCACCGCCTCCGGCAGGGCCCGCTGAATCTCCTTGCGGAGGAGTTCCTGGACCTCGTCGAACGATCCGTTCCCGTCGACCACGACGAAATCGTCGAACTCCGGGAGGGAGCGGTAGGCCTCCCGGTAGTCGACGAGGAACTCAAGCGTCTCCTCGTCGATTCCGCGGCGCCTGATCCTTTCCTGGGCGACGGCCGGCTCGACGTCCAGGAAAAGGGTGATGTCGGGCTCCGGAAGGCCCCGGTTGAGGCGCCGCAGGAATTCCTCGTTGTCCGCCTTCTGCAGGCGGACGGCGGCGTACTGGCAGACCGTGTAGCGGTCCGCGAGCGCCACCGCGCGGGGAGTGTTCAGGACGTCGCCGACGGGAGCGAGCGCGGACAGCTTCGCACAGGCCGAAATGAGCCTGATCGTGTCGGCCCCGATCATGTCCAGGTGTCCCGGGAAGCCGTCCTCCCGAGCGATCGCGTCCAAGGCCTGACGGACCGGGAGCTGCGTCTGGTTCAGGAAGAGCCGGGTCGGGCTCCCCAGTCCCTCAAGCCATTCGGCCAGCCGTGCCACCTGGCTCGTCTTGCCGGCACCGTCGATTCCCACCACCGCGACCAGATAGCCGCTCCGAATCTCGGACCCCACTTTTCGCCACCTCCACGACGACCCGCATGAATGGATAAAAGTGCCTCGCGTCACTATTCAGCCAAGATTGCACGACGTTTCCCGTTATGTCAACGTGGCCAGATCGAACGATTTTCGGTTCGAACTGATCGAACCGGCATACCCGCAAAATCTGGACATGCTGGATGAATACTTCGCGGATTTCCTGGAGTCTTCCGGCGGCGCCGATCTCGTCCAGGTGGTCCACGGCCCCTACATCGATATATCCGTCCATTCCCCGGACCGCGCCGTCCGGGAAGCCTCCGCGCTCCGCATATCCGCGTCCATCGAATGGGCGAAACGGCTCGGCGCCGAGTTCCTCATCCTGCACAGCAACCACCTGCCGATGCTCAACGAGCCCGCCTACGACCGGCAGTGGCGCAGCGGCTGGCTGTCCTTCCTGCGCGACCAGGACCTCGGGAACGTCACCGTGCTCCTGGAGAACATGTGGGACCGCACCCCCGAGCTCAGCCTCGCCCTCGTCGAGGACTTCGACTCCCCCCGACTGCGGCTCTGCTTCGACGTCGCGCACTGGAACGTCCACGGGTCGGTGCCGCTGGAGGACTGGCTGCGCCTGGCCGGGGCGGCCACCGCCTACGTCCAGTACGGCGACAACCACGGTGACCAGGACTCCGACCTGGCACTGGGCTCCGGCACGGTGGACTGGACCGAGCTCGACCGCTGCCTGCGCCGGTACGCCCCGCACGCGGACGTGATGGTCGGCGTCGGCATCGACCACGACAACGAACGGCTGGAACCCTCGGTGGACTTCCTGCGCACCCGTGGCATCCATCCCTTCCCACCCGCGGGAGGCGCCCGGTGACGGCCGCGCCGCCCGATGCGCCCGGCGCCGACGCCGCGTGGTGCCTGCAGCCCCGTACGCCCCGGGGAAGGTCTGCGGTCGAACGGGCCGAGGGCTGCCTCGCGGCCGTGGCCGCCGACGCCGAGCGCCACGACCGCGAGGCCAGCTACGTCACCGAGGCGCACCGCGCCCTCGCCGCCGCCGGGCTGATGGGCGCCACCGTGCCCCCGGCCCACGGCGGCCTGGGGGTGAGCAGCCTCCTCGACACCGCCGCCTGCCTCGAACGGATCGCCTCCGCCGACGCCTCGGCGGCCCTGGTGCTGCACATGCAGCTCTCCCGCGGCCTGGGCCTGGCCGCCGGCCCCTCGGACCCCGGGTCCGAGGGGCTGCTGCGTGCCATGGCCGACGGCTCGGCCTTCGTGGCGGGCGCGGCGACCGAGGCGGGCGCGGGCTACTTCACCGTGCGCACCTCGGCCGACCCCGGCGCCGACGGGACGGCCACCGTGAGCGGCCGGAAGATCATGGTCTCGGGCGCCCCCGCGGCCACCCACTTCGCGGTCCGGCTCCGCGTCCGCACCCCCGACGGCGACCGCCTCGGCAGCGCGATCGTGCCACGCTCGGCGGCGACGACGGTGGCCGACGACTGGGACGGCCTCGGGATGCGGGGCTCGGCGAGCGGGACCGTGCACTTCCACGACGCCGAGGCCCTGCCCTGGAGCCTCGCGGTCCGCGGGCCCTGGGGCACCTACGACCCGCGCGCCCTCGGCGGCCGGATGCTCAGCTCCGGCGCCATGCTGGGGATCTACCTGGGCCTGGCGACCGCCGCGCACCGCACCCTGCTCGCCGCGCTCCGGCGCGCGGGCGCCGACCGCCCGGGGGCCTGGCTCGATGCGGCCGCGCTGCGCTCCGAGCGGGAACTCGCGGGCACCCGCGCCCTGGTGGAGCTCTTCCTCGGCCGGCTCGACGACCACGACCCCGCGGACGGCCGGGGCACCCTGGCCCTCGCCCGGGAGTGGCAGCTGTGCCGGCTGCGCTCGCACGACACCGCGCTCGCCCTCTCCGACCTCGCCCTGTCGGCCGCCGGGGCGTCCGCCTACCGGTGGGGGCACCCGGCCGCCCGGATCCTGCGGGACGCGCGGGCCGGGCAGTACATGCAGCCGTACGGCCCTTCCCAGGCGGCCGAGTTCGTCCGCGCCTCGGGCGAGGGCACCGACCCGGGACTCATGGCATGACGACACCGCCCCCTCCCCTCCCCCGCCCCGCAGCCGGCCCCGCCCCCGCCGAACCGGCCGTGGACGAGCAGCGACTGGTCTCGCTGGCCCGGCGACTCGTCCGCACCCGCAGCGACAACCCGCTCACCACCGAACAGGCCGTGGTACGCCTCCTGGCGGACGTGCTCGCGGATTCGGCGGACGAGCTCACGATCGTCGAGGACGTGCCTGAGCGCCCCAATCTGCTGGCGCGGTACGGCCCGTGCGACGGATCGCGGCCCACCCTCCTGCTCACCGCCGCGACCGACACCGTCCCGGCCGTCCCGGAGGACTGGCGTCGGCCGCCCTTCGAAGGGGTGGTGGCCGACGGCGAGCTGTGGGGACGCGGCTCGACGGACATGAAGGGCGGCATCGCCGCCGCGGTCGAGGCCGCCCTCGCCCACCACGCGGCGGGACGCCCCGGCCCGCGCGACCTCCTGCTGGTGTTCACCGCCGACGGCGAGCGCGGCGGCCGGGCAGGCTGGCAGGCGCTGGCCGACACCCTGCGGCTGCCACCCCTGGAGGGCGCGGTGGTGCTCGCCCCGACCGGGCTGGTCCCGCACCGCATGGAACGCGGTGTGGCCTGGCTGGGCGTCGACCTGGACGGGCGCGAGGCCCCGGCCTCACGCGCGCAGGACGGCGTCTCCGCGGTGCTGGCGGCCTGCCGGCTCGCCGAGCGGCTGCCGGCGGCCGCGGCGGCCCGGTTCGCCGGGAACCCGGCGGGCGGTCCGGTCACCGCGACGCTGGGCCGGATCACCGGGGGCACCCGGGTGAACGCCGTCCCGGGGAGCTGCCGCACGGAATGGGACCTGCGGCTGCCTCCGGGCAGCCCCGAGGCGACCGAGGAGGCCGTCCGCGCCCTGCTCGCGGACTGCCTCGCCGAGGAGGACGTCACCTGGCGCAGCGAGCTGCTGATGACGGCCGACGCCTCCGAGAGCCCGGTGACGCCGCTGTGGGACCGGCTGGTCGCCGCCTGCGGCGACGCCGGCTCCCCGGCCCACCCGGACCCCGTCTATCCCGGACCGACCGACGCCCGCACCCTGCGCCGCCGGTTCGCCGTCCCCACCTACGTCTGCGGCCCCGGGGAGCAGCGCCTCGCCCACGGGGTCGACGAACGCGTTCCGGTCTCCGAGCTGCGGGCCGCCGCCGAGCTGTGCCTGAGCCTGCTGCGGGAGTGAGCCGAACGGTCCGCGACGCCCCCGCCAGGCCCACCCCGTACGACCCACCCGCCCCGCCGACCGCGGGGCAGCGAAGGAGTGATCCAGCGATGAACACCCCCCAGACCCGCACCGAGCCCACCGCCGCGACCGTCACCAGGCACCTCGTCCTGGGCGACATCTCGCGGCAGTACCAGGTCCTCGGAGGGAACACGCCCACCCTGGTGGTCGAGCTCGCCCCCGAACCGGGCGGCACCCACCTGGCCACCGCGCACCTGCGCCCCGAGGACACGGTCGCCACGAGCGTCCTGGTCCTGGACGGTGACGGCGGCCGGCCGGTGCAGGCCCCGGCCGACCCCGCCGCCCCGGTGTGGGCGGGCCTCGGGCCCGGTCCGGCCCTCAGCGCCCTCGGCCGGGACGACCTCGCCGCCCTGGCCCCGCTGATGCTGCTCCGCACCCACGGGTCCGGCGCGGAGCGGCTCACCGAGGTCATGATGTGCTCCCGGGTGCGGTCCGTGGGCGTGCTCTTCGTCCGGGTGGCGCGGTTCCCGCACGCCGCCGTGACCGATCCGTCCGACCTGGTCCGCGAGGCCCTCGGGTACTCCTCGCAGCTGGCGGACTCGGTCGTCTTCGAGGGCAGCGCCTTCACCGTCCTCGAACCCGAGATCGAGATCGAGCAGAAGGTCAACCTCCTCGACGAGGTCAGCATCTGGACGCTGGCCCAGGCCATGTGCGAGGCCGCCGAGCAGGGCCGGTACCCCGGCTTCTTCCTCGACCCCGGCTACGAACTGACCCGCTGGCAGTACGGCCAGGAGACCTTCGAGGTGCTCGCCCCCCGCGAGCACGCCGGCTACTTCGGCTTCACGAAGATGCCCGACGGCAGGTACCTGATGAAGATCAAGACCTTCGAGCAGGACGCCCTCCGGCGCGGGGAGAAGTTCCGGCTGAACCTCGACATCCCGGGCGACGACCTCGACGCCTTCCTGGCCCGCGAGTACCCCGAGCTCTCCTTCCACCGCCTGCCCCCGTTGGTCAGGGCACGCTTCGACGTCAACCTGGAGTCGGCCGCCACCGGGCACCTCTTCAGCATCGAGATCGACGACGTCACGGTGGCCGGCGGGCACAAGCTGCGCCAGGCCGAGGTCGAGTACCTGAAGACCCGCGTGCACGAGGGCATCGACCACGCCCTGCTCGACACCGAGCTGGAGCGGCTCACCGGGTTCGTCGAGGAACACCTGAAGGACCTCGGTGTCCGGGCCGAGCGCAGCCTGCTGTCCAAGCTGACGTTCCTGCGGGAGTGCGAACGGCGCGGCGCCGGCACGGACTCCTGACCGGTCCCAGGACTGAGACCCGCGCCGGTGTGCGGCGCGGGTCTCCGGGGTGCGGGTACGGGGCGCGGGGCGCGGGGTTCAGCCGCGGTGCCGGGCGCTCGGGCGACGGCGCATCCGCACCAGGAACCAGCGGGCGATGACCAGCACCGCCACCACCACGACGCCCTTCGACACCCAGCCGCCGTACTCCTCCACCAGGTGCCAGTTGTCGCCCAGCCAGTAGCCGAGCAGCACGAACACGGTGTTCCAGATCAGGCTGCCGGCGGCGGTCATGGCGGTGAAGGCCAGCAGCGGCATGCGCTGGATCCCGGCCGGTACGGAGATGAGGCTGCGCACCACCGGCACCATGCGGGCGATGAAGACGGCCTTGCGGCCGTGCCGCTGGAACCACGCGTCCGCCTTGTCGATCTCGTGCGCACTGATGAGCGGGATGCGGGCCGCGAGGGCGCGGGTCCGCTCCAGGCCCAGGAGGGCGCCCGCGGCGTACACGATCCAGGAGCCGACGATGGAGCCGATCGTGGTCCAGACGATGACGGCCGGCAGACTCAGCTTGCCCTGCCCGGCCGCGAACCCGGCGACGGGGAGGATGATCTCGCTGGGAATGAACGGCAGAACGGTGTCGACCAGGTTGGTCAGGCCGGCGCCCATGGCGCCGAGGGTGGTCATGACGTCGACGGCCCATCCGGCGATGCCGCCTGCGGGCTCGGCGGAAGCGGTGGCGAGCGACGCGGAAGCCAACGTTGCGATCATGCCGTTCACGCTAGAGCGCGGGAGCGGGGCGCCACCATGAGGTCAACCGCCCGGTCCTGCTGCGGTTTTCCGTAACCATGACCAAAGCCCGGTCGGTGACGTGACGCCCGGCCGGTGACCGTCGCCCGCGCGCGGGTCGCGCGCCTGAGATTCTCATGCCCGCCGACGTGACGTACGCACCCGGCCCACGGGAGCCAGGCACTGTTCCCGCGGGCGCCGCGAGCACAGTGTCGAGGTACCACGACAGCGACGTAACGGGGCGGCCTCGATGCAGCGGATTCACTTCACCGGTACCGATCTGACACGCGTCCGGCTCCAGAGCAGCCTGGGGCCCCTGATGGAGGGCGTGTTCGCGCTGCGGCTGCTGACCCGGCCCTGGCGCGACGACGCGAGCGTGCGCTGGTGCGTCGCCGTCCGCAACGCCCTGCGGGCCGGCACCCGGGCGGCGCTGCCGGTGCCGCTCACCCGGGGCGCCGAGAACCTGCCGCTGCGGCTGCTCGAACGCGCCGGGCGCGAGGAGACGGCGCAGCGGACGCCCGGTTCCCGCGCGGAGGGCACCCGGCTGGCGCTGGACGTGTGGCGCGCCGGGGTGTCCCCGTACTGGGCGCGGATCCTCGAACGGCTGGAGGCGGTGTGCGAGGCGCACGGCAGGGTCGCGGCCGGCGGCGGGGTGGAGCAGCTGCTGTCGACGCTGCACCCGCGGATCTCCTGGAAGGCGCCGGTCCTGGAGGTGGACGACGGGCCGGACGTGGACCTCGCCCTCGACGGGCGCGGCCTGGTCCTCAAGCCGTCGGTGTTCCTGCCCGGGGAGGCCGGCCGGCTGGTGGCCCACGAGCGGGACAGCGGCCAGGCCGTGCTGGTCTTCGCCGCCGCGCCGGGCCTGGTCTCCGGGTGGGACGACGCCCCGGCCCCGGACGGCCACGCCGGTGACGACGGCGAGTGCCAGGCGCTGAGCGCGCTCGTCGGGCAGACCAGGGCGGCCGCCCTGCGCCTGCTGACCGACACCTCCACCAACTCCCAGCTCGCCGCCCGGCTGGGGGTGTCGCCGGGGGTCGCGAGCCGGCACGCCACCGTGCTGCGGGAGACCGGGCTGATCAGCACCCGGCGGGTGGGCAGCAGCGCCCTGCACACGGTGACCCCGCTGGGCATGGCCCTGCTCGGCGGGCAGTCGCGCAAGGTCCTGCCGTTCACGGCCCCCGGCGGCCCGAACGGCGGCCCGGTCCGGGCCCCGTACGAGGGCCCGGCCGGCGTCCGCTCGGCCTGAGCCGGGCCGCCGGCCGGCCCGGCTCGCGCCGTCCGTCGACCCTCCGGTCGGCCGGCCGGTATGACGTCTTCACACGCCGGAAGTGACCGCAGCACTGTCCCCGCCATTTCCCCGTTTCGCAGAATCTTGGCGCGGGCCCCGCAACAGCGTGGGCCTCGCAACTGATCGAGAGCAACGACCTAGGAGTTCCGGCAGCAATGAGCACCTTCCTGACCTTCGGCACCGTCACCGGCGACTCCGCCTTCGGCACCGCCTCCACCCCCGGCCTGGTGATCGAGGACGTCGACACCGTCGCGCCGCAGAGCGTGGCCCTGTTCACCGTCTGCGTCATGTCGGCCCAGCCGGCCCCCGCCTCGACCACCGGGGGCCAGCCCGGCGCATGACCGACACACGGGGGAAGAGACTGCAGCTGGTGACCAGCGACACGGACCGGGTGGGCTTCAAGAGCCACCTGCGGCCCGAGACCGTGCCCGGGCAGGCGGTGTACCTGGTCTCCCAACGCGGGCTGACCACACTGCGCGGAGATCACGCCGAGGTGCTGGCGCCGCTGCTGGACGGCAGCCGCAGCACGGCCGCCGTACTGCGGGAGGCGGCACCGGCGCTCGCCGCCGAGGAGACCCTCGGCTCCCTGCGGGCGCTGGCCTCCGCGGGCCTGCTCCGGGTGCGACCCGCGTGGGCGGACGAGGCCGGCGACGACGGGGCGGACGGGAACCGGGCGGAGCACCGGACCGGGACGGATACCGAAGGCCCGGCGGAGCACCGCGCGCGGTCCAGCCCGCCGCCCGTCGCCGACGCCGCCAACGCCGGCCCCGCCGGCCCCGCCGCCGAGGCGTTCTGGGACCTGCTGGGGCTCGACGGCGGCCGGGTACCGGCCTCGCTCGCCCGCGCCCGGGTGCGGGTCCTCGCACTGACCGGCACCGACACGGACCCCGCCGAGGCCCGCGCGGCCCTGAGCGGCGCCGGGCTGAACCCGGCGGCGGACGGGGACGCGCCGGCGGACCTGTCCGTGGTGCTGTGCGACGACTACCTCTCCCCCCGCCTCGCGGACGTGGACGCCGCGCACCGCCGGGACGGCACGGCCTGGCTGCCGGTCCGGCTGGGCTGGTCGAACCCGTGGTTCGGGCCGGTGTTCCGCCCGGGCGAGGGCCCCTGCTGGCACTGCCTGGCGTCCCGGCTGCGCGGCCACCGCCACTCGGAGGAGCTGCTCCGGTACTCGCTCGGCCGGCCCGACCCGGTGCCGCTGCCGCCCGCGAGCCTGCCCGTGGTCCGCATGCTCGCCCTGCACCTGGCGGCGCTGGAGGCCGCGAAGTGGCTCGGCGGGCTGCGCGGCCCGGAGCACTCCTCCGTCCGCACCCTGGACACCGCGACGCTGGCCACCACCGCCCATCCGGTCTCCCGGATCCCGCAGTGCCCGTCCTGCGGGGACCGGGGCCTGGTGGCGCGGCGGGTCCGGGCGCCCTTCCGTCCGGTGTCGCGCCCCAAGGCCGCCGGAACGGGCAACGGGCACCGCGCCCTGACGCCCCGGCAGATGCTGGAGCGCCACGGCCACCTGGTGGACCCGGTCACCGGGATCGTCAAGGAGATCCGGCGCGCTCCCGGCAGCCCGGACTTCCTCCAGGCGTTCCTGTCCGGGCCCAACCTCGCCATGCCCGGCCGCTCGCTCGCGGGCCTGCGGGCCGGGCTGCGCAGCCTGAGCGGCGGCAAGGGCCTGACCGAGACCGAGGCCCGGGTGAGCGCCCTGTGCGAGGCCGTGGAGCGCCACAGCGGCACCCGGCACGGCGACGAGCCGGTGGTCCGCGACTCGCTGCGCGGGCTCGGGCCGGCGGCCCTGCACCCCAACGCCGTCCAGTTGTACGGCGAGGAGCAGTTCCGGGAGCGGGACCGGTGGAACGCGCGCGGTTCGCGCTTCCAGTACGTGCCCGTGCCGTTCGACCCGGCCCGGCCCACCGAGTGGACGCAGGTCTGGTCGGTGACCGGGCGCACCCACCGGCTGCTGCCGACGTCGATGCTGTACTTCGGCGCGGAGGCCGCGCCCGACGGCCTGTGGGCGGACTCCAACGGCAACGCGGCCGGCAGCACCCCCGAGGACGCGCTCGTCCAGGGGTTCCTGGAGCTGGTGGAGCGGGACGCCGTCGCCCTGTGGTGGTACAATCGCACCCGGCAGCCCGGGGTGGACCTGGCCGCCTTCGACGACGACCACCTGCCGGAACTGCTGGACGGCTACCGCGGGTTGAACCGGTCGGTCCACGTGCTCGACCTCACCTCGGACTTCGGGATCCCGGTCATGGCGGCCCTGTCGCGCCGCACCGACAAGCCCGTCGAGGACGTCGTCTTCGGGTTCGGCGCCCACTTCGACCCGCGGCTGGCGCTGCGCCGCGCGCTGACCGAGATGGGACAGCTCCTCCCGGCCGTCGGCGCGGTGACGGCGGAGGGCACCGGGTACCGGATCGACGACCCGGACGCGCTCGACTGGTGGCGCACCGCGACGCTCGCGGGCAAGCGCTACCTGACGCCCGATCCGGCGGTGGCGCCCCGCCGCCCCGGGGACTGGGCGTACGCGCCGACCGGGGACCTCCTGGACGACGTCACCGCGATCACCGGCCTGGTCCGGGACCGCGGCCTGGAGCTCCTGGTGCTCGACCAGACGAGGGAGGACCTCGGGATCCCGGTGGTGAAGGTGATCGTGCCGGGGATGCGGCAGTTCTGGGCGAGGTTCGCGCCGGGCCGGCTCTTCGACGTGCCGGTGGCCCTGGGGCGGCGGAGCGAGCCCCTTCGACGGGAACAACTCAACCCCGTACCGCTGTTCGTCTAGCAGAGCAGGACGGGTGCGCCCGGACGCGTGCACCTGCGGCCCCTGCCGGTCGGGTCTCCCGGAGCCCTCGACCGGCCAGGGGTCGCGTTCGCGTGCCGGGGTGCCCGTCCCGGGGTCATCGACGACCGCGCGCCGGGCAGGTCATCGGATGTGTTGATTAGTCAACTTTCATCCGTACGCCAAGATATGATCGACGGACGTGCTCGCAGGGGGATGTGAGCAGAGAAGGCCGCGGAGACAATGCAAGTTCCCGATGAGCTCAGCCACGACGACAGCAGTCGACCGGATGGTAGCGGAGGGCAGGGAACGGAGAGAGGCCAACGCACACCGCCCGCCCCGCGTTTCGCCCTCCTCATCCTGACGTCTGCGCTCCTGAGTTACCTCGGCATCACGGCCCTCAACATCGCGGGCACCGAGCTGGCCCCCGTCAACATGGCGGTCTGCCTGCTCTTCCTGGTCGCCATCTTCTGCCTCCAGTTGAAGCACTCCCGGCCGGGGGCCGAACAGGCGCCCGCCGCGCAGAAGTGGACGACCCTCGGCATCCAGGCACTGCTCACCTACCTGCCGATGCCGGTCTTCAACGCCCAGTGGGGCGCCATGGCGGGGTTCCTGGCCGGATCGCTGCTGCTGCTCCTGCCGCCCCGGGCCGGCTGGCCGCTGTACGGCGTGGTCGGACTCAGCATGCTGGTGCCTCCGGCGATCGACGAACGCCCGCTGCTCGACAGCATCTACCTCTCGCAGTCGACCCTGCTGACCGGCCTCGTCGTCTACGGGCTGTCCCGGCTCGCCGCCCTGGTACGGCAGTTGCACGAGACGCAGAACGAACTGGCCCGGCTGGCGGTGATCCAGGAGCGGCTGCGCATCTCGCGCAACCTGCACGACCTGCTCGGCTACAGCCTGTCCGCCATCACCCTGAAGAGCGAGCTGATCCACCGGCTCGTCCTGGCCCAGCCGCAGCGCGCCAAGGCGGAGGTCGAGGACGTCCTGACGCTGTCCCGGCAGTCCCTGGCCGACGTCCGCCGGGTCTCGCGCGGTCTGCGCGAGATGTCCCTGGAGAGCGAACTCTCCTCGGTCGTCGCCCTGCTGGAAGCCACCGACGTGGAGCTGACCACCAGCGTGCGGCTCGGCGAGCTCGGCCCGCAGGTCAACACGGTGCTCGCGGCCGTCCTGCGCGAGGCGATCACCAACCTGCTGCGCCACTCACGGGCCGGCCGCTGTTCCATCGAGGCCGTCCAGAACGGCGGCCGGGTACGGCTCGTGGTGACCAACGACGGGGTGGACCCGGACTACCGGGACACCTCGCAGCACAGCGGCGCAGGCCTGGAGAACCTCCGGATGCGACTGCACTCCGTCTCCGGCCGGCTGACCATCGCCCACGGGTGCGACGGAACGTTCCGGGTCGTCGCGGAGGCCCCGGTCTCCGCCGTCCCCGGGCAGCGGGAGGCCGCGGAGGACACCGAGCCCTGGGAGACCGGGGAGCCGTCCGCACTGCCGCACAGCGGCCCGGCCGCCTGACCGCCCGCCACCCGAGCCCGCTCCGGACCCCCCACGTCCGGATCCTCCCGCCCCCACCCCAGGCCCGCGCGGCCGCAGAGGAGTGTTGTGTCATGGAGATCCGCATCCTGCTGGCCGAGGACATGCACATGGTGCGCGGCGCGCTCGTCGCGCTGCTGGACCTGGAGGACGACCTCACCGTCGTGTCCGAGGTCGCCCGCGGCGACGAGATCGTGCAGGCGGCCCTGGAGCACCGGCCCGACGTGGCCGTCGTCGACATCGACCTGCCCGGCGTCGACGGGCTGACGGCAGCCGCCCGCCTGCGGGAGCGGCTGCCCGAGTGCCGCACCCTGATCCTGACCAACCTGGGACGCCCCGGCACCCTGCGACGGGCCCTGATGGCCCAGGTCTCCGGCTACCTGCTCAAGGACGCGCCGCCCGGTGAACTGGCCAGCGCGATACGCCGGGTGGCGGCCGGGCAGCGGGTGATCGACCCGCAGCTCGCACTGGACACCTGGAACAGCGAGGAGACCCCGCTGACCGAACGGGAGACCGAGGTCCTCCAGCTCGCCTCCGAGGGCCACGACCCGGTCGAGATCGCCAAACTGCTGCGGCTCTCCGCGGGCACCGTGCGCAACTACCTGACGACGATCGTCTCCAAGCTCAACGCGCGCAACCGGGTCGACGCGATCCGCGCCGCCCGCGAGGCGGGCTGGCTGCTGTAGGACCCGACCGTCCGTCACCGGGGCGGGCCCGTAAGGGCGTCGTCCCGGGGCGGACGGACCGGGTCGGCCGGAACGGCCATCCCGGCCGCCCGCAGGTACCCGATGACGCCCCGGGTGACACCCGGCGGCAACGGGAGCGCGGCCACCGCGTCCTCCAGCAGGCACGGCCGGGCCAGCATGCCGATGACCCAGAACGCCTCGGGACGGTGCACCACCACCCGGTACGGGCTGGTCGGCGTCTCCAGCACCACGCCCTCGGTCCGGACCACCAGGGACGCGCCGAGCACCAGCCGCAGGCGCCGCACCGGAAGTCCGACCAGGGTGAAGGCCGCCTTGGGGCTCAACGGGTACACCGACAGCAGCGGGCCCACCAGGTCGTCCATCGCGAGGGTGCGCACCACCAGGTGGGCGACCTGCCGCAGGGCCGGCAGCAGGATCCGGTCCGGCGGCACGCCCCCGCCGGTGCCGGGCGGGTGTTCCACGTTGCTCAGGCGCACCGGCCCCAGCTGCATCCGCCGCAGGGCCTCGCGCACCAGGCCGTAGCCGTCCACCCGGAGCCGTTGGACACCCCACCGACCGCTGAGGACGGTCTCCGTCTCGCCGTCGCCCGGGACGACGGCGACGTCCTCGTCCAGCGACCAGAGGTGCACCACCTGATGCTCACTCGTGTCGCTCACTGGGGCCTTCCCGGCCGAAACTGATGTCGCCGCCAGTATGGCGCGGCCGGTCCGGCGCAGACACCTCCGGGGTCACGGCGTCCGCGTGAAGATTTCACATCCGCCCGCACGGAGCGGGCAGTTCAGGGGCCGGCGGCCGGCTGCGGCGGTCGTGGGGGCCGCCGCAGCCGGAGGCCGACCGCGGCGGTCGTGGGGGAACCGACGCGGCGGGCGGCCGGCCGCTGCGCCCGAGGCCTTCGCCGTCGTCGGGGGGCGACGGCGAAGGCCTCGGCGATCAGGGGCCCGGCGGTCAGGGCACGAGGGGAAGGACCGGCTCCGGCAGCGGCTGCGGCACCGGCTGCGGCACCGGCACCGGCAGCGGCTGCGGCACCGGCTGCGGCGCGGCGCTGGTGATCCGCCGGGTGATCTTCCGCCGGCCGGGCGCGGCCGGCACGGCCTTGTGCAGCACCGAGGTGTTGTCCCAGACCAGGACGTCGCCGACCGCCCAGCGGTGCCGGTACACGTTCGCCGGCCGGGTCACCGTGCCGTAGAGCAGCCCGAGCAGACGCCGGCCGTCGGCCGGCGAGCGGCCCGGGACGTCCCGCAGCCAGTGCTCGTTGAGGACGAGGACCTCCCGCCCCGTGGCGTGGTGCGTCGCCACCAGGGGCCGGACGAAGTCGGTCAGTTCGGCGAGCTTGCGCCGCCGTTCCTCCTCGGACAGCACCACGGTGCGCATCGCCGTCGCCCGCCGCATGTCCTGCTCGGCGATCTGCCGGCACGGGAAGCCGCCGTTCAGGCCGGACACCTCCGCCCGGAGCTCCTCGGGCAGGTCCGCGTACCCGGCACGCAGGTCCGCGAAGAGCGTCTCGCCCTCCTCCTGCGGGGCCTCGTCGCAGGTCAGCAGGGTGACCAGGGAGCGCGTCGGCGCGAAGGACCCGTCGGCGTGCCAGTACTGCCCGCCCGCGTTGGCACCCAGCCCGCGGACGTTCGTCTGGAGACGCACCTCGGGGTGACCGGGCGCCCGGTGCTCGGCGGGGAAGACCGTCTCGGGCTCGCCGAACCAGCGCGCCAGCCCGCTGAACTCCGCCGGGTCGCGCGGGAACCCGGTCAGGTGCAGCACGCCGTACTCCCACAGCAGGGTGCGCAGCATCCGCGGGCTGTGGGAGCCGGGCTCGAAGCCGTCGATCCGCAGCCCGAGGCCGAAGTCCGTCAGTTCCGTCGTCCTCATGACCGCTCCAGCGGGGGCACCCGGATCAGGGTCGTGTGGTAGCCGCGCGGGTACGGCTCGTCGACCGGTTCGCCGTCGACCTCCACCCAGGCGTGCGCCAGGAAGGGGACCACCCGCACGCCCGAGCACCAGGTGGGCCAGTGGCCGTGCAGCCGGCAGAGCAGGGCGGTGGCCAGGGAGCGCTGGACGCAGCCCTCGCCGGCGCAGCTGACGCTCACCGCGACGACCGCGGACCGGGCGCGGCTCGCCTCCCGGACGGTGGACGGCCGGGCGCCCCGGCGCAGGAACTCCAGGACCGTGCGGATCCGGGCCGGCGGCTGGTGCATCAGGGCCCGGGCCACCACCGTCGCCAGCCACGGCAGCACGCGCCGGTGCGCGGCCAGCCGGGGGCGGTCGGTGATGGCGACGGGCGAACTCACGGCGTCACCAGCCCGGCCGCGCGCAGCTTGGCGAGGAGGCCGGCGGCGTCCTGCGCGGCCTGCTCGGGCGCCACCCGGGCACCGCCGGCCGCGTCGACGGCCGCCTCCCGGGCGTCGCGCCCGGCGAGCAGGCCCTGGAGGACGCGCGCGCCCGAGCCGTTGAGCCGCCAGTAGCGGCCCGACCGCTCGTCGAGCAGCACCGCGCCGTCGTCGGTCTCGGCGATCGACACACCGTCAGCGAGGTTGAGGGACACGGTCGTCCTTCCCGTGGTTCGAATCGGTCGGTTCGGTTGCGGGGGCGTCGGCCGGCGCCAGGTTCCACCGGGCCCGGGCGCGCAGCCAGTTCTCGACGGCCATGGTGGAGTCGAGGGCGCCCCAGGGCAGGCCGGGCGGGTAGGCGGACAGCGCCATGTGGCGCAGCGTCGCGGCGTCGACCAGGCCGAGCCCGGCCAGCAGCGGCTGCTCGAACAGTTCGGCGAGCTGGCCGCGGTGGCGCTGCTGGCCGCGGAAGAAGTCGTCGGAGAACTCGCCCTTGGTCGCCCGGTTGAGCGACCCCTCGGGCATCGTGCCGCGCATCGCCTCGACCATGAGCGGCTTGTACGTCCACGGGGAGCTGCGCTCCTCCGGGCGGACCGCCAGACAGGCCTCCATCACCCGGTCGTCCAGGTAGGGGGCCTGGAGGACGGCGCCCTCGGCGCCGGTGACGAACTCCGCGAGGCGCACCGCCGCGCCGAGCTGGCGGGCCAGGTCGATGGTGGTGTGCGCGGAGCGGGTCGGGGCGTAGGACCGCGCCCCGTCGGCACGTCGGCGCATCTCGGCGATCAGGCCGGACGCGGCGTCGGCGGTGACCCACGGCGGCAGGCGCAGCGGGTACTCCCAGCCGAACAGCGGCGCGTTGGCCGGCGGGAAGGGCTTGGTCAGGTCCTCGGCCTCGGCGGCCAGCCAGACGCCGTACGGGCGCCGGTCGGCCAGGGCCCGGACGGTGGCGGACGCGGACCAGCGGCGCATGGCGCGCATGCCCGCGAGGTGTTCGCGGGCCAGGCCGGGGCGGCGGCGCGTCAGGTCGTGCAGGTAGCTGGGCTTGACCGCCAGCACTTCGTCGCCGCCGTGTCCGGTGAGGTGCACGCGGGCGCCGACGGCGGCCAGCCGGCGGGCGGTCTCCTTGAGCCTGGCGACCGGGCGGATCCAGCGGGTGGGCTCGTCCAGGCCGGTGATCGGGCTCGCCACGTCCTCGAACATGTCGGGCAGTTCGCCGGGCCGGAAGACGGTGTGCGTGATGTGGTCGCCGTCGAGCAGGTCCTGCGCCTTGGCGGCCCAGATGTGGTCGTCGTGGGTGGGGTCCGCCACCCCGATGCGCACGGTGACGAGGCCGCCGGAGGCGCGGCCGGTGGCTTCGGCGGCGAGGAAGCTGAGGGGGGTGGAGTCGAGGCCGCCCGACAGGTCGGATCCGACCACGGCGCCGTCCCGGACGCGGACCGCGACCGCCTCGGCGAGGGCCTGGCGCAGGGCGGGCGCGCCCTGCGTGCGGTCCAGGTCCTGCGGCGGCGGCTGCCACCACGGCCGGACCGTGGAGCGGCCGTTCGCGGCGATCAGCAGGCAGCTGTCGGCGGGCACGAGGTCGACACCGGTCCACAGCGGTTCGGTGAGCGACGACGGGGTCATGGCCAGCAGCCGCGCGGTGAGGCGGACCGGGTCCAGCGGGGCGTCGGCCAGGGCGGCGAGCAGGTCGGCGCGGTCGGACGCGAGGGCGCAGCCGTCGACGGTGGCGGTGAAGACGCGGCGCACCCCCGTGGCGGTGCCCTGGACGCGGATCTCGCCGTCGATGCTCGCGACCAGGTGGGCGCTGCCGGCGAGGGAGCGGGCGAGCGCGTCGAGGTCGGCCGGGTGCCGTACGCGCTTGGCCCAGCCCTCCAGCTGATCGGCGGTCAGCGCGTGGGTGCCGGTCACCAGCAGCGCGGTGGTGCCGTGCCGGGCGTGGACGGCCGAGGCGACACCGGTGCTCCCGTCCGGGGCCCGTCCGACCACCCAGGGACGCCCCGAGGCATGGTTCAGGGTGAATCCGACGTGGCCGCCCAGTCGCCGGGCCACCGGGAGCGCGGACGCGCAGTCGGGCAGGACGACGAACCAGGGACCAGGGGGATCCGGGTTCTCTTGCATGGTTCCTCCGCGATTCCGGGAGCAGCGGCGGGCGGAATGCGGGGGGAATCCCCCGCATTCCGCCGCCGTCTGGCACCGTTCAATTCATCCGATCAACGACCGGCCTTTGTGAGGCTTAGTCGAAGTGGATGAAGAAGTCGGCCAGCGGGAAGCCGACACCACGGGTCAGCTCGTCGTAGTCGCCGAGCTCGGAGAGCTCCGGGGCCTCGTAGACGAGACCGGTCTCGATTTCCTTCTCCATGTCTGACCTCCGGTTGTGAGGGATGGATTCGCTCGAACGAACCGCTCGAACGAGATCCAACGTAGCCCCGGACCGACAACCCGGAAAAGGAAATCCGAGCGGGTTGGCAGGAAAGGGTCAGCGGCGTTTGCCGCGCATTCCGGTGACCGCGGCGCCCGGCCCGGGCCGGGCGCGCGGACCCTCCGGGTTTCCGCAGGACCGGCCCTGCGGAGAACACCACCGGACCGGACGGCAATCCTCATACCGCCGCTGAACAGCGCTTCCTAGGTTGGAGGGGCATCGGGGCAGCCGCCCCGGCCGACCGACCCCGCCGGCCTTGGAGACCACCATGAACCCCATGCTCCTGGCGCTGCCCCAGGAACCCGCGGACGGCATCGCGGGCTGGGCCGCCGACCTCGTCGACACGATGGGCGGCCCCGGCGCCGGCCTGGCGATCGCCCTGGAGAACCTGTTCCCGCCGCTGCCCAGCGAGGTGATCCTGCCGCTGACCGGTTTCGCCGCCGGCCAGGGGGTGCTCAGCCTCGTGTCGGCCCTGTTCTGGACGACGCTGGGCTCGGTCGTCGGCGCGGTGGTCCTCTACTGGATAGGCCTGCTCTTCGGCCGCGAGCGCATGCACGCGATCTGGGCGCGGCTGCCGCTGGTGAAGGTCTCGGACCTGGAACGCACCGAACAGTGGTTCGCCAGGCACGGCACCAAGGCGGTCTTCCTCGGCAGGATGGTGCCGATCTTCCGCAGTCTGATCTCCGTGCCGGCCGGCGTCGAGCGGATGGCCCTGCCGCAGTTCATCATGCTCACCACCCTCGGCAGCCTCATCTGGAACAGCGTGCTGGTGATGGCCGGCTACTGGCTGGGCGACCGGTGGGAGACGGTGGAGACGTACGTCGGCGTGCTGTCCAAGGTCGTCCTGGCCGTGGTCGTGGTGGCCCTGGCCGGCTACCTGACGCTCCGGCTGCACAACCGCAACCAGTCGCAGCAGCGGCGCAGTTCATGACCGGGACCGTGCTGCCGGAGCGCACCGTCCAGGCCGCCGCGCCGTCCTGGCGATCTTGCCCGGGCTGCGCCGCCGCACTAGGCTCGGGCCTCGTGCGAGGAGATTCAGCGGGCGCGGCATCCCACCACCCGACGGGGTTTCCGGACGGTCGGGGCGTCGCGGAGGACGAGGCCGTCGCACCGGCCCCCTCCTGGCCGCGCCGCAGCCTGGGAGTGCTGATCGGCTGTCTGACCGCGATGCTCGGCGCGCTGCACTTCCTCGTCGTCGGTGCCGCCCTCGGCCCCTTCCTGCTCTGGCCGCGCAGTCGGCCGAGCGCCCTGGAGGTGCTGATGGCCGGGGCCCGCCGGCTGACGCTCCTGGAACGCACCCGCCGCTCCGTCTTCTTCGGCGACCGCTTCCCCGAGCACTACAAGGCGTCCGACCAGAAGCTCCTGCGCTACCTGGCGGTGCGCTGCTACACCGGGCTGCTCTGCGCCGTCGTCATCGGACTGCTCGGCTTCGGCGTCCTGCTGGCCGGGCTGATGGTCAACGGGGCGACCCGCGGGACGCTCGACTGGGACCAACTCCTCACCCAGGCACTGCTGGGCGGTGTCCTGCTCTTCCTCGACCTGCAGGGCCTGTACTCGCTGGCGGCCCTGGACACCCGGATCGCCCGCGAGTGCTTCGGGCCCTCCGAGCAGGAGCTGCTCCGGCGGCGGATCGACGAACTCGCCACCAGCCGTGCCGCGGTGGTCCAGGCCGTGGACGCCGAGCGCCGGCGCATCGAACGCGATCTGCACGACGGCGTCCAGCAGCGGCTGGTGGCGCTGGGCATGCTGCTGGGCAGGGCCCGCCGGGGCCGCAACCCCGAGCAGGCGGGCGCGCTGCTGCTGCAGGCCCACGAGGAGTCCCAGGGCGTGCTGACCGAACTGCGCGAGGTGGCCTGGCGGGTGTACCCGTCGGCGCTCGACAGCCTCGGCCTGGAAGAGGCGCTGGGCGGGGTGGCCGAGCGGTGCAGCATTCCGCTGCGCACGCAGTTCGAGGTCGGCGCGGCGCTGCCCAAGCCGGTGGAGACCGCCGCCTACTTCGTGGTGTCCGAGTCCGTGACCAACGCCGCCAAGCACTCCTCGGCCACCGCCATCTCGGTGCGGCTGACCCTCAGCGGCACCCTGCTCACCGTCCGGGTCGAGGACAACGGGACGGGCTGCGCGGACCCGGCCGGCAGCGGCCTGACCGGGCTGCTCAGCCGGGTGGCCGCGCTGGACGGCGTCCTGCATGTCGACAGCCCCCCGGGGGGACCGACCACCATCACCGCGGAGATCCCATGCGCGTAATCCTCGCCGAGGACTCGACCCTGCTCAGGGAGGGCCTGGTCCGGCTGCTCGTCGAGGAGGGCCACGAGGTCCTGGCCGCCCTCGGCGACGCGACGACGCTCCTCCAGGAGGTCGAGGCGCAGAAGCCGGACGTCGTCGTCCTCGACATCCGGATGCCCCCGACCCACACCGACGAGGGGCTGCGGGCGGCCGTGGAGATCCGCGAGCGCTGGCCGGAGGTGAGCGTGCTGGTGCTCTCCCAGCACATCGAGCGCAACTACGCGGCCAAGCTGCTGGCGTCCAACGCGGAGCGGGTCGGCTACCTGCTCAAGGACCGGGTGGCCCAGGTCGAGGAGTTCCTCGACGCGCTGGAGCGGATCCACGCGGGCGGGGCGGCGATCGACCCGGAGGTCATCCGGCAGCTGGTCATCCGCACCACGCACGGCGATCCGCTGGCCCGGCTGACCCCGCGCGAGCGCACCGTGCTGGAGGCGCTGGCGCAGGGGCACACCAACACGGCCATCGCGCAGAAGCTGCACATCTCGCTGAGTTCGGTGGAGAAGAACCTCAACACCGTCTTCGACAAGCTGGAGTTGAGCCACACCACCGGCTACAGCCGGCGGATCCTGGCGGTCCTGCGGTACCTGGAGTCCTGAGGTCCGCCCGACCGACCGCCCGACCGCCCGACCGCCTGCCTGCCTGCCTGCCTGCCTGCCGGAGCCGGAAACGGACGAACGGGCCGTCCCCGTGCCGGGTCGACGGCACGGGGGCGGCCCGGGTCCGGTGCCGCGGGGACCGCCGCTACGCGAAGGCGTAGGGGTTCAGCGCGTCCTCGGGCAGGTGCTCGATCTGGACGTGGTCGCCCATCCCGCCCTCGGCGGCGAGCTCCAGCAGGACGTCGAAGGCCACGTGGTCCTCCAGCGCGAAGCCGGTGGAGTCGAAGACGGTCAGGCCGTCCCGGTGCGCCTCGGCGAGGGCCGGGTCCGCGCACAGCTCCATCAGGTCGGGCCCGAGGTCGCCCTCCGCCAGCTGCTGGCACTCGCCCTCGCGCAGCGCCTGCCCGCGGTGGTCGGCCGTGACGAAGGCCGACCGCAGGACGTGCAGGGGCACCTCGAACTTGCCGATCAGGTCCGCCCCGATGGCGTTGACGTGCGCGTGCGGGAGCAGGTGCTCGCCGAGCAGCACCGGGCCGCCGCCGACCGCCACCGAGGTGACGGTGCAGATGATGTCGGCGCTGGCCTCGATCTCGGCGACCGGTGCCACCCGGACGTCCAGCCCGAGGAACTCCACGCGTTCGGCGAAGGACCGCGCGTGGGCCGGGTCGATGTCGTGGACGACGATCCGCTCCAGTGGGAAGACCCGACTGAGGGCGTGGGCCTGGGTGACGGCCTGTGCGCCGGCCCCGACCAGGCCGAGCACCCGGCTGTCCGGGCGGGCCAGCAGCCGGCTGGCGATCGCCGAGGCGGCGCCGGTCCGGATGGCCGTGGGCAGGATCCCGTCGCAGACCGCCAGCAGACGGCCCGTCACGTCGTCGTACCGGGTCATGGACCCGATGATGGTGGGCAGCCGGTGCTCCTCCGGGTTGTACGGCGTGTAGCCCACGGTCTTGATGGTGACGGAGTCGCCGGGCCGATGGTGCGGCATCCATTCGATGATCGCGGTGTCCCCCGGACCGCGCAGGAATCCCTCCCGGGCCGGGGTCACGCCGCCGTGCCCGCCGGCCCGGAACGCCTCGCCCAGACGGGAGATCATCCGGTCCATGAAATGATCGAAGCCCTTTTCCTTGACGATCTTGGCAATATGCTGCCGGGTGAGGACCACAGTTTCCATTTTTTCCCCTTGCCTAATGCCACGGAGTGGCATCTTCCTGTCGACGGATTTACCGAGCCGTGCGATCCGAAAGGGCGAACCGGAAACTGAAGCTAGCCGCCGGATTCAGTCCGGTCAAGATTTCCGTCGGGCGCATTACGGGAAACCGCACCGCCCGCGTTACGGGAACCCGCAGGCCACGGACTGCGGAAAACTGGGGGCACCCCGGCGGTTTACCTCGTGTCCCGGACCGGCGCCCGGAACTAGCGTTTTCCCCATCGCCACGACGGCAGCCGCCCGAGCGGTTTCCGCAGCAATGGAAGGAAGCAGAACGTGCGAAAGAAGCCGGCAACGGTACGGGTCGCGCGGTGGAGTGCCACACATCCGTGGTCCGCCATCGGGCTCTGGGTGGTCTTCGTCGCGGCCTGCCTCTTCCTGGGCGGGGCCGCCGGGAGCAACAAGATCAGCGACCAGGAGTCCGGGGTCGGCGAGTCCGGCCGCTCGGGCAGGATCGTCGCCTCCGGCCACTTCACCGAGAAGCCCGAGGAGAACGTCCTGATCACGGCCGGCGCCGGCGGGGCGCTGGACACCAAGGCCGCCCAGCAGGCGGCCCAGGAGCTCGCCGACCGGATGAAGGCCCTGCCGGAGGTCGAGAGCGTCGGCAAGCCGGTGCCCTCCCCGGACGGCAAGGCCCTGCTGCTCCCGGTGACCATGAAGGGGGACACCGAGAACGCCGACCGGCGCATCCAGCCGCTGCTCGACGCCAGCACGGCGGTCCAGAACGCCCACCCGGGCCTGCGGGTCGACCAGGTCGGCACCGGCTCGACGGCGAAGGGGCTCACCGAGACCCTGGGCAAGGACTTCCAGAAGGCCGAGTTCATCAGCCTGCCGCTGACCATGCTGATCCTGCTGGTCGTCTTCGGCGCGATCATCGCCGCCGGCGTGCCCGTGGTCCTCGCGATCTCCTGCGTCGGCGCCGCGACCGGCCTGTCGGCGCTGGCCTCGCACGTGCTGCCCGAGACCAGCGCGGTGAGCAACGTCATCCTGCTCATGGGCATGGCCGTCGGTGTGGACTACTCGCTCTTCTACCTCAAGCGGGAACGCGAGGAGCGCCAGAAGGGCGCGTCCCGGATCGACGCCATCGAGATCGCCGCGGAGACCTCGGGCCACACCGTCCTGG
This sequence comes from Kitasatospora sp. NPDC096140, assembly GCF_040303045.1. Classification (NCBI taxonomy): domain Bacteria; kingdom Bacillati; phylum Actinomycetota; class Actinomycetes; order Kitasatosporales; family Streptomycetaceae; genus Kitasatospora; species Kitasatospora sp. NPDC096140. The sequence goes on from NZ_JBEOUW010000001.1 coordinate 381,780, forward strand.
TGTCCGGCGCCACCGTGATCGTGTCGATGGCCGGGCTCTACCTGGCCCAGGAGGCCACCTTCGCCTCGCTGGCCACCGGGTCCATCATCGTCGTGGCCGTCGCCGTCCTGGCCTCGCTGACCGTGCTCCCCGCGCTGCTCGCCAAGCTCGGCCGCTGGGTCGACCGGCCCAGGGTCCCCTTCCTGTGGCGGCTGACGATGCGCTCCGGCGAGTCCAAGCTGTGGCGCGCGCTGCTGAAGCCGGCCCTGGTCCGGCCCGTGCTCACGCTCGTGGTGTCCGTCGGCGCGCTGCTGGCCCTGGCCCTGCCCGCCCTCGACATGAGCCTGAAGCAGCCCGGGTCCGACGACCTGTCCCGCGACATCCCGGTCGTCCAGGCGATGGACCGCCTCACCGCGGCGTTCCCCAGCAAGGGCACCACGCACCAGGTGGCCGTCCGCGCCCCCGGTGACCAGGCCGACAAGGTCAAGGCCGCCCTCGGCGGCCTGCTCGCCCGCACCGCCGCCGACCCGCTCTTCGCCCACGACCAGACGCCCGAGGTCCGCGAGTCGCAGGACCGGACCGTGCACGTGGTGCAGGTCGGCACCCCGCACTCGCCGAAGAGCGACGGCGCCCGGCAGTCCCTCGACCTGCTGCGCACCTGGGTGCCCGAGGCCGTCCAGGGCGTGCCCGGCGTCGAGACCGGCGTGGGCGGCAAGGTGGCGCAGGGCATCGACTTCACCGGCCACCTGAAGGACCGGATGCCGTGGGTGGTGGGCTTCATCCTGCTGCTGACCTTCGTCACCATGGCGTACATCTTCCGCTCGCTCGCCGTGGCGCTCTCCGCGATCCTGCTGAACCTGCTGTCGGCCGCCGCCGCGTTCGGCGTGCTCGTCGCGGTCTTCCAGCACACCTGGGCCGAGAAGCTGCTGGACTTCCACAGCACCGGCGCGGTGGTCTCCTGGCTGCCGCTGTTCCTCTTCGTGGTGCTGTTCGGCCTCTCGATGGACTACCACGTGTTCGTGGTGAGCCGGATCCGTGAGGCCGCCCTCGGCGGGGTGAACGTCAAGGAGGCCGTCCGCGACGGCATCACCCGCTCCGCCGGGGTCGTCACCAGCGCGGCGGTCGTCATGGTCGGGGTGTTCGCGATCTTCGGAACCCTGAGCATGGTCGAGTTCAAGCAGCTGGGCGTCGGCCTGGCGGCGGCGATCCTGCTGGACGCCGTGGTCATCCGCATCTTCGTCCTGCCGGCCCTGATGGCGGCGCTGGGCTCGTGGAACTGGTGGCCGGGCGGCCTGCCCGGCGGCCGTCGCGGACAGCGCGCGGCGCTCGCCGGCCGGGGCCACCGGGAGCCGGAGCTGGTGGACGAGCCGCCCTTCGCGGAGCCGTACGTCCCCTACGCGGTGCCGGACCGCGGCGACGGCGCCTCGAACGGCTACGGCGCCCCGGCGCCGGCCTACCAGCCGGCCGAGCAGTCGTACGGGTCGGGCGGCGACGGCTACGGCCGCCAGCCCCACCTGACGCAGGCGTGGCCCCCGCCGCGGCCCCAGGGCCACGACCGACCTGACACCTACCAGCAGTAGGCAGGTCCCCCGAACGAGGGGGGAGAGGCGCCCGGGCCCCCGTCGGGCACCTCTCCCCCCTCTCCGTGCGCCGCGCACCGCGCCGCAACGCACGAGCGTCCGGCCGGCCCCGGTTCTCCCCGGGCCGGCCGGACGCTCGTGTGCGTTCGGCGGATCGCCGCGACCGCTCGGCCGCGGTGGGTCAGTCGCTCCCGCCGTGCAGGAACTCCACCATGAGCTTGTTCACGGTGTCCGGGTCCTCCAGGTAGCCGTAGTGGCCGCAGCCCTCGACGAGCTCGAACACCGCGCCCGGGATCGCGTTCGCGACCTCCCGGCCCAGGTGCGGCGGGGTGACCACGTCGTCCGCGAAGGCGATCACCTGGCAGGGCACGCCGATGCCGCGGTAGGCGTCGAGCCGGTCGTCCAGCCGGCTCACCTCCATCTGGGCCCGCAGGCCGGGGCCGGCCGGCGGCGCCAGCTCGAACAGGTCCAGCCAGTCGGCCAGCGCGGCGTCGTCGTCGAGGGTGCGCGGCGACAGCGACTTCAGGGCGCGCAGCACGGCGGCGTAGCGGGGCGGCAGCGAAACCCCGGAGTCGTGCAGCTCGATCTCGGCCCGGGTGAGGGCCGCCCGCAGGGTGTCGGTGCGGCCGCGGGTGGCCATCAGCACGACCCGGCTCACCAGGTCGGGCCGGGCGAGGGCGAGCTCCTGGGCGACGAAGGCGCCCATCGAGGTGCCGACGACCCGGACCGGGCCCAGCCCGAGCCGCTCCACGAGGCCGGCGACATCGCCCACCAGGTCCCGGAGGGTGAAGCCCTCGGGGCACTCCGAGGTCGGCGGGATGCCCCGGTTGTCGAAGGTGATCGCGCGGAACCCGGCGGCGGTGAGCGCGGGCACCTGGTGCAGCTGCCACACGGTGGCGCCGCCGCCCGTCCCCTGGATGAGCACGACCGGCTCGCCCGCGCCGGTGTCCTCGTAGTGAAGGCGTATGCCGTTGACCGGAACGACCGGCATCTGGGATTCCCCCTTGGTGTCGTCTGCAGCGTGCGTCGTCTGGGTCGTGCGTCGTCCGGGATGTGCGCCCGGGCCCGTGCGCCGTCCGCGGCCGTGGGTCCGCCGGCGGCGTCCGGCCGCGGACAGCCGTGTGGCCCGCCCCCGGGCGCCGAGGAGCGCTCGCGGGCGGGCCACACGGGAGGATCAGGAGGCGTCGGCGCCTTCCATCGCCCGCACCAGGCTGGCGGGGCGCATGTCGGTCCAGTGGGTGTTGATGTAGTCGAGGGCCGCGTCGCGTGCGGTCGCCTCAAGGGCGGTGCTCCACCCCTCGGGCACCTCGATGAACGCCGGCCACAGGGAGTGCTGCCCCTCGTCGTTGACAAGGACGAGGTAGGTGCCCTCGGGGTCCTCGAAGGGGTTGCTGCTCATGCGATCGCTCCTTTTTCGAAGAATTCTTTTTCTTCCGATCGTTTCCACTCGCAGGTCACAGCCGCTCCGCGAGGAAACGCCCGATGCGGGCCGTGTGCCGGGCATCCGTCATCAGATTTCCATGAGTGGACTCTACCGGGCACACCTCGACCGAACCACCCACGAAGGGTTGCCACAAGCTGACATCCAACCGGCCCGAACGGTCGGCTTCCGACTTCTCCTCGGCGGAGACGAAAAGCAGGTCGCCGTCGAAGAATTCGGGCCGGAATCGCCGCATGAGCCGGACATTGTTCACATAGACGTCCTTCAGCGCCAGGATGTCCTGCGCCTCAAGGTGCCGGAGGTTCTGGTTCCCGGACTGCAGGAACTCGCGGAAGCGCAGCAGGACGGCCTTCTCGTCTGCTATGAGCTCCTCGTCGTCGAAGGTGAAGCCCATCGCCCGCAGGTTGTGCGCGACGACCTCGTGCGGCACCGGGTCCTGGGTGACGGCGTCCGCGGCCTGCGGGTAGGCGTCGAGCAGGGCGAGGAGCGAGACCCGCTCGCCCTCCTCCTGCAGCCGGGTGGCCAGCGCGAAGGCGGTCAGGCCGCCGAAGGACCAGCCCGCCAGCCGGTACGGTCCGGCGGGTTGGACGGAGCGGATCTGGGCGAGGTAGTCCTCGGTCATCTCCGCCATCGAGGCGGGCAGGGCGCCCGAGCCGTCGAGCCCGCTGGCCTGGATGCCGTAGACCGGCACGTCGGGGCCGAGGTGGCGGACCAGGCCGGCGTAGCACCAGCTGAAGCCGCCGCCCGGATGCAGGAAGAAGACCGGCGCCGCCGTGCCGCGGGCCCGCAGCGGCAGCAGCCCCCGGGTGGCCCGCCCGCCCGCGGCGGCCTCCTCCCCCGGGCCGGCCGCGTCCCCGGCCAGGGCCCGGGCCACGCCCGCGGGCGTCGGGGCGTCGAAGACCGCGCGCACCGGCAGGTCCGCCGCGAGTTCCTCACGGATCCGGCCGACCAGCCGGGCGGCGAGGAAGGAGTGGCCGCCGAGTTCGAAGAAGTCGTCCTCGGCGCCCACCTCCGCCACCCCGAGGACCTCGGCGAACAGGGCGCACAGCGCGTGCTCCTCGGGCGTGGCCGGTGGCCGCGACCGCTCCTCGTTGCCCTGGTCGGGGGCCGGGAGCGCGGCCCGGTCGAGCTTGCCGTTGGGGGTCAGCGGCAGCGCCGCCAGGACGGTGAAGGCGGCCGGGACCATGTGCTCGGGCAGTCGGCGCAGCAGGTGCTCCCGCAGCCCGGCCGGGTGCGGGAGGGCGCCGTCGGACGCCACCACGTACCCGGCCAGGCGCCGGTCCCCGGGCCGGTCCTCGCGGACCACCACGGCCGCCTGGGCGACGCCGGGGGCGGTGACGAGGGCCGCCTCGATCTCGCCGGGTTCGATCCGGAAGCCGCGGATCTTGACCTGCGTGTCGGCGCGTCCCAGGTAGAGGAGCTGCCCGTCGGCCGTCCACCGGGCGAGGTCGCCGGTGCGGTACAGCCGGGTGCCGGGCGGGCCCCAGGGGTCGGCGACGAACCGCTCGGCGGTGCGGTCGGGGCGGTGCGCGTAGCCGCGGGCGAGGGCGGCGCCCGCGATGTAGAGCTCCCCGGGGACGCCCGTCGGCACCGGGTTGAGCCGGCCGTCGAGCAGCCGGACGGCCGTGTTGTCGACCGGCGCGCCGATCGGCGGCGCGGTGGGCACCCAGTCGGCCGGGTCGTCGGCGAGCCGGACGGCGGTGACGACGTGCGTCTCGGCGGGGCCGTAGTGGTTGTGCAGGCGCCGGCCGGGCCGGGCCGCGCAGAAGGTCCGGATGGCGCCGTGCGGGGTGAGCGCCTCCCCGGCCTGGACGAGGTCGGTGAGCTCGGGCAGCGGCAGCCGCAGGGCGGTCGCCGCCTCGCACACCGCGTCCAGGACCAGGTTGGGGGCGTACAGCTCGTGGACCCGCTGCTCCTGGAGCCACCCGGCCAGCCGGGCCGGGTCGCGCCGGACGTCCTCCGGGCAGACCACCAGGGTCTTGCCGGCCAGGAGCGCGGAGAGCATCTCCTGCACGGACACGTCGAAGCTGACCGCGGTGAACTGGGCCACCCGGGTGCCGGGGCCGCCCGGGAGCTCCCGCTCGTGCCAGTCCAGCAGGTTGAGCAGGGCTTCGGCCGGCATGGTCACCCCCTTGGGGCGGCCGGTCGAGCCCGAGGTGTAGATGACGTAGGCGGGGTGGGCCGGGTGGTACGGGGCGCGGTGCCCGGCCGCGGCCTCGGCGCCGTCGCCCCGGGCGGCGAGGGCGGCCGACACCTCCGGGGAGTCGACCGTCAGCCTCGGCGGCCCGGCCCGGTCCGGGAGGACGGCGTCCAGCTCACGTGTGGTCAGGACGAGGGCCGGCCGGGCGTCTTCGAGCATGTACGCGATGCGGTCGGCCGGGTAGGCCGGGTCCACGGGCAGGTAGCCGGCGCCGGCCTTGAGGACCGCCACGAGGGCGGTGACCAGGTCGACGGACCGGTGCATCGCGACGGCGACGAGGCTCTCGGGGCCCACGCCGCGCTCGCGCAGCAGCCGGGCGAGGCGGTCGGCCCGCTCGTCGAGCTCCCGGTAGCCGACCGAGCCGGCGGCGTCCTCCACGGCCGTGGCGAGCGGGTCGCGGGCGGCGGCGGCCTCGAAGCGGGCGGCCGGGCCGGTGTCCCGGGCCCGGGGGTGCTCGGCGCCCTTCCCGCGGGCCAGCATCCGGTCCCGTTCGGGGCCGGTGAGCAGCCGCAGTTCGCCGAGGCGGCGCTGCGGGTCGGCGGTCACCTCGTCGAGCAGCCGCAGCAGCCGGTCGACGAGGGCGCGCGCCGTACCGGGGTCGAACAGGTCGGTGCTGAACTCCAGCCCGGCGCCGAGGCCGTCGGGGGTTCCGTCCGGGCCGTGCCGTTCGGCGAAGGAGAGCAGCAGGTCGAACTTGGCCGAGCCGGTGCCGGACGACAGGGGTTCGGCGGTGAGGCCGGGCAGCCGCAGGCCGCCGTCGGCGGCCGCGCTGCGCTGGTCGGTGTTGTTGAAGGTGAGCATGGTCTGGAACAGGGGGTGGCGGGACTGCGCCCGCTTCGGGTTGACCGCCTCCACCAGCCGTTCGAAGGGCAGGTCCTGGTGCGCGTAGGCGGCGAGGTCCGTCTCGCGGACGCGGGCGACCAGCTCCTTGAACGTCGGGTCGCCGGAGGTGTCGGTGCGCAGCACCAGGGTGTTGACGAAGAAGCCGACCAGGTCGTCCAGGGCGTCGTCGGTGCGGCCCGCGATCGGCGTGCCGAGCGGAATGTCCTCGCCCGCGCCGAGCCGGGTCAGCAGGGCGGCGACGGCGGCCTGGAGCACCATGAACGGGCTGGACTGGGTGGAGCGGGCGAGGCCGCGGATCCGCCCGTACAGCGCTTCCGGGACGTCGTAGAGGACGCGGTCCCCCCGGTGCCCGGCGACCGCGGGCCTGGGCCGGTCGACCGGCAGTGCCAGCTCCTCCGGAAGGCCGGCCAGGGCCTGCTTCCAGTAGGCGAGTTGGCGGGCCGCCGGGCTGTCCTCGGCGTCCTCGGCGCCGAGCACGGTGCGCTGCCAGAGGCTGTAGTCGGCGTACTGGACGGGCAGCGGCCGCCAGGCGGGGGCGGTGCCGCCGTGCCGGGCGGTGTAGGCGGTGACCAGGTCCCGGGCGAGCAGCGGGACGGACCAGCCGTCGCCCGCGATGTGGTGCACCAGCAGCAGCAGCACGTGCTCCCCGGCGCCGGTGCCGAACAGCCAGGCCCGCAGCGGGAGTTCACGGTCGAGCGCGAAGCCGTACCCGGCCGCCGCGGCGAGCTCCGCGTCGAGGCGCCCGGCCGGCACGTCGGGGACGTAGGTCAGCTCCGGCCGGCCGGCCGCGCCCTCGCGGACGATCTGGTACGGGCCCTCCGCGTCCTCCGCGAAGACGGTGCGCAGCGACTCGTGGCGCTCGGCGAGGTCGGCGAGGGCGGTCCGCAGCGCCTCCCGGTCGAGGTCGCCGGTGAGCCGCAGCGCGAAGGGGATGTTGTAGGTCGCGCCGGGCCCCTCGAAGCGGTGCAGGAACCACAGCCGGCGCTGGGCGAACGAGGCGGGGACGCGCTCCGGGCGGGGCGTGGCCCGCTCCAGGGCCGGCCGGGCGTCGCCGGCCGCGTCCAGGGCCCGGGCGAGGGCCGCCGGGGTGGGGTGCTCGAAGAGCTGCCGGACGGCGAGTTCGGCGCCGAGGACCGAGCGGACCCGGCCGACCAGCCGGGTGGCGAGCAGCGAGTGGCCGCCGAGGTCGAAGAAGTCGTCGTCGATGCCGACCTGCGGCACGCCGAGGAGTTCGGCGAACAGCCCGCACAGGATGGACTCCTGCGGGGTGCGGGGCGCGCGCCGGTCCGCCGTGACGGGCTGCGTCGCGTCCACCGTCGGCAGGGCCCGCCGGTCGACCTTGCCGTTGCCGGTGAGCGGCAGCGCGTCGAGGAGGAGGAACGCGCCGGGCACCATGTAGTCGGGCAGTTCGGCGGCGACGTGGGCGCGCAGCGCGGCCGGGGACGGCTCGGTGCCCCGTTCGGCGACGAGGCAGGCGACCAGCCGCTTGTCGCCGGGGCGCGGCTCCTGGACGGTGACGACGGCCTGGGCGACGTCCGGGTGGCGGCCCAGGACGGCCTCGATCTCGCCCGGTTCGATCCGGAAGCCGCGCAGCTTGACCTGTTCGTCGGCGCGCCCGAGGTAGTCCAGGGTGCCCTCGGGCGTCCACCGCACGAGGTCGCCGGTGCGGTACATCCGGGAGCCGGCCGGCCCGTACGGGTCGGCGACGAAGCGCTCGGCGGTGAGTCCGGGGCGCCGCCAGTAGCCGCGGGCGAGGCCCGCCCCGGCGATGTGCAGCTCGCCGGCCGTGCCGGGCGGGACGGGCCGCAGCCCCGCGCCCAGGACCAGCAGCCGGGTGTTGTCCAGCGGGGTGCCGATCGGGACGGCGTCCGGGACGGGGCCGCCGGCGGGCAGCCGGTGCCGGACGGCGAAGGTGGTGGTCTCGGTGGGCCCGTAGCCGTCGACGACGGCCGTCCCGGGGCAGGCGGCCATCACCCGGCGGACCGACGCGGCGGGCACCACGTCACCGCCGGTCCAGACCTCCCGCACGCCGGCGAGGGCGTCCGGGGCCTCGTCCGCGACGAGCTGGAAGAGGCCGGAGGTCAGCCAGAGCCCGGTCACGCCGTGTTCGGCGACCAGTTTGCCGAGGACCTCGGTGTCGAGGTCGCCGGGCGGGGCGACGACGGCGGTGCCGCCGGAGAGCAGCGGCACCCACAGCTCGTACGTCGAGGCGTCGAAGGCGTGCGGCGAGTGCACCAGGACGCGCCGGTGGGCGCCGCCCGCGAACGACCGGTCGTGGGCGAGTTCGAGCACGTCGCGGTGGGTGACGGCGACGCCCTTGGGCGTGCCGGTCGACCCGGAGGTGTGCATCAGGTAGGCGAGCTGCTCCCCCGGGACGTGCCGCGGCAGCGCCGCCCCGGCGGGGGACGGCTCCGGGCCGTCGTCGTCGACGGCGACCACCGGGCCGGTGCCGAGCTCCGACGCCCGGCCGGCGTTCTCCTGGTCGGTCAGCACGAGGCCGGTCCCGGCCAGCGAGGCGACCTGCCGCAGCCGGTCCACCGGGTCCCCCTGGCGCAGCGGCACGTAGGCCCCGCCGGACTTGAGGACGGCGAGCACCGCCACCACCAGCTCCGCCGAGCGCTCCATGAGCAGCGCCACCGGCGTCTCGGCCGTCACGCCGAGCCCGACCAGCCGGCGCGCCAGCGCGTCCGAGCGGGCGTCCAGCGCGGCGTAGTCGTACGCGGCGGTGCCGCACCGCACGGCGACGGCGTCGGGGGTCCGCCGGGCCTGGGCCCGGAACGCCTCGGGCAGGCCGCCCGCGGGCACCGGGGTGTCCGCGCCGCGGCCGAGGACCAGGGCGGCCCGGCGCTCGGTGTCGGAGAGCAGGTCCAGCCGGGCCAGCGGCAGGCCCGGCTCGGCGGCGACCGAGCGCAGCACCCGGACCAGCCGGTCCAGCACGGCCCGGGCGGTCGCGTCGGGGATGAGGTCGGGCTGGTGGTCCAGGCGCAGCCGCAGTCCGCCGCGGCCGACCGCCACCAGGGCGAGCGGGTAGTGGGTGGCGTCCCGGTTGCGGCTGCCGGTGACGGTGACCCCACGGATGCCGCCGGGCCGGTCGTTCTCGGCCCCGATGTCCACCGGGTAGTTCTCGAACACCATGGTGGTGTCGAAGAGTTCGCCGGCCCCGGCCAGCCGCTGCACCTCGGCCAGACCGGTGTGCTGGTACGGCTGGAGCCGGGTCTGCTCGTCCTGCACCCGGCGGACGGTGTCCACCAGGGACTCGTCGGACCGCAGGACGACGCGCACCGGCAGGGTGTTGATGAACAGCCCCACCATGGTCTCGATCCCGGGGACCTCCGGCGGCCGGCCGGAGACGGTGCTGCCGAAGACCACGTCGTCCCGCCCGGTCAGCCCGCTCAGGACGACCGCCCAGGCGCCCTGGACCAGCGAGTTGAGCGTGAGGGCCCGCTCGCGGGCGAGCGCGGTGAGCGCCTCGTGGGTGGCCCGGTCCAGCTCGGTCTCCAGCCGGCCCGGTACGACCGGGGCCCGCTCGCCCGCGTGCGGCGCGACCAGCGTGGGACCGTCGAGCCCGGCCAGGGCCTCGCGCCAGGCGCCCAGCGCCGACGCCTTGTCCTGGCCGGCCAGCCACTGCAGGTAGTCGCGGAACGGCCGGACCCGGGGCAGCGCGCCGTCGTCGCCCGCGGTGGCGTACAGCGCCAGGAGCTCCCGCACCAGCATCGGCCGCGACCAGCCGTCGAGCAGGATGTGGTGGTTGGTCAGCACGAAGCGGTGCCGCCGCTCGCCGAGCCGCATCAGGGTGAACCGCATCAGCGGCGGGCGGCCGAGGTCGAAGCGGCGCGTGCGGTCCTCCTCGACGGCCCGGTCCGCGGCCGCCGTGCGCTCCCCCTCGGGCAGCCCGGTCAGGTCCAGCTCCTCCCAGGGGAGCCGCACCTCGTACGGGATGAGCTGCACGGGGCGCTGCACGCCCGTGTAGCGGAAGGCCGCGCGCAGGTTGCCGTGCCGCCGCAGCAGGGTCCGGCAGGCCGCCTGCAGCGCCTCGGTGTCGAGCGCGCCCTCCAGGTCGATGGCCTGCTGCACGAGGTACACGTCCGGTGCCGCCTCGTCGTACACGCTGTGGAACAACAGTCCTTCCTGGAGCGGGGCCAGCGGCAGGATGTCCTGCAGTCCGGACTGCGTCGCCATTACCAGGTCCTCCACTCGTCTTCCAGCGATTCGATCTCGTCCTGGCTCAGCAGGCTCAGGGACACGTCCGAGACGGTCAGCCCGCCCGCGTCGGGGCGTTCGGCGTGCTCGGTCAGCGCCCGCAGGGCCTGGAACCAGAGGTCGGCCAGTTCCTCGACCTCGGCCCGGCCGAGGATGTCCCGCGCCCACGTCCAGGTGGCGGCCAGCTCGGGCCCGGCGGGCCCGTCGTTGGTACGGGCGTTGAGCTCCAGCGGGTGCGCGAGCGGCACCCTCGGGTCGGTGCCGCCGGCGCCGGCCGCGGTGGACAGCACGGTCCAGTCGGGCACGGCGGTGCTCCCCGCGCCCTGCGGCCCGGCCGTGGTGAAGCGGCCCAGGTAGTTGAACGCCACCTGCGGTCGGGGCAGTCCGGCGAAGCCGGGGGCCGTGGCCGGGTTGAGGTGGCGCACCAGGCCGTACCCCATGCCCTTGTCCGGCACCGCCCGCAGCTGCTCCTTGACCGCCTTGAGCGCGGCCCCGGCGGCCGGGCCGCCGGCGAACGCGTCGGCCAGGTCGGCGGTGACCGGGTCCAGCCGCACCGGGTACAGGCTGGTGAACCAGCCCACCGTCCGGGACAGGTCCGCTCCGCCGACCACGTCCTCCTCGCGGCCGTGGCCCTCCAGGTCGATCAGGGCCGTGCCGGCCGGGCTGCCCCGCCAGCGTGCCCAGGCCAGCGCGAACGCGCTCAGCAGCACGTCGTTGACCTCCGCCTTGAACACCGAGGCCACCCGGGTGAGCACCTGCTCGGTCACCTCCGTCGGCAGGGTCACCGTCAGGTGCTCCGCCGTGGCGTAGGTGTCCCGCTCCGGGTCCAGCGCCCGCCGGCCGATCCGCGGGTCGCCGGGCCGCAGCACCTGCTGCCACCAGCCGGCCTCCGCCGCCCGGGCGGGCTTCGCCGCCTCGTCGGACAGCCGCTGCGACCAGCGCCGCAGCGAGGTGCCGACGGCCTGCAGCCGGGGCTCGTGCCCGCCGCCCACCGCCCGGTACGCCTCCGCCAGGTCGGGCACCAGGATCCGCCAGGACACCCCGTCGACGACCAGGTGGTGGACGATCAGCAGCAGCAGGCCGGGCAGGTCGCGGCCGCGGTCGAACCAGACGGCCTGGAACACGCTCCCGGAGGCCAGGTCGAGCCGCTCGCGGGCGGCCCGCGTCTCCCGGCCGACCAGCTCCCGCTGCGCCTGCTCGTCCAGCCCGGCCGCGTCGACGCGGCGGACCGTCGCGGCGGCGTCCACGGCGCCGGGGGCGCGGACCTCCAGCCGCCGCTCGGGCGCCGGGGAGAGCCGGGCCCGCAGGGCGTCGTGGTGGTCGAGCAGGGCCCCGACGGCCGCGGCCAGGTGCTCCCGGGTCACGGACGCCGGGACCTGCACCAGCCGGGACTGGTTGTACTGGTCGGCGGGGCCGCCACGTTCGAGGAACCAGTGCATGATCGGCGTCAGCGGCACCTCGCCGACCCCGGCGCCCGGCTCCTCGGCGCTCGCGCCCCCGGTCTCCCGGACGACCTCGGCCAGGGCCGCCACCGTCCGCTGCTCGAAGACGTCGCGGACCGACAGTTCGAGTCCGGCCCGGCGGGCCCGGCTGACCAGCTGGATCGACATGATGCTGTCGCCGCCGAGGTCGAAGAAGCTGTCGTCGATCCCGGCCTCGTCCAGGCCCAGCACGTCGGCGAACAGCGCGCACAGCGCCTTCTCGCGCTCGGTGCGCGGCCCGCGCCCGCCGGCGCCGTCCCGGTCCGCCCCGTAGACGGGAGCGGGCAGGGCCCGCCGGTCGAGCTTGCCGTTCAGGGTGAGCGGCAGCGCGTCCAGCACGACCACGGCCGAGGGCACCATGTAGTCGGGCAGGGCGGCCGCGACCCGGGCGCGCAGGGCGTCGGTGTCGACCGGCGCCCCGGCGGCCGCGACGACGTACGCCACGAGGCGCTTGTCGCCGGGCCGGTCCTCGCGCAGGACCACGGCGGCCTGGGCGACCTCGTCGGGCGCCGCGAGCACCGCCTCGACCTCGCCGGGCTCGATCCGGAAGCCGCGCAGCTTGACCTGGTCGTCGACGCGGCCGAGGAACTCCAGCCGCCCGTCGCCGAGTCGGCGCACCACGTCGCCGGTGCGGTACATCCGCTCGCCGCCGCCCGCGAAGGGGTCGGCCACGAAGCGCTGGGCGGTCAGCCCGGCCCGGCCCAGGTAGCCGCGGGCGACACCGGCGCCGCCGATGTACAGCTCGCCCGCGACGCCCGAGGGCACCGGCCGCAGCCGCGCGTCCAGCACGTGCACCCGGGTGTTCCACAGCGGCCGGCCGATCGGGACGACCGCCTCGGGCACCTCCTGCGGCGAACGCAGCCGGTTGACCGTGGAGAACACCGTGGTCTCGGTCGGCCCGTACTCGTTGGCCACCACGATGCCGGGGCAGGCCTCCAGGACGCGCCGCACGGCGGCCGGGGACACCACGTCACCACCGGCCCAGACCTCCCGGACGCCCCGGAAGCCCTCGGGCCGCTCCTCCGCGAGCACCCGGAACAGGCCGGCGCTGACGAACAGTCCGGTCACCCCGCCCTCGGCGATCGCGGTCGCGAGGTCACCGGCGTCGATCCGCCCGGCGGGGGCGACGACGACGGTGCCGCCGGTCAGCAGCGGGGTCCAGATCTCGAAGGTGGAGGCGTCGAAGGCGTACGGCGAGTGCATCAGCACGCGCTCGTGGTTGCCGTCGCGCCAGAACCGGTCGGCCGCCAGGTGCACCACGTTGTGGTGGGTGTTGCCGACGCCCTTCGGGGTCCCGGTCGAGCCCGAGGTGTACATCACGTACACCAGCTGCTCGGCGTCCGTGGCCACGCCCGGATCGGTGGCCGGTCCGGAGGCCGGGTCGAGCACGCCGCCCGGCCCCACCCGCAGCACCGGCACGTCCACCGCGAACCCGACGGCGTCCGGGGCCCGGTCGGTGAGCAGGGCCACCGCCGCGGTGTCCCGCAGGATGAACTCGGAACGGGCGGCGGGCTGGTGCGGGTCGATCGGCACGTACACGCCGCCGGCCTTGAGCACCGCGAGCGTCGAGACGACGAGCTCCGCCGACCGCTCCTGCAGCACGGCGACCCGGCTCTCGGCGCGCACGCCCCGGCCGATCAGGAGGTGGGCGAGCCGGTTGGCCCGCTCGTTGAGCTCCCGGTAGGTGACCGTCCCGTCGGCGCCCGCGAGGGCCACCGCGTCGGGGCGGGCCGCCGCGTGCTCCTCGAAGAGCACGTGCACCGGGGTCCGGTCGCGGTGCTCGACGGCCGTGGCGTTCCACTCCACGAGGATCCGGTGCCGCTCGTCGGCGTCCAGGACCTCCACGTCGCCGATCCGGCCGTGCGGGTCCTCCGCGAGGGCCGACAGGACGCGGACGAAACGGTCCGCGATGCCCTGCGCGGTGGCCCGGTCGAACAGGTCGGCGCTGAAGTCCAGCGCGCCGTCCAGGGCGGGCGTGCGACCGGACGCCGCACCGTGCTCGACGAGCTCGAAGGAGAGGTCGAACTTCGCGGAGGGCGCGCCGAGCGGGCGCCCGGTGACCGTGAGCCCGGCCGGGCCCGCAGCGGCGGGACCGGCACCGGCAGGACCGGCGGGACCGGCAGCTGCGGCGCGGGCGCCGCTGTCGAAGCTGAGCGCCGTCTGGAAGAGCGGGTGCCGGGCGAGCGAGCGCTCCGGGTTGACCGCCTCGACCAGCCGCTCGAACGGCAGGTCCTGGTGCGCGTACGCCTCCAGGTCCCGGGTGCGGACGCGCTCGATCAACTCGGCGAACGTCGGGTCGCCGGAGGTGTCGGTGCGCAGGACGAGGGTGTTGACGAAGAAACCGACCAGGTCGTCCAGCGCATCGTCGGTGCGGCCCGCGATCGGCGTACCCAGCGGGATGTCCTCGCCCGCGCCGAGCCTGGTCAGCAGCGCGGCCAGCGCCGCCTGCAGCACCATGAACACACTCGCGCGCTGCTCGCGGGCCACCGCGGTCAGGCGCTCGTGCAGGCCCTCGGGGAACGCGAAGGCCACCCGGTCGCCCCGGTAGGAGGCGGTGGCCGGCCGCGGCCGGTCGAACGGCAGCGCCAGCTCCTCCGGCAGGCCGTCCAGGGTCCGCTGCCAGTAGGCGAGTTGACGCGACACCTCGCTCTCCGGATCGGTCTCGGAGCCGAGCAGCTCGCGCTGCCACAGACCGTAGTCGGCGTACTGCACCGGCAGTTCCTGCCAGGCCGGGGCCGCCCCGAGGACGCGCGCCGAGTAGGCGGCGGTCAGGTCGCGGACCAGGATGCCGCGCGACCAGGCGTCGCCCGCGATGTGGTGGGTCAGCAGCAGCAGCGTGCTGCGCTCCCGGCCCTCGCCGTCCGGCTCCGGGGGGAGCCTGAACAGCGAGGCCCGCAGCGGTACTTCCCGGCCCAGGTCGAAGACGTACCCGGCCGCGCGCCGCATCATCCGGTCCACGACCGCGTCATCGTCGTCGACCTGCTCGACGGCCAGCGGCACCTGCGCCTGCTCCGGCTCCAGCACCACCTGGTAGGCGGCGCCGTCGGCGTCCTCGGCGAAGACGGTCCGCAGGCTCTCGTGACGGGCGACCACGTCGGCCAACGCGCCACGGAGCGCCTGCTCGTCCACCGGACCGGTCAGGCTCAGCGAGACCGGCATGTTGTAGGTGTCGCTCGGGCCCTCCAGGTGCTGGAGGAACCAGAGCCGCTGCTGGGCGTGCGACAGCGGCACCCTGGCCGGCCTGACCGCGCGGACCACCCGACTGCGCGAACCGGCTCCCGCATCCAGTGCGGTGGCGAGTTCGGCGACGGTGGAGGCCTCGAAGACCTGCCGGACGGCGAGTTCCACGTCCAGGACCGACCGGATCCGACTCACCAGGCGAGTGGCGAGCAGGGAGTGCCCACCGAGCTGGAAGAAGTCGTCGTCGATCGACACCGACTCCACGCCCAGCGTCTCCGCGAACAGACCGCACAGGATCTCCTCACGCGGCGAACGCGGCGCCCGCCCGGCGGACTCCGCCCCGTACTCCGGCGCCGGCAGCGCACGACGGTCCAGCTTCCCGTTCGGCGTCAACGGGAACACGTCCAGCACGACGAACGCCGACGGCACCATGTACTCCGGCAGCCGGCCCGCCGCCAGCGCCCGCAGCTCCGCCGCCACCGGACGGCCCTCCCCGGACGGCACGACATACGCCACCAGGCGCTTGTCCCCCGGCCGGTCCTCGCGGACCAGCACCGCCGCCTGCGCCACGTGCCCGTGACCACTCAGAACGGCTTCGATCTCGCCCAGCTCGATCCGGAAACCACGCAGCTTCACCTGGTCATCGACCCGCGACAGGTACTCCAACTCCCCGCCCCGCGTCCACCGCACCAGGTCACCCGTGCGATACATCCGCGCACCCGAGGAACCGAACGGATCCGCGACGAAACGCCCCGCCGTCAGCTCCGGCCGACGCCAGTACCCCCGCACCACACCCTCACCCGCGATGTACAACTCACCCGGCACACCCGCCGGAACCGGACGCAGACCACCGTCCAGCACATACACCCGGGTGTTCGCGATCGGACGGCCGATCCGCGGCGAACCCGCCACATCCCCGACCACATCCCACACCGTCGACCACACCGTGGTCTCCGTCGGCCCGTACATGTTCGCCACCGACACCGCACGAGCAGCCAACTCCACCGCCAGATCCGACGGCAGAGCCTCACCACCCACCAACACCCGCAGCCGCTCCACCACCGAAGCGTCCTGCGTCAACACCGCCCGCCACAGACTCGGCGTCGCCTGCATCACCGACGCACCCGACGAGCGCACCAGCGCACACAACGCCACCGGATCCCGCACCACATCCCGAGCAGCCACCACCACCGCCGCGCCACTCACCAACGGCACGAACAACTCCAGCCCCGCGATGTCGAAACCGACCGTCGTCACCGCCAACAACCGATCCCCCACCCCCAGACCGAACCGATCACCCATCGCAGCAACGAAGTTCACCAACGCACCCTGCGGAACCACCACACCCTTCGGCAGCCCCGTCGACCCCGACGTATAGATCACATACGCCGACGCCGAACCCATCGGCACCGAGGACACGGCCGGCAGCACACCGCCGTCGATCGGCGCGACAAGCGCCTCGGCCGTCTCCGGAACATCCAGAAGCAGATAGTCGACCGCCAACTCGGGCAGCTCGGCGAGCAGTTCGGTCGTGGTCAGTACCAGCACCGGATCCGCGTCGGCCAGCATGAACGCCAGCCGGTCCGCCGGATACTCCGTGTCCAGCGGCAGATACGCCGCCCCCGCCTTCCACACCGCCAACAACGCCACCACCAGGTCCACCGACCTCGGCAACGCCACCGCCACGAACCGCTCGGCCACCACACCACGAGCCACCAACAGGCCCGCCAGCCGCTCCGCCCGCGCATCCAACTCAGCGTAGGAGAGGGAAAGTTCGCCGGAAACGACTGCCACCGCATCCGGCGACACCGCCACCCGCTCCGCGAACAACTCCACCACCGAACGACCCGGCACCTCACACGCCGTCTCGTTCCACCCCTCCACCACCAGACCCGCCTCGACCTCATCGAGGAGATCGATCAGGTCGAGCGGAGCGTCCGGGGCTTCCACCATGCCGTGGAGCAGTCGCAGGTAGCGCGCGCCGAGGGCCTCTACATTGGCGCGGTCGAAGAGGTCGGTGCTGTACTCCAGCACGCCGCTCAGCGCACCGTCCGCCTCCGACCCGTCCGCAAAGGCGAAGGACAGGTCGAACTTGCCCACGCCCGTGTCGGCGACGGCCCGGGAGACGGTGAGGCCCGGCAGGTGCTGCGCGCTCCGGTCGATCGCGGCCTCGTCGGTGTTGTTGAACGCCAGCAGCACCTGGAACAACGGGTGCCGGGCGAGCGAACGCTCCGGGTTCACCGCCTCGACCAGCCGCTCGAACGGCAGGTCCTGGTGCGCGTAGGCGGCCAGGTTCCCGGTCCGGACCCGGTCGATGAGCGTACGGGCGGAGGGCCGGCCCGAGGTGTCGGTGCGCAGGACGAGGGTGTTGATGAAGACGCCGATGAGCTGGTCGAGGGCGTCGTCGGTCCGGCCCGCGATCGGCGTGCCGATCGGCACGTCCTCACCCGCACCCAACCGCGTCAGCAGCGCGGCCAGCGCCGCCTGCAGCACCATGAACGGACTCGACTGCGTCTCCCGCGCCAGCGCCACGACCCGCCCGTACAAGTCGCCCGGCACCTCGAACGGAATCCGCTCACCCCGGTACGAGGCCACCGCCGGCCGCGGCCGGTCGAACGGCAGCTCCAACTGATCCGGCAGACCCGCCAGAGCACCCTTCCAGTAAGCCAGCTGACGCGAGATCTCACTACCCGGCTCGTCCTCCGAACCGAGCGCCTCCCGCTGCCACAGGCTGTAATCGGCGTACTGCACCGGCAGCGCCTGCCAGTCCGGCGCCTCCCCCGCCACCCGCGCCGCGTAGGCCGCCGTCAGGTTCCGCGCCAGCGGACCACGCGACCACGCGTCACTCACGATGTGGTGCAGGAGCAGAAGGAGCACGTGCTCGTCCGCGGAGACGGCGAACAGCGTGGCGCGCAGGGGGAGTTCACCCGAGTCGACCGACAGGTCGAAGCCTCGGCGGGCGGCTTCGCGCAGTCGCGATTCGACCTCGCCCGGGGCCGCCGTCACGACGGGCAGCTCGAAATCGACCTCGTCCGCCGGCTTGACGACCTGGTACGCGCCATCGGCGTCCTCCGCGAAGGCGGTGCGCAGGCTCTCGTGGCGGGCGACGACGTCGGCCAGGGCCTCGCGCAGCGCCTCCCGGTCCAGCGAACCGGAAAGCCGCAGCGCCACCGGGATGTTGTAGGTGGCGTTCGGCCCCTCGAACTGATTGAGGAACCAGAGCCGCTGCTGCGCGTAGGAGAGCGGGATCCGCTCCGGGCGCGGGACGGCGGCGGTGAGCGCGGGACGGACACTGCCGTCCGCCCTCTCGATGACCTCCGACAGGCCGGCGACGGTGGGGGTGTCGAACAGCTGCCGGACACCCAACTCGACGTCCAGGACGGCGCGGATGCGGCTGACCAGCCGGGTCGCGAGCAGGGAGTGGCCGCCGAAGCGGAAGAAGTCGTCGTCGATCGACACCGACTCCACGCCCAGGGTCTGCGCGAACAGCCCGCACAGCACCTCCTCACGCGGCGACCGCGGCGCCCGGCCCCCGGCCTGCTCCGGACCGTACTCCGGCGCCGGCAGCGCACGACGATCCAGCTTCCCGTTCACCGTCAACGGCAGCGCGTCCAGGACGACGAACGCGGAGGGGACCATGTACTCCGGCAGGCGGTGTGCCACGAACTCCCGCACACCGTGCGGATCCTGGCCATCGGCGGTGACGACATACGCCACCAGACGCTTGTCCCCCGGCTCGTCCTCCCGCACCACCACCGCAGCCCGAGCCACCAGCTCATGCGCGACGACCGCGGCCTGCACCTCACCCAGCTCGAT